>NZ_JAILNU010000027.1 GCF_024691275.1 Ruminococcus sp. | reverse complement strand
TGTCGATACAAAACATTTCCATTTGATTTCGTTCCGCTCTGTTTTCGCTCACCATTCTACTCAGCTCCCTTCTCCTATATTATACCACATAAATGCGAAAAAGACCAGCTTTCGCTGGACTTTTTCGACAGGCTGAAAGGCTCCCGAACGGGAGCCTTTTTTATTATAAAAATTCATTGTATATTCATACAATCACATTGATTTCACTTTGAAAATGTCAATATAATGGTATAAGGAGAAATGTTCACATCTTCCCGTCTTTAAAGGAGGTAACACATATGAAAAAAATCATTTCAATTATCATCTCAGCCCTGACAGCTTTTTCTGCCTCTTCTTTGACAACTTTCGCCGCCCGCTCTTTTGATTATTCAGACGATTCGATCACGCATAAGACACGTACACGAATTGTCGGCGACCTTAATGAAGATGGAGAAATAAATGTTGGCGACCTTGTTATCATGACTCATTTCATGCACGGAAACACATCAGACGATAGCGGAAGGTATTATAACGATGAAACAGGATATTCCGATCTGAATTTCGACCTTACAACCGATATTTTTGACCTTGTTGAACTCAGAAAGCTTGTAATATCTCCCGAAAAAGCCTTTAAAATTGTAAGTGATGTCGAAATATTATCATCAGCAGACAAGACAACCGATACCGCAGCCTTTATAAGATCCCCCGAGGATATTGCTTCATATCTTTCAGGCATAGGAACAAGTGAGGAAGAGATACAGAAATATCTCGATATCTACGATGATAATTTCTTTAAAGACAGTGATGTTATCTTCGACACTCTTGCTCAGAAATACGGCAGCGGCGTACATTTCAGCCCCCCCGCAGGAATGTTTTTGCACGGGAAATTTTTTGATATTCTTGAATCCGAAAAAGCAGCTGAATATTTTAATCTGGATATTGAAACGATTAAAAATTCCACTTTTTTCTCCCTTCTAACTTCACAGGAATATAACGAACACCCTATGCTTTATCCCCAAAAAGACAGTGTAGTTCTTTTTCAAATGACCGTTCCCAAGAATTTTTATGACCTGTCAAACGTGATAAGTTATGTATGGGATTTTGAATTATTTACCCCCGAATACGCTGCACACAGATTTGATTCCCCTGATGGGAAGCATCAGCTATATATTCCGGTAACAATAGATGATTTTATGGACGACGGCTGCACTTATATGTTTTTCTGTACAGCCAGCGACGGCTCACTTGAGTACTATCGTGAATATTACGACTTTGACCGCAAAGATAAATTCAGCTGCGACTATACCCCCAAAAACAATAACACCATTTATTATTTCGGCGACAAAGCAAGAATCATATGGCTGGATTTCTGCGCAGAGATAGAATTTAATGTCGAAAAATGGAATGCCGATTTCACGGAATGTACCAAAGTATGGGAAACAATAGCTGAGTTGAGATATGTCTGACCACTTTCCACCTTTCCTGTAACGGGAAAGGTGTTTTTTTATCTGTCAAAAACGCCGCATAAAAAATAAGCTTTTTTGTACCTTGATACGATTTTGGAATATTCACCGCAAAAAATGAAAATCAGTGTCTTTTACTATTGCATTTTGACACTTTTTGTTGTATAATTATTCTTGCGGTATTCGATACCGAATGCTGCTTTTTTCAACATTTCCATGATCTTATTTTCAGCTTTCCGCCTGCTTTTATGCGGTACTACAGATAGATATATTCACATTTGCAACAAGGCGGTAGAACAATGGTTTTTTCAAGATTATTCTTTATATATATATTTCTTCCTGTATGCCTCGTATGTTACGCGGCTGCAAGAGGAGTCAAACAAAAAAATACGGTGTTGATTATTTTTTCACTTTTATTCTATGCATGGGGGGAACCTGTATATATTTTCCTGATGCTGGCAACTGCTGCGGTAAACTACTTAGCGGGGCTTATCATCGGAAAGTATCAGGGCAGGCTCGGAGATACGATAGCAACTTCTGCTGCTGTCATATATGATCTTCTCATGCTCGGTGTATTCAAGTACAGCGGTTTTATTGCGGAAAATATCAACACCTTTTTTTCGTCTTCGATACCGGTCCCCGATATCAAACTCCCTATTGGTATAAGCTTTTATACCTTCCAGACGATCTCATATATCATCGACTGCCACTGGGAAAAGGTCAGACCGCAGAAAAGCTTCAAGAATTTTCTGCTCTTCCTTACGCTTTTTCCACAGCTCGTCGCAGGTCCTATTGTACGTTACAGCACCATCGAAAAAGAGATCAATTCGCGTACTATCAGTCTGCGCGACATATCCTGCGGTCTTAACCGCGTTGCTCTCGGACTTGCAAAAAAAGTCCTGCTGGCTAATCAGCTGAGCATAATAGTAGACTCTGCTCTTGGAAATATCGGCGGATCTACTGTTCTCGGAGCATGGTACGGTGCTATAGCTTACGGCTTACAGATATACTTTGACTTTTCCGGATACTCCGATATCGCTATCGGTCTCGGACGGGTGTTTGGATTTCACTTTGACGAAAACTTCAAACACCCCTTCATGTGCAAGGATATTACCGAATTCTGGCAGCGCTGGCATATCTCGCTGAGCACTTTTTTCCGCGATTATGTCCTCTATGTGCCTATCTTCGGAAAGCGCAGAAAATACGGCGGACTTTTCCTCGTATGGCTCTGCACGGGAATCTGGCACGGCGCTAACTGGAACTTCATTCTCTGGGGCATATACTACGGTCTCTTCGTTTTCGCCGAAATGAAGATCGGCAAGAAAAATATGAAGAAGATACCTGTTGTACTGCGACATATCTACAGCAAATTCGTGATAATCATAGGCTTTGCGATATTCTATTTCGAGGACCTTGGCAAGCTTGGCACATTCTTCCGAACTGCCTTCGGCTTCGGCAAAAACGGCTTCATCGCTATGCAGGACAAGATCTCCTTCATAAACAATATTTACCTGCTGGCAGCTGCTGTGATTTGCTGCTTCCCTATCATAAGCTTTATCAGAAAGAATACGGACAGGCATTTTATCACAAAAGCTGTTACTTCATCAGCTGCTGCCGTTGCTTCGGCATTCCTGCTCGTCATAACAAGCATCATGTTGGTCGATGCTACCACTAACCCCTTCCTTTACTTCAGATTCTGATCTTTAGAGGCAAAAAATGAGTGATAACAAAACAAAAAAATCATCGGAAACAGATAAAAATATATCCGAGAAAAACAATTTAAATGCATCAAATTCCGAGCCTGTAATATTTATCGAGGCTTCAGACCGTACAGGAACTGTCATAGACGTTCCGATAAAAAACAAAAAAACTAAAAAACAGCACAGACGAAAAGCTCTTAATGTCATCGCACTCGCAAATATCCTCATGGTAGGAGCTGTTCTGGCAGGAGGCTTCGCATATATAACCTGTCTCCCCCACGAAACAAGAGCCGATGACGAAAACCGTATGCTCACGGCGTTCCCGAAATTTTCAGCTAAAAACTACGCAAGCGGAAAGTTCACGGAAGGCATTGCCGACTATTTTGACGACACTGTCCACAAACGCTCAGATATCAAGCAATTCATCGCAAATACCCTTATGCCCCTTAAAGGCAGAAAATACGGCGATGACGAAGACGGTGCCGAGCTCTACGGCAGTGGCTTTGAAAAGCCGTCAACTACCACAGTTACCACAACATCTGCTACAACTGCTGTAACCAATGCAAGGACAAGCGTAACTACGACTGCTGAGCCGACAACTGCTGATCCGCCCACCGAAGCACAGGCTGAGGGTGAGCTCACAAACAATATCCTTATCGTGAATAAGCGTGGGATCCCACTTTACGGCGGCGCATGGGGCACCGAACAGGAGTACGCTTCCTATTTGAACGCCTATAAGGAGAAGCTTCCCAACGTCAACGTCTACTCAATGGTGCTGCCGACTCAATGCTCGTTCTACATAACCGAGAAGTATAAAGACCTTGTTCAGAGCGAAAAAGAAGACTTCGACAGGATCGCTGCTGCTTTGCAGAATGTTACTCCCGTTGATGCTTATTCCGCTCTTGAAGCTCACAGGGACGAACCTATCTATTCACGTACAGATCACCACTGGCAACCTCTCGGCGCTTATTATGCTGCGGAAAAGTTTGCAGATACCGCAGGTGTCCCATTCGCAAAGCTCTCGGACTATGAGAAGGTCACTCTGCCGGGATACGTGGGAACTCTTTATATGTACACTCAGAGCAATACACTGCTGAATAATCCCGAAGATTTCATCTTCTACAGACCTAAGACCAATATCCAGGTCACACAGTATGACATAGCATTCAATAATCCTGTAGCTGCCGATCTTCTCCTTGATCCAGCTCCTATGGCAAATTCGGGTTATTACATGATATTCGGCTCAGATGAGAGGATCGTCCATGTGAATACAGAATGCAGGAACGGACGCACCCTTGTCATTTTCAAGGACAGCTACGGCAACGCTCTTTTGCCTGTGCTCACAAGCTCCTTCGAGAACATCTACCTCTGCGATATAAGGTATTTCGAGCTCAACGCCATCGACTTCATAAACAGGGTCGGTGCTACAGACCTGCTGTTCACAATGTGTTCGTTCTCCGCTGTGGGCGGAAACCGTACAAGCATCTACAATAATCTGATAAGGTAAGGTGACAGTATGAAAGAGCTTGATTTTCCCTTCGACGGGAACGAGATAATGAGAAAAAAACTCGCCCTACGAAAAAAAATGCTTTCTGACGGAACTGCAAGGCTGAAAAAGAAAATCGCTGTCCTCGGCGGCTCAACTACGAGCCATGTTGTCGCAGCTCTTGAGCTTTTTCTCCTTAACTTCGGCATAGAACCTGTGTTCTATCAGTCGGAATACAACAAATTCTTCGAGGACGCTTTATTCGGCAGCAAGGAGCTCGACAGCTTCTCGCCTGATATCATCTATATACACACGACCTCACGCAATCTCACTATGCTCCCCGATGATCCTGCCGAAATACCGCAGCAGGCTGAAACACGGCTCAATGAACAGTTTTCGGTATTCAAACAGGTCTGGGAGAGCCTTTCTCAGCGTTTCTCCTGCCCAATAATACAGAATAATTTTGAGCTGCCGCTATGCAGACGCACAGGCAGCTATGACGGCTGGGGAACAGCGGGTCACGCTGCCTTTATAAACAGAATGAACGTTATGCTGTCCGATTACGCCCGCAGCCGCAGCAGTTTCTATATCAATGACATAAACTACCTTTCGGCAGTATGCGGTCTTGAAAAATGGCACGATCCCGAAGCATGGTATCTATATAAGTATGCTATGAGCACCTCCGTTATCCCCGACCTTGCCTACAGCATCGCCTGTATCATCAAATCCGTTTACGGAAAGAACCACAAGGTCATTGATCTTGATCTGGACAATACTCTCTGGGGCGGCGTTATCGGCGACGACGGTCAGGAAGGCATCGAGATAGGTCAAGAAACTCCCGTCGGTCAGTCCTTCGCCGAGTTCCAGAGCTTCATAAAAGGCTACAAAAACTTCGGTGTTCTCCTTGCTGTATGCTCCAAAAACGACAAAGAGAATGCGCTTCTCGGTCTTGAACACCCTTTCGGTGTTCTGAAACCGCAGGATTTCGTTTCCATAAAGGCAAACTGGCTCCCTAAGGATCAGAATATCGCTGATTCTGCCAATGAGCTCAGTCTCGGTGCCGACAGCTTCGTATTCATCGACGACAATCCCGCAGAATGTGCTATCATCGAAGGACAGCTCCCTATGGTGAAAACTATCAGCTTCTCTGATGTCCATGAGGCTATGTACAAGCTGTCCCGCGGCGGTTATTTTGAAGTGACAGCTGTTTCTGCCGATGATATAAGACGCTCGGAAATGTACGCCGCAAACGCTCAGAGAACTGCCCTGCAAAAAAGCTTCGCAAGTTATGAGGAATACCTCATAAGCCTCGAAATGAACGCGGTCATCTGCGGCTTTGAACCTGTATATATACAGCGTATCACTCAGCTCACAAACAAGAGCAACCAGTTCAACCTTACTACACGCCGATATACCGAAAATGAGATACGCGACCTCAGTTCAGACAGCGGTCATATCTGCCTTTGCGGTCAGCTGAGCGATAAATTCGGAGATAACGGTATAGTTTCCGTAGTCATTGGCAGAATAAACGGTTCTCAGCTCGATATAGAGCTGTGGCTCATGAGCTGCCGTGTACTCAAGCGCGATATGGAACTCGCCATGCTCGATGAGCTTGTAAGACTTGCCAGACTCCGCGGCATCGACCGCATCAACGGTTACTACTATAAAACTGCCAAAAACAGCATGGTAGCCGAGCTTTACGGATCGTTCGGCTTTGAGCTTGACAACAGATCCGAAAACGGCGACTCTGTATGGCATATGAACATCGACAGTTATAAAAAGAAAAATAAAGTCATAAATGTAAAAGATAAGGAGAAATAATATGAACATCAATGAAATTATCCCAAGACTTAACGAAGTCTTCCGCGACGTTTTCGGCGACCCGTCGATCTCTGTGACTCCCGATACCACATCTGCCGATATCGAGGACTGGGACAGCATCGAACATATCAACCTCATCGGCGCTGTAGAAAGTGAATTCGGTATGCGTTTCAAAATGCGCGAGGTCTCAGGTATGAAAAATGTCGGCGAAATGATAAATATCATACAGGAAAGAGGCAAATAATGTCTAAAAAAGCTCGGAATAGACTGATCGCAGCTGCTGTACTCCTCATTTTAATTGCCCTGACAACATGGGGCTTTCTCATGAAAACTGTCTATTATTCGGTAAGATCCGATAAACTCGGCAAAGGTGCAAAGATAGTCTTCATCTCAGATCTCCATAACTGCTTCTTTGGCGGTACAGACCAGTCAGGGATAATAAAAGCAGTCAACGAGGAAGCTCCCGACCTTGTCATCTTCGGCGGTGATGTCCTCGATGCGTGGGGCGGCACAAAATACGCTCTGAAGCTTATGTCGGAGCTCAGCCTGACCTATCCATGCTGCTATACCCCGGGAAATCACGAGGAAATGCGCGATGACAAAGAGGAATTCTACGATAAGGTTGGCGAGATATGTCCGATCGTTCTCGGCGGATACGAGCAGTTTACTGTAAAGGATCAGGATATCCGCGTGTACGGAGCCCTCGATTCCATCGCATGGGGAAAGCATGATACTCAGCTAAACGAGTGCTTTAAGACCCTCGATGACGATTATTACAATATCCTCGTCGCTCACCAGCCTGAACAAATAGACAGCTACCTCGGCAAGGACATCAAGGCTGAAAACAGCTTTGATCTTATCCTTTCGGGTCATGCCCACGGCGGTCAGTGGAGGATACCAAAGCTCCTCGATCAGGGTCTTTATGCCCCCGATCAGGGGATTTTCCCCAAATATACCACAGGTATGTATGAGTATGACGATACAGTCCATATTATCAGCCGCGGTCTTGCAAAGCCGCTGCGCATGATATTCATACCGCGTATATTCAACCGTCCTGAGCTGTCAGTGATCAACATCGGCAAATAATGGAATATCCTTTATTTACAGCCCTATATACAAAAAGTACTTGTAATTTCACAACGGTAATGGTATAATGGAAATAACCTTTTCATTTTATCAGTAAAGATTTTAAACAGAACAAAAGGAGCATGGGCATTTCGCGCCCGATGTAAGATATGGAAAAAGAAAAATATATAAACGAAAAATCAGAGAATATCATCTGCGGACGCAACCCCGTTATCGAAGCAATTAAATCAGGCGCTAACATAGATACTGTTTATATTGACGGAAACGGCGGAAGTCTCAGCGTTATCCGCAGACTTGCAAAAGAAAACGGCATAGTTGTAAAAGATGCCGACGATAAAAAACTTTCACGTATGTCAGGCGGTGCTTCCCATCAGGGTGTTGTCGCTGAAGGTGCCTGCGGAGAATATGTATCTGTTGAGGATATCCTCGCAGTTTCACAGAATAAAGGTACAAAGCCTTTTATTATCATCTGCGATGAGATAGAAGACCCACATAACCTCGGCGCTATCATTCGTACTGCCGAGACCTCGGGTGCTGACGGCGTTATAATTCCAAAACGCAGGAGCGCTTCCCTTAATGCCACTGTCTTCAAGACCTCGGCAGGTGCGGCAAGCTATGTCCCTGTGGCAAGAGTATCCAACCTCGCTGCCTGCATCGACACCCTCAAGGAAAACGGCGTATGGGTATACGGTACCGACGCTTCGGGTTCGGACTACTGCGATACCGATCTTACAGGCGGGATCGCTCTCGTTATCGGCTCAGAGGGCTTCGGCATAAGCAAGCTTATCCAGAAAAAATGCGACTTTATGATAAAACTCCCGATGCTCGGAAAAATAAACTCACTAAACGCTTCCGTGGCAGCAGGTATCTTTATGTATGAGGTACTGCGCCAGCGCAGAAGCTCCTTATAAAGGAGATCAGTATGTCGGAACAAAAACCATCACTGGAGGCTATTCTGAACGAATATTCTCCTGACAGCCAAGAGCCTAAGACTAGAGTGGGCAGAGTTGATGCCCAGAAAATAATCAATTCCACTATAGAGTCTCCCGATCTCATTGAAAAAGCCAAATCGAGACCTCCTGTCTCTCATGAAAAATCCGCGCTTTTCGACAATGCGCTCCGAAACGATTCCCCTGCTGACGATGTAAAGCCAGCTGACCTTTCAAGACACAAGATCGCTGTTGTAAGCTCAGACGCAATGAGTGAGATACGCACCAATCCGCAGAGAAAGGTACAGCCGCAGGGTATCGTGACACCTGTGCAGATGACTCCCGATGAAGCTCCGAAAATACGCCGAATGAGCGATTCTACAAGAGCTAAGGAGATCGAGAGCAAAAAGCGAAAGAAAAAGCACCGCGGCAAAAAGGACAATGATTATACCTACACCCGTGAGACTCCCGAGGGCGAGTATATGTATACTCCCCCTGAATTCAAAAAGAAAAAACGCAGCAGGATACAGATAATATCAGAAGCTGAAAGTCCCGAGGGCAAAAAGCAGATAACCGATATCGTTCCTTCCCCTGCCGCTGTCGAGGCTGCAAAGCCTGTAGAGCCTGCTCCGCGAGCCGAACTGACAAGTATCAACCTCAGCGAGAAAGCTCCTGTGGATGCACGTCAGCTCGATGTGCATATCACTCAGGAGGCTGACGAATATATGTCAGTCCACTCGAAGTCCAAACGCACCAAGCGTATCGTCGATTTCAACTACTACGGCGATGTTGAGGACGTTGGAAGAGATATATATGAGCTGAAAAGCACCATATCTGTCAGAGTTGTTATTCTGGCTATGACCGCTTTCCTCAGCCTTTTCATAACGATCACCAACCAGTTCCAGCTGCCTGTGCTGGATATCCTGAGTATGGCACATATCAAGACCTACCTTACGGTACACCTTATACTGGGTACAGTTTCCATTCTTTCTTCAATGGCTGTTATCACAAAGGGCATACGTAAGCTCCTGAGCTTCAAGGCGGACAGCGATTCTATGACTGCGGTCACGGCTCTTTCGTGCCTCATCGCTATTATCCCTGCCTTTCTCAGTCCCGATCTGGTAAGCTCGGAAAATATCCATATTTATATGCCGGTCGGTATCCTCGCACTGTTCATCAATTCAATAGGCAAACTGCTTATCATAAGACGAGCTGCCCGAAATTTCAAGTTCGTGTCAAAGAATTTTGACCGTCACGGTGTTACCTATGTTACCGATGAGGACCGCGCAGAACGTATCACAAGAGGTACTCTCGGCGACTTCCCTATCCTCGTTTCCATGCGCAGGACCGACTTCCTTACAGACTTCCTGCGCTATACATACTCCTCGGATATGACCGATGAGTACTGCCGCAAGGCTACTCCGCTGTGCTTTCTGGCTTCTGTAGCTGTTGCATTCTTCCTGACGTTCTTCTGCAAGGGAAGCTTCCTGAATCTCGATTCCGCAGCTTTCGGATTCTCTATTTTCAGTATGCTCATATGCGCAACTTCATGCATCGCTATGCCTTTTGTAGTGAATATCCCCCTTGAGAACGTTTCAAACAGCGCTATCAGAAATAAAGGCATCATGCTGGGATATCAGAGCGTTGACGACTTCTACGACACTAACTCGATACTCATTGATGCAAGTACTCTTTTCCCCGAGGGAACTGTCAGACTTGACGGAATAAAGGTATTCTCAAATACCAAGCTCGATGAGGCGCTTCTTGAAGCCGCAAGCCTTACTGCTACGGCAGGAAGCATAATGTCTCAGCTTTTCACCGACGTTATCGCAGGCAGAAACGGTGCGCTCTACCCTATCGAAAACTATTCCTATGAGGAAGGTATGGGTATGTGCGGCTGGATAAACAACAAACGTGTCCTTTTCGGCAACCGTGAGCTCATGACAAGCCACAACATCGAGGGCGTTCCCACAAAAACTCAGGAAGCTGAATTCGTTGACGGAGATAAGGACGCTCTTTATCTCTCAATATCAGGCAACCTTGCTGCTATGTTCGTCGTTGATATCGTTGCAGACAGGTACGTAAAGCGCTGGTCGAAAAAGCTCACCAAGCATAAAATATGCCTTTTCATCAAGAGCATCGACCCTTGCATCACCCTCAAAAAGCTCAATAAACTCTTTGGTATACCCGAGGAAACAGCAAGGATCCTTCCTAAAAAGCTTCACGAAGACTTCTACGAGGAAACCAAAAAAGCGGTTCGTCTCAGCTCCTCTATGGCTACTACAGGAAAGTTTTCTTCCCTCGCCGAGCTTCTCATCGGTACAAAGGTAGTTCATGCTTCTGCTATCATAGGACTGATACTGCAAACAGCTTCCATACTTCTCGGCTTCGTGCTTTGTATGATGCTCATACTTTCAAAAGCCTTCCAATCCAACTACATCTATATGTCAGCGACCGCTCTCGTCGTGTACAATGTGGCGTGGGCTGCAATAACTTACCTCGCTGTAAGCATTAAAAAAACATGATAAAACAAGAACCTGCATTTTTAAGAATGCAGGTTTCTTAAAGCATAGAAAGGAGGCTCATTATGCCTAACAGATTCAACGGCAACGAGCCTGACAATATCAGGAATACAGATGATGAAGATACAATGCTCCTTCCGAACGGACTTGATAGCTTCCCTTCTTCTGAACCCAAACGCGAACTTCCTCCTCTGAGGAAAAATATCAACCGCCCTAACAGTCAGAACAATGGCGGTCAGTCATATCAGCAGACTCCACCGCATTTTCCTCAGTCGGGACAGCCGCCGCAGTTTCCTCAGTCTGCTCCTCCGCAGCAGCAATACAACTATAACGAACAGCGCTACTATGATTATAATTATCAGGCTCCTCAGAATTACAACGGCGGCTATAATCCACCTCCGCCGCCTCCGTCTGCGCCATCTGCTCCTCCGCAGCAGCCTGCACCGAGACAGCAGTACATTCCACCGCAGCATAAAACTCCAAAGAAAAAGAAGCGCAAACACAAGTCTCTCGTTGGAAAGATAATCTGGAGAATATTAAGGATATTCCTTATTCTTTTCCTGCTGATATTCGGAATTTATTCCTGCACATCAATAAGCCTTATCCGCAAAATGAATTACGAGGATACCAGCAATCTCACTCACTATGCTTCCTCGGCAGGTCATGAACACGTCCGCAGCTTCCTCGTTATCGGTACTGACGGAAGGACCAAAGACGACCGCGGTCGTTCCGACTCTATGATACTTGTTTCTCTCAACAGCAAGACCAACGAGATCATCATGACTTCATTTATGCGTGACTGCTACGTGGATATCCCTGATAACGGCTGGGATAAGCTCAATGCTGCCTACTCTTACGGCGGTCCCGAGCTGCTGATACAGACTATCGAAAACAACTTCGATGTACGTATAGACGATTATGTAACTATTGATTTCGCTTCATTTGTTTCAGTTGTTGACTCGGTAGGCGGTGTCGATATTGAAGTCTCCAACGAAGAAGCCGAAGAGATCAACGTTATCCTCATGGCTGAACTCAACGGACTCATGGGCGACGACAGAATGGCAGATCTTCTTAACAGTGGCGGAAAGCTCCACCTTAACGGCAAGCAGGCTCTTGCCTACTCCCGAATAAGACACGTCGGAAACAGCGATTTCGAGCGTACTGAGCGTCAGCGCCGAGTACTTTCTCTTATCATCGCAAAGCTCAAATCATTCAAACCGTCTATCTTCAAGAACCTCGCATCTGACGTTATCCCTGATATTTCGACTAATATGACTACTATGAGAGCTTACCTGCTTTCACTCAGACTGCCGTTCGCTGCAAGATATAATATCAAGCAGATACAGATACCTGCTGAGGGTACTTACTACGGAGATGATGTCGATGTCGGAAGCGTTCTTCAGGTCGACCGTGATGCAAACATGAAAATTATCGAAAGCGAAGTTTTCGCTAAATAAAAACAAAGCCATAGTATTTCTGCACTACAAAAGAGATACTATGGCTTTTCTATTGACATACCTAAAGCAATACTGTATAATGATTAATATTAAAAATATTAAGAGGTGCTGAAAATGTCCGAGTTCTTTTCTACCGAAAGACTTACAGTAAGAAAATTCACTCCCGAGGATCACAGCGATCTTGCTGATATACTCACAGATAAAGAAGTAACATATTTTGAACCATATGAGACATTTACAAGGGAAGCCTGTGTTCAGGAAGCAATAAATTTTTCAAGCAGCGATGAATTCTTTGCTGTTGTGCATAACGACAAGGTCATAGGTAAAATATACTTTTCACCAAGAGAATGTGGAAGCTATGAATTAGGATATACTTTCAACCGCTCTTATCAGGGACATGGATTTGCTACAGAAAGCTTACGCGGAATGATAGCTTATGCCTTTAATAATCTCGGTGTGCGCCGCATATTCGCTACTATCGACACAAGAAATGACAAGTCAAGATTGTTAGCAGAAAGGCTTGGAATGCGCAGAGAAGCCGAGTATAAGGAGCTTTATCCTCGCAAAGAAGATAAGTCGATTTACAACGATTTCTATGTTTACGCTATACTGAAAAAAGAGTTCTGTAAATGAATATAAACCAAAACCTCCCAAAGCATATGCTTGGGAGGTTGATTTTTTTATTCAGCAAGAAGCTTTTCAGCAGCTGCTATCTTTACACAGATAACAAACAGCTCCATTGCTTTTGCGAGATCCTCTATTGGCGGATATGTCGGCGCGATCCTGATATTCTTATCTTCTGGATCAACTCCATACGGGAAGGTAGCTCCGGCTCCTGTAAGCGTTACGCCTGCCTCGGCACAAAGCTGAACAATTCTCTTTGCACAGCCTGACAGCGCATTGAATGATATGAAGTAGCCGCCCTGCGGTGTTGTCCACTGACCTATGCCGAGAGGCGCTATCTCCTTTTCAAGAACGTCACAGACAAGGTTGAACTTAGGTGCGATTATAGCCTTATGCTTCTTCATATGCTCTACCATATTTTCAAATGTGCCGAAGAACTTTACATGACGAAGCTGATTCATCTTATCATAGCTGATTATACTGATACCGAGATACTTCTTGAGCTCGTCGATATTTCTCTTGCTTCCGCCCATTACAGCTACACCTGCACCCGGGAATGTTACCTTTGAGGTCGAAGCAAAAAGATAAACGATATCCTCATTGCCAGCCTTCTTTGCTTCGTCAAGGATATTGAGAACATACTCAGGAGTATCGGTAAGGTGATGTATACAATAAGCATTGTCCCAGAAGATACGGAAATCCTTAGCAGCAGGCTTGAGTGAAGCCAGACGCTTTACTGTCTCATCACTGTAGCATATACCGTCAGGATTTGAATACTGCGGCACACACCACATACCCTTTACGGATTCATCATTCTGTACAAGCTCCTCTACCATGTCCATATCAGGACCTGTTGGAGTCATAGGAATATTTATCATCTCAACGCCGAAGAACTCAGTTACCTTAAAATGCCTGTCATATCCCGGAACAGGACAAAGGAACTTGATCTTTCCGCATTCAGACCATGGCTTACTGCCAAGTATGCCCTTGTTGAAAGCACACTGTACTGCAAAGAACATTGCATTAAGACTGGAATTGCCAAAAATAATAATCTCATCAACGCTAACACCAAGCATCGGGGCAAAGAACTTCTTAGCCTCTGGGATACCGTCGAGCAGACCGTAGTTGCGGACATCATTTCCGCTCTCGCTCATAAAGTCTCCGTCATCGAAAACTCTGAGCATATCAACGCTCAGTTCGAGCTGCTCCTTGCACGGGTTGCCTCTTGCCATATTAAGACATAGCCCCTGTCCCTTGAAGTCATTGTAGAGCTTTTCATTTTCGCTCTTGAACGACACAAGCTGGTCTTTCGTCATCTGGGATAAATTCATTATAGGGATCTCACCTTTCGTATAGTATAAAGTGCGCAAAATGCACAAAATCTCCAAATAACAGTATATCACAGCACTAAGACATTTTCAAGAGACAATATAACAAATTATAATGCAGGAAAACTTTTTTTTTTGGTGTTTTCAGCACTATTCGCCGATATATAGCGATATTCCCATTTGGAATAACGTTTTTGTTCATTTTTTGAATGTGTATTTTAGATGAAACTCGGCTGAACCCCATTGACTTTTATGTAGAATTTGTATATAATATATGTATATAGAAATAATCTTGGGGGATGGGAATTAATTGCTTCTTACAGGAGGTATCTTTATGAAAAAATTAATCTCATCGACTATCTCTGTCCTGACATCTGCGGCTCTCCTCACATTGTGCTCTTTAAATACTGCCTTTGCAGGGGACAACTTTTCTGCTGTCGACTGGGATCCTTCCGAAGAAGAGCTTTACCTGGGAGACATAAATTTCAATGATCTCACTCTTCCTGAATCTCCAACTATTGCATCTAACTACAAAGACGGTTCTTATAATTACGGCGATTATCTCGACGCGAACAATCTTGCGGTATATAATGCATTCCGCAAACTTACTACACCGACTGACCAGCCTATAACCGTTAAACTTCCTAAAACGGTCACAATACAGCTTTCATCTGTTCCGGGTACTAACAAGTACACCGAAGAGGATCAGGAGATCTACCAGCAAGCTCTTTTCAGCAACTGCAAACCCGGTATAGATGCCGCTCTTTTTGACTGTCCTGAGCTTTACTGGATCAATCCGTCGCAAATGGGCGTGGGTCTTGGTTTGGACACGACCTCGTCATTTGTGCCATTTTCAAGCAATATAGTTATCAAGATTAGATCAATAACCATATCCCCCGCTCTCATCGAAGGTTTTTCTTCGCTCGAAGATGCTGTCAATTACGGTAAACTCCTTGATGAGGCTCTCGAAAAAGTTCCTGTTGACGGCGCTACAAGATATGAGCAGTTAAAAAATATCCACGATTATATCGCGCACTTTACATATTACGACACCGAAGCAAAGTTCAGCAGCTCCGCTCTCGGCGCTCTCGTTGAACCGGGAGTTGTATGTGAAGGTTATGCCGAAGCTTTCAAGCTCATCTGCGACAGGCTCGATATCCCGTGTGTATGCGTTTTCGGCAACCTGAAAGTTGAAGACAATTCAGGCCATATGTGGAACTACGTCCAGATGGAGGACGGCATATGGTACGCCATGGACGTTACGTGGGACGATACCGACGGAAAGAACGGCAGAGAAGTTAAATACGATTACTTCCTCAAGGGCTCTGCAAGCTTCAACAAAAATCACACGCCCGAGACTGATTATAAAATAACTCAATTTGTATATCCCGAATTATCTGCAAAAAATTATGTTTATACTCCTGCGCAGATAACCACGTCTACTTCTGCCACTACTACGACTACAACTACAAGCAAAACAACTACTACCTCAACATCTACGACCACTTCCACAACTACCTCACGAACCAACACTACTGCTCCGATCACGAGCACTACCACTACATACGTAACTTCATCAACTGTTACTTCTGTCACTGCTCTTCCGCCTGTTGTTCTTGTGGGAGACCTCAATCACGACGAACAAGTTAATGTTGCAGACCTCGTATACTGTCAGGCTTCACTCCTCGGAAAGATAAAACCTGAATACTCCTGTGACTGCAACGGTGACGGCGTTGCTGACGTTTTCGACCTCGTGTTCATGAGGAAATTGCTTTTAACTAAGTAATACACTTTCTTATTTCCTTTCAGACTGCACAGGGCTCCGAAAACATCGGAGCCTTTGCAGTTATACGTCTTTTTCCCTTGCAGCTTTGCTGTAAAAACACATTTTTCAGAAAGGGCTTCATACAGAAGCAGATGATATTATGAAAAATCTTTCAGCAAAAAAGCGGGCTCTTATCCTTGCTTTTCTTTCGGTATTCATGTGGTGGGCATTCGTGTTCATGATAATTTTCTTTATCATAACCCTTATCGACCTGACCTATCCATTAATTACAGGGCAGAAAATAGGCGGTACAGTCTCGTTCCGAATATTTTTTGCCGCGCTTTCTTCCGTTATCGTAAATCTTTTCGGACATATGGTGCTTGCTCCGCGGCTTAACCGTCAATACGGTACATTCCGTAAGATAATCATTAATATCGCCGAGGACGGGTACTCCGAAAAAATTATCGCAAATATGGAAGAACAGCTAAGGCTGTGCCTGAACGATAAGCCTAAAAATACCACCTACATAAATCAGTATGCCATGTTTCTCGGCGAGGCTTACCTCTCTCTGCATCAGTACGATAAAGCCGCCGAAAAACTCGGTCTTGCAGATTACGAGGCAATGAAGCTCCAAGCCCGCGACCCGAATAATACTGCTGCCAAGCATAATATAGTCATGCTCCATGTATTGTGGGTGCAGCTCTATTCCGCCTGCGGCAGCGTTAAAATGACCGAACAATGGATAAAAAAGGGCGAGACTTACTTCTCCAGCTACCGTGATATAAACGAAATGTCAGAATTTCTCGTGGATACAGCGTATTTTGAATCGCTGATGATACACGGTCAGTATGCCAATGCCCTGAAGCTTCTCGAAAAATACGAAAACGATGAGCAGATGAAGTTCGGCATCACTTTTGACAAAGCTCGCTGTCTGCGCAAAATGGGAGAAAAAAAGCAAGCTGACCAGCTTTTTGATGAAGCATACCATATGGCTACAAATGACTGGCACAGAAAAACCGTAGAGATCGAAAAAGCAAGTATATAACACAAAAAATATCGCCCGAAAGCAGGTATAAATACTGCCTTCGGGCTTTTTGTCATGCTATTTCAAGTGTTTCAATCTTATGGAGCAGATACTCCTGTATACGAAGCGCATCGCTGCCTGTGATGCCGTTGTTTTTGCCCTCAACATCGCCGTTGAGCTGTCCCTGTACGGTAATATGGGTCTTTTCAGTTCCGTTTGCACCGTACTTGTCAGGATTGGCAAGCGACTGCATAATGAGCACTACGTCGGACATATCAACTCCGCCGTCGCAGTTTGCATCGCCGCGTATTTCCGAGAACACGGGAAGCTCTTTATCTGCCTCCATGATATTGGCTATAGTAACTGTCTTTTCAGTTCCCTCAGCAGTTGTTATCTTTACAGAATAGCTGCCGAACGCCTTGTCGTCCTCGGACTTTACTGTATATACAGCATTTGATGCACCCTTTATTGCTTCACCGTCATGATACCACTGATACTTTATGTCAGGCAGTGAACACTTTACATACAATACCTCAGAATCACCCTTTTTCATGTAGAGCTCGTTTTCAGATGTATATACCATGAAATCTGATGGTATCTTCACATTTTTTGCTGTGAGGTCGCCGATATCATTCCAGCTGTTACCGCTGTCCTGAAGGAATACCTTCAGCGAGCTGACTTCTTCGCCTGCTTTGAGATCCATCACTTCAAACGGTACCTTGAACTCTACGACCTTGCCATTCCATTTGCACTCACAGCCCGCATACGAGTCATGATTGAAGTATATGAAGCCGCCTGACTCATAGTACAGCCAATAGCGCTCACCCTTATTGGATATCTCAAGATTGTATACAGGAGCTTTTGCGTTATCGGGCATCTCTGCCATTACGTACAGGTTATTGCTGTCAGCTCGTACAGATATGGAATTTCCGTCCTTTGCAGTGAGAAGATCTTTCTCCTGCCATTCCCTCGAATCTGTCTTTTTACCGTCAACCTGCGGAAGATCATCAAATGTCATCGTCAATGAGTTCCTTTCCGCTGTCAGACCGCCGCCTACAGAATAAAGCTGATTATTCACACTATGTTTCTCAGATCCGGTCACCTCAAAGGTACCGAGATAATTAGCTCCGAATTTCTCGTTCCAAACACCTTCATTG
This sequence comes from Ruminococcus sp., assembly GCF_024691275.1. GTDB lineage: Bacteria > Bacillota > Clostridia > Oscillospirales > Ruminococcaceae > Ruminococcus. Next base: position 20,124 of record NZ_JAILNU010000027.1, on the reverse strand, counting down.
GCAAATCTTATACCGTATTTCGGCAGAACAAGGTCTTTATTGTATTCAGAGGAATAGTACCTGTCATCGACCGCCGACAGCCTCATGTAGATATTCCACTTTCCTGTTCCGATGCCGTCAGGAAGATGCCAGTTTATATTATTCTTTGCAACTTCTCCCGATTTCCACGAATGTACATCTACAGGCATATCAACTTCGTAGAATCTGCCTTCCTTTTCAAGAATAAGCGCAGCCTTTGGTCTGAATACCGGATTTGCAAAGCCTGTGTTCTCAACATCGAAATTGGTCACAAGCTCTCCTCCCTGCTCCACCTTGGCGCTGTGCTCGGATTTACGCAGTACGAAGCGGTATCCGATATGATCACGTATGAACTTGAAGACGGTCTCGCCGTAGTATGCCGAATTATTAACACCTTCGATATCGCACTCCTTACCGAAAGTGAATTCCTTATATTTCTCAAAGATATTGCTGTTTATGTAGCTGAGGCGGTTCTTGTACATCTCGGGGATAGCGTTCTTCGGAAGGTAGGTGTCATATTTAAATGCTCTTTCGAGCTCTCCCGAAAATTCACCGCCAAAGTAGGTGTTCTCGGTAAATATGTGGAGCCAGTTAGTTTCAATCTCACGGTTCGCATAAGTGCCGAGGTCAGAATCGCTGCCCATATAACCGTCATCATAGATACCGACGCGGTAAAAATCAGGCAGGTACGGTATAGGCTCAACTACTTCATCGTCGCTGTATTCATACTTCTTGTAATACTTATCGTCGTCAAGTTCACTTCTGTCAACACCTGCATATTTTGCAAATGTATCGGGAGTTCTTACGGTAACAGGGATAGGCGCGGGCACTGCATCGAGCATAGCGTCAAGAAGTCTTGCCTTATACTCTACTGTGGTATACTTACCGCCGTGCTGTTCGCCCCATTTTCCGACGAAGCCGCTCTCCACGAAAGCAATGATATCCTTGTATTCCTCGAACAGCTTGCTTTCCTTTATCTGCTTTATATGACTGAGTACCTTATCAAATGTGGCAGGCTCAGGATTTTCAATACCTGTTTCATCGTATCTGAAGCGCACACCTATCATACAGCCGTTCTTTCGGCAATTTGCAAACGTCTGCTTCCACGCATTGAAGAAAGTCTCGTCGAGATCATAGTCCTGTTTGCCGTTTATGCCCGACGAAAACTGACCGATATTGATAAAAAACAACACTATACTGCCCTTCGGGTCATAGACCTCCGTTTTGTTGGGTGAACAGTGTGCCCACACAGTTTTGGTATAGCCTGCTCCCGGGTTTGGGATAGTCTCAACGACTTCCTTGTAGTTTATACCGCTGTCCACCAGCTCTTGTTCAGCGTGTACCGCTGCAACCATAGGCAAAGCAGATATCATTACTGCTGCCGACATCACAAATGAAGTTATCCTTTTGAACATAATACTTTCCTTTCCTGAATGACAGGCGCTCCCGTTGCCGAAAGCGCCCTGCATTTATTTTTCAATAAATTCTTCAGCAATTTTCAGTTCACCTGCTGCAATACTCTCTCTGAGAGATTCAATGGGCACAGGCTTACTGAACAGGTATCCCTGAGCACGTTCACAGCCAATTGAGCCAAGGAAATCAAACTGCTCTTCTGTTTCTACGCCCTCAGTAAGAGATATCATGGAAAGCTGTTTTGCAAGCCCGACGATATTTTCAAGGATTGGGCGTGTCTTGTCGTTGTTTTTGAAGCCTGACAGGAACTTCATATCTATCTTGAGAACATCAAAATGATAATCCTTCAATACATTGAATGATGAATAGCCGCTGCCAAAATCATCGAGCCACACCTTGAATCCGAACTCACGCAGATTCTTGATTGCATTCGGCAGGAAGTCCTGCTGATCGGTGAGCGCACTTTCAGTGACCTCAACGTCGATGAAATTCTTCGGGACGTTGTATTTCTCAACTGTTTCACACAGGAAGCCGACAATATCACAAAGCTCGAAATCAAGCCGTGAAAAATTGATAGAAGCAGGCGCGAACGCCTTTTTGTTATCCACGGCATCACGATAATCCCTGCAAACCGCTTCTATGATATACTTGTCGAGCTTGTAAATCTGGCGGTACTCCTCAAGTATCTCGATGAACACACCCGGGGAAAGAAGTCCGTAGTTCGGATCCTGCCAGCGGGCAAGCGCTTCAAGACCGCATATACAGCCGTCGGACGTTTTTACGATCGGCTGATAGAAAACCTTGATATAGCCGTTTTCAATAGCTGTATCAATATTATTCACTATGTACTGTTTGAGCTGGAACCTGTCTTCAAGTTTCTTGTCATACAGTCTTATAGTACGGTCGTAATGCTTTTTTATGCTGTTGCAGGCAAAACGCGCACGGTCACAGGCAAGGCTTATATCAGATTCGTTTCCCTGAGGCTTGTAGGCTCCGCATTTCAGCTCGAGATGAACTTCTTTCTGTAGCTTCTTGACCTCTCCCGAAAGCTCGCCGACTTTGTTCTTTGCACCTTCTATACTGGTAAGTACAACAAAATGGTCGTCGGAATACCTTGATACGAGCGATCCCTTGAACGTATCTTCTACCATATGCGCAAACTTTATCAGCAGTCCATCACCCTCATGGAAGCCATATTTCTCGTTGTATGACTTGAAATTCTCAATGTCAAGGAAAAGGAATATTATATTTTCTCTGTCAGTCGTCACGTAAGACAGAAGCTTTTCGGCTTCTGTGCGGAAATATACCATGTTATGTATACCTGTCAGATCGTCCTCTACCGATATCTTCGAGAGATAGGTATTCACCTGCACAAGATTCTCGTCCTTCAGCGCCTGTATGCGGATATTATTGTACTTTGTCAGGCAGACCAGCATAGTCGATATCCACATAATGAAGAAATTGATATGCGTAGCCATGGTCACACCCTTCTGACCCGTATTGAATGCCACCATTTCATTCATTCTGTAGTAGAAATACAAATACGAAACGGATGATATCAAAAATGCTGAATATGGCTTCCATGTAAGCAGTCCGAGCGAAAACAGCGTCATAGTCAGGAATGTCAGTATCTGTTCGCCTTTCTCGTAATCATTCAGAGATATTTTTATACCGAAGCATATGCATACGATAGCAAATACCCATTGTATCAGACTTCCGATAAAACGGCTGGCAGCTTTTCCCCTTATGAATTTCACTGCGAAAACAAGCATGATTATGCCGTTCGCAAGAAGTATTATATAATTGGAATAATACTTCTCGAAGTAATGCATGAATCTGTCGAGATCATTTCTCTCCAGTATAGTTCTTGTCATTCGTATTATCATCCATACTTCAAGTATTATTACAACTATGGACATATATATGCTTGAGCGCATATTCTCGGTATAGTAATAATCACGGACATACTTGCTTTGTTTCTCGAATCCGATCCATCTCAGAAGTGCTTTCATAGATACCACCCCCTAAAAGGTATTTATGTGTGAGCAAACATCAAATATTACACACAAATTATATCATATTAACCGTTTTTTGTCAATACTCAACACTTAATTATGTTAATTATCAACACAAACTTAAAGCAGGTGGTGACACTGCAGACTTCTATTACATGGCTTTATTATGCAAAAAGCGTTTCCAATAAATACACTCGGAAAAATGCAGGGAAAACAGCCAAAAAAATATTCATTTTCATTTTTTGAATAAGCACATATATCATCTTTACATATTGCTATTTCCAAATAGATATGTTATAATTAATATAAACTTTCAACTTTTACAGGAACATATTACAAGGAGGGTGTACATGGAGAGGTCATTGCTGAAACAAATTGCTGCATCGGTCAGAAACGTGCTTTTCTCATACTTCGGATACAGCAGCGCTAAAGCTCTCGGTTTTGAAGCCTTTTTCAGAAGCGCCGCTGCACATTTCATGTATGCAGCTAAGCTTCTGCCCGACACCGATACCTCTCTGCTCACAGAACTGATGCCCGATCTGTTTCCGTATATCGGTATGCACAGCAGAGTCCATGATGCCTCTGCGCAGATATCAAAGATACTCGCAGATATCCCCGACAACGAATGGCAGAACAATGTTCAGCTCGTGGGACAGCTATATCAGTACTGCAACAGCGTAGAAAAAGACAGCATTTTCGACGGACTGAAAAAAAACAGCAAGGTATCCTCTGATACCCTGCCTGCGGCAACACAGATATTCACTCCCGACTGGATCGTCCGATATATGACCGACAACACCCTCGGAAGCGTCCTCGGCGCAAGATGCGGCTTCGATACGTCTTCCCTTGAATATTACGTTCCGCGGAACACTCCCAAAAGCAGCGCCGCTCCTGAGGATATCACATTCCTTGACCCATGCATGGGCAGCGGAAACATTCTTGTGTACACCTTCGATCTTTTCATGAAGCTCTACCTGTCGCGCGGCTATGATGCTCTCAGTGCTTCAAAGCTTATCCTGACACGCAATATCTTCGGCATCGACATCGACAGCCGTGCCCGAAGAATGGCTCATTTTGCCATTCTTATGAAGGCTGCTCAGTATGCTCCCGAAATTATCCGCTCAGGTACAGTTCCTCAGGTATATGACATGGAAGACCTGCAAAGCTGCGGCGAACAGTTCCGTGAAAGCGCTCTCTTCGGCAGTCTCATAAGACCTGTTACACCGCCTGAAGACAGCCGCTCCAAAGCCGCCGCGGTGTATGACCTGCTCACACGAAAATACAGCGCAGTGGTGACGAATCCGCCTTACATGAGCAGCAGCAGCATGAACGAAAGTCTGCTCAGCTTCATAAAACAGAATTATTATGACAGCCGATTTGACCTGTTCTCAGCCTTTATAGTCCGCTGCTGCGAACTTGCAGACCCCGACGGATACCTCGGCTTTCTGACTCCATATGTGTGGATGTTCATTCACAGCTACGAAAAGCTCCGCCGTATGCTGTTTGATGAAAAAACTCTGGAAACACTCATACAGTTTGAGTATTCGGCTTTTGAAGAAGCAACTGTCCCCGTATGTGCGTTTACCATTCATAACAGAAAAACCGACGAATACGGCTCTTACTTCCGTCTTACCGAATTCCGCGGCGGTCTGAAAATACAGCGTGAAAAGCTCCTTGCAGCCATTTCCGACCGTTCATGCGGATATGTATATGAAGCCTGCTCCGAACATTTCAGCAGGATACCCGATGCTCCCGCGGCATACTGGCTAAGCAGCAGAGTTACCGAACTGTTTGAAAAATATCCTCCTCTCGGAAGCATATCAGCTCCGCGAAAGGGAAACTCCACATCGGACAACGACCGATTCCTGCGCCTGTGGTTCGAGGTGGACAAGCACAAAATGAACCTTGGCTGCCATCACATAGACAGAGCCGAAACTCTCACGAAGCGATGGTTCCCGTATAATAAAGGCGGCGGCTATAGGAAGTGGTACGGCTTTAACGATTATCTGATCGACTGGTACGACGATGCTGCCGAAATGCGCCGTATCCCCACAGCCGTTATTGCAAATTATCAGTACTTCACTAAAGCAGGACTTACATGGTCTACCCTGACAAGCGGCAAATTCAGCATACGTTCCTTCGGTGAGGGATATATCTTCGATAACGGCGGCTGCTGTATTTTCGAGCTTGGCAACAAGAAAAACTATATATGCGCACTGCTCAATTCAAAGGTATTTGCCTATATTTTCGGACAGCTCAATCCTACGCTGAACTTTCAGTCGGGAGAGGTAGCAAAGTTCCCATTCATATATAAAGCTTCTCCCGAGACTGACAGGCTCGCAGAAGAATGTATCGCCATATCAAAATCCGAATACGACAGCTTCGAGACAAGCCGCGATTTCAAGCGTCACCCTCTGATATAACCGCTGCAAAACAATTGCATATAAAAATGGCAGAAGGATATCCTTCTGCCATTTCTTATTTTATTAATGTTTCACTCATGATGTGAAAGTAACATATTTATTGCCGTTGGCAGCAACACAGCATATCCACTTTGTTTCTGCTGCATCAATTGCTCCCCATGTTCGACCGCCTGCTTCAACTATCGTTCTGTAGATCTTTACGTTCGTACCGTAGCTCAGAACACCTGTAGGCTTTGCAGAATCCGCAGGGTATGATCTGATATTAACACCATAAACAGTCGTTACTCTTGCAGTTCTTGCACTTTTTGTAAATGAGGAAAGCTTCACCCATCTCTGCTTTTTATTAACAGTTCCGATGTAGCCCCAGCCGTTATTTACAGCGTGTACAGTAACTCTCTCTCCTTTATATACAGTTGATACCTTGCCATACTGAGTACCGGGTACGCTTCTTGTAACAGTATTGATATTAGCTGTATAGTAGGTACAGTCGTCCTGATTGAGCTGGAATGCGGATACTTCGATCAGATCATTCACTGCGGCATTCGCCGAAACTGTCGGAGCTACTGCACAAACTGCAAGTGAAGCTGCTGCAAATACGGAACATAATACTCTTTTTACTTTGTTGTTCATCATCTTATTACTTCCTTTTCTTAGATTCAAGGCTTAGGTTAAGCCTTATTCATCAATTATACCATAACAATAGGCTTTGTCAAGAACTTTCTTGCTTACCATTAATTGCGGTGATGAACTTACGATCATACCTGCTCCTGCACTTCTTTCGGTCACTTGCTTTTTTACCCAACGACCACAGTTGCTGTAATCGTTTTGTTTGCCTGACTGAGTTCAGCTTCACTGCTCAGATTTATGACAGGGTCGCCGTTTCCGTCGAATGCAACTCGCTTTATGCGGGTATGTCTGCACGGATCGTAAAGCGGGTCTTTGTTGTACGTGCCGCACTGCTTTGACGAATGAGAATCAGGACGCGCGTGGTATACTATGAGAAGATCACCCTTTTCATTTCTCACGAAGCTGTTATGTCCGGGGCCTGCACAGCCCTTTACATCAGCCGTCGAAAGAACAGGACTGCTCAGCTTCTTCCAGTTCTTTATGTCCATAAGGTCGGAATTAATATCCGCCTCCATTCTGCCCACACAGTACTCCGAGCCTGTACCCGAAGCCGAGAAGAATACATAAACCTTCTTGTCAGTCTTGAGCACCGCTGCGCCCTCGTTTACGCGGTTGTTTACCAGCTCCCAATTATATTCAGGCTTAGTGAGCATTATGGGCTTGGAGATGAGCTGCCACGGCTTTGCAGGGTCTATCTCAGCCATAAATAATGAAGAATCGCCCTTAATCTCAGCCCATATCACGTAATGTTTGCCGTTGTTCTCAAAGTACGTCATATCCAGCGAAAAGTTTTTGAACGATTCGCTGTCGCATTTCAGCACATATGGTCGTATAGCCCAGATGTTATCGCTTGCTCCTGCCGCAAAGAACATATACCAGCTCCCGCCGATATAGTGCATTTCTGGTGCCCAGATATGCTTTGAGAGTATACCGCTTGAATAAGCCTTCCATATGGTCTTTTCCTCAGCCGCGGCAAGTCCTCCCACAGTATGGCTCCTGCGAAGAATTATGCGGTCATAGCCCTTGTCAACACTGCCGTATGCAGGATATGAAGCCGTAAAATAATAGTAGCCGTCACCGCCGTCCACGATATATGGATCGGCTCTTTCTTTTATAAAGGGATCTTCGTAAAGCTCCGCGCTTGACTTGATCGTTCCTCTGACCTGATAAACTCCAGCCTTAGACATATCGACTGCCGCCACATCGGAGCTGTTCCACTCAACGCTCATTTCACAAACTCCGCCGCCTGTATACTGAGCCGTAACAGTCTGTGGCATCTGCGCACTTCCGCCTACAGCTACATTCACTACAGGAGCTTTCAACCTCGTGTTTATGGGAGTCAGTCCCTCCGATGGATAAGCATTTATCAGCGCTGTGTACTGGTCGCCGTTTATAGGGATAACGTAGCCGTGGCGCGGAGTGAAATTGAAGCTGTAGCTGCTGCGGCAGACGGTCGAGAAATTCTCAAGGTCAGTGGTCTCCTGCATCACGTAATAGCCGTCACCGTAAGCGTCCGACATCATGAGCCACTTGTCTTTGCCTATGAGGTTGTAGATATTAGGACCTTCAACACCCAGACTGCCCTCGGATATCTGTTTTATCTCACTGTACGGACCGCTTGCGTGGTCGGCAATAGCAAGATAGATACGCTTATTTGTCTCGTTCTTGTAGTACATATAGTACTTGCCATTACGGTAAATTATATCAGAATCTATAGCGTCGTTTCCGTTTGCAGGAGCAAAGAGGAGCTGCGGCGCTGTGTCCAGCTTCTTCATATCCTTGCTGTATGCATAATACATTATCGTCCTGTTATCGCGGTTTGGAACTCTCGCCGCAAAGTATATCATATACGAATCCTTTTCAGGATCATATATAGCCTGCGGAGCCCATGCGCGGTCAGCTCCCTGCATAAGCGGATACTTGTTTGCAATCTCAATGCTTGTCTCGTCGAACCAGTGAACAAGGTCGGTAGACTTCGCACTCAGGAGATTTCGGTTGCTGTTCCAGCCAAGGGAAGACTTCATATCCGTAGCCAACATATAGTACAGACCGTCCTCGCCCTTGAATATATACGGGTCGCGGAGACATTTCGTGCCTACGCTTGACTGCCATACAGCTCTGCCGCCGTTGAGTGCCTTGAAGTTATAGCCGTCAGTGCTGACCGCATAGGAAAGTCTCTCCTGCTCGGGAGCATTTCCGAGGAAGTACGCAAAGAGGTATGCCACATCAGGCTTCTCAGTGTAGATAGTGCTATATGTTTCAATATCCGCAGTTTTTCCTGCAAGGAAACTGCTCAGGAGCACAAGATCTGCGGTATTTACATTACCGTCACCATTTATATCCGCAACAGCAGTCATGGTATCGTCAAAGCCGCCGACAATACCACGCTGCATGACGATACGGTCGAATATATCCACATCACCGTCAAAATCAAGATCACCGCGGACAAATCTGAAATCTCCGCCCACAGGACGGATATAGAACTTCTGACCCTCACCTGCCCAGTAATCCCACTGGTCGATATTGGCACCGTTCTCATGGCTGATATCATACACATCAAGTGCGGCATTTCCAGAACACTCCGCAGTGATATAATATGCGTCATCGGCACGATGAAGAATAAAATGCTGAGCAGCCGTGTCCTTGTACTCCGAAAGGAAGATGTTATTTCCGTTTTCGGAGTTCCCGTTCTCCACGGTAAGAGCAAGGCTCCTGTCCTTTCCTGAGAGTATGCAGCATTTTCCGCCCCCTGTGCTCTCGATACGCCATACCTGCGAATCGTCACCCAACTTCTCCCACTGATGGACATTTCCGTCATTTGCAGCTGTTATGTACTTGCCGCTGAGTCGCACCATGATCGTGTAGTCAGCTCCGCTTATGACCTCGCCGTATTCATCTGCGAAGTCCGCCGTAACTGCCGCCCGAGCTGTCACGGGATAAGCCGACAAAACCAGTGCAGCTGCACTGAAAGCTGCAAATGCTCGTTTAAGTCTGTTCATTTCAATACCTCTTTTCCTCTGATTTTTATAAGCAACGGACAAAATGATACATTGTCCCAATATGACCTATTTTCGCTTTTTAGGTAATGGAAGCTCACCGACCATAGCCTCAAATAATTCTTTCAGGAACTCCTTATCCTCGATATTCTCCACAAGGAGCATTTCCTTTGCGCCTTCATAGGGAAGTTCAAGAGCCGCGTCGGGCATGAGCTTTCTTGCATTTTTTGTATCCTTCACAAGAAACCTGTCATCGTATATTCCGCCGATTACTCTGCCCTGATAATATATGATGAACTCTCCCATCATCGCTCTGTATGTTATATCGGTAAGTTCTGACAATTGTTCCAGTACAAATCCAAGATATTCCTTTGATGATGCCACTGCTATGTACTCCTTATTATATCTAAATTACGGGCTGTCTGGGACACCGTCCCCTACATTAATTACTTTAATTCTATCTTATTTCTCCCGAAAAATCAATAGATTTTTGTGCTTTTTCATAGCTTATGGCACAAAAAAGCTCCGACAAAAAGTCGGAGCTTTTAATGCAAGTATTTACTTTATGAGACCTACGCCCCAGATAGTGAAGCTGCCGCTTCCGCTGATGGAAACGTCAAGGTCGCCTGTTGTATCCTGATAGTAGCCAAGCTCTGCGTCAGGACCGCCCCAAGTGTACTGCTTGTTGCCGTTTATCTTAGTTGTCTTGCCGTTTACAGTAACATTGATGCTGCCCATACCTGAGCTGTTTGCCTTGAATACGATTATGAGTCCCTTGCCCTGTGTCTTGAACTTCATCGGATTGCTTCCGTTGAGAGTATAAGAGTAAGGAAGTGAATTGTAGCCTGTGCCTGAAGTCCATGAACCTGCGCTGAAGTTGCTGAGGCTCTTAGGATCAACGTTTTCGCATGAAGCATACTCTGCGCCGTAAACGTAGCTTGTAGGCTGTGTATAGCCTGTAGCCTGGTTCTCAGTCTTTAATGCCTGACGAACGTAGTATGCCATACAATCAGCAACGAGCTGACCGCCCTTCTGATGCGGGTGATACTCGTCTGTGTAGTAGTCGCCTGTCTGGAGCAAGCCTCTTTTGAATGCCTTTGTAAGAGCATCGTCCATGCTTATAACAGGGATATCGAAGTTCTTACCGATAGGATACATCTGTGACTGGCTTGAGAAGCCGCCCTTTGCACGAGTTATAAGAACGCATACAGCAGGCTCGTTAGGCATATCAAGGAACTTCTTGATACAGCTCTCGAAGCACTTCTTGTACATGATATCCTCGTGGTCGTTAACTGAGAATTCAAGGAAGATGATATCAGGGTTCTTAGATACGATATCCTTCTCGCTGCGGACAAGACCAACAACAGAAGATGTACCTGACATACCTGCGTTTACTTCAGTGAATTTGCCCTTTGCAAATGTTGTCTGGAGATATTTGGAGAAAGGTGTTGTATAGTTCTTACCCTCTGTGATAGAACCGCCGAGGTAAGCAACTGTGAGAGACTCGCCGTTTTCAGCAGCAGCAAGCTTCTTTGTAAGTCTGTAGGTATTGCCCATATGCTTTATGGAGCTCTTGTAGAAGTCGATATACTGAGCAGAAGCTGTTTCCTTGTAGTTGTCCCACTTTGTGGTATCATACTCAGGTGTCGGCGGGAGTTCAGGCTCAGGCCATTCTTTTATCTTGCCAAGGATAAATGACTGGATAAGAACGAGATCAGCTGTCTCGAACTTGCCATTCTTATCAACATCAGCAGCCTTGAGATCCGAACCGCTGAATGTGCCTGCGATGATGCCCTTTCTTGCAGCGATCATATCAAGAGCATTGATAGCACCGTCGAAGTTCACATCGCCGAGAATCACCTGCTTAGGAGGCTCTGCGCCCTGTATAGCTGTTCCCTCAGGAGCACCTACAACATCATCAACGAAGAAGCTGATATAGTCTGCATCGTTCTCATCAGTCTCAACATAGAGCTGAAGATCAGAAGCACCCGCAGGGATAGTATAATTCAGGTTTGAAAGCTGTACCCACTCGCCCTTAGGCACTGTTGCTGAAGCGATATGAGCATACTTTGTCTCACTGCCGTCTGAATACTGAAGTGAGAGCTGGAAGGTCTGCTCGGAAGGTCCGCTGTTATACTTTACGTTTGCTGAGAAGCTGTAAGCATTTCCGGGTACGAAAGTTCTTGAGCTGAGTGACTTTACAGCACCGTTCCATGTAGCTGTTCTGCCTGAAACTGCAAGGCTTGAAGAACCGTTGAGCTTTTCAGATGAAGAAGCCGCAACTGTAGCAGCACCTCTGCCTGACCAGCTATTTGTGGAACCTTCAAATGTATCATTGAAGAAATAGCCGTTCTCGTCAACATTCTTTGAAGGATCAACAGCGTTGCCTTCTGTATCAATAACAAAAGTTGTAACTGTGTTGCTGCCGAGACTTGCAGTGAAGCCTGTATCGGTTGCATTGATCTCCTTCTCAGCAAGGTTAGCGTTTGCAGAAGTTGTATAGCTGTCAACGTATGAGATAGTCTCACCGCTTGCGAGCTTGAATTCCTGGTTTACAGCAGAGCTGCCGTTATTGATAGCGACAACTGCGATCTTGCCGTCGGTATTCTTATAAGCAGAAACGAGGATATTGCTGTTAGGCTTCTCAGTAACACCTATACGCTGAGCGCCCGGACGGATCCACTTTGAGTACTGAGCCATACAGTAACCACGCTTACTGATCTGACCGTTCTCCTTCATAGGACCATAGAATCTTCTGATATACCACCATACATAAGCGTTGAGATTGCCTATAACAAGTCCGTTATGAATATTCTCAGCAACTTTTATAGCCTGTGGGTAAGTATCAGCATCAGAGTTAGAATCAGGTACATATACCTCTGTCATCCAGATATCCTTGCCGCTATTTTCAAGTGCAGGGAAATCCATATTTTCAGGTTTTGTACCGTAGAAATGAGTACCGTAAAGGTCAACATTAGCCTTTGCCTGTGGATTGTTAAGGATAGCGTTGTAGATATCCTTGCGGTACTGGAAGCTCTCAGGTGACATGAGCTTGACATTTGTGCCTGATGTTACAGCCTTGCCATACTGTGCAATGAACGAAGCGAGATCATTTGCACTCCAGTATGTCCATCCTTCAGCGTAGTCAGGCTCGTTCTGAACGGATACAGAATAGAGGTCGATGCCCTGACCTTCCATGTACTTACAGTAGTTGTTGAGATGTGCAGCGTATTCAGCCCACTTGTCCTTCTTGAGCTGATACTTTCCTCCGCTGATACCGCCGTTAACGGTATTACGGATCTCAGCAGGCGGATTCCAAGGTGTTGCGAATACAGTTGCGCCCAGTGCCTGAGCACGTTTTGCAGTCGGAACAGCAGTTTTCCATGCATTTTTGTCATCACTTACATAGATACGAAGGATAGTAAATCCCAATTCGTCTTTGCCGTTGCCGAAAGCCTTCTGAACCTGAGCGTCTGTCATATCCCCCTGTGTGATCCAATCAGGAAGGTTGATACCGCCGAAACCTCGGATAGTCTGATAAACATCTGTGGTGTCGATCACCGCAGCACTTGCCGCGGAAACGGTCAATTGGTTGCTTTCGGGAAAAAATGCAGCGCAGCTGAACAGCATTGCCGATGCCGTTACTGCTGAAACAAATTTTCCGAAAATGGATGAATGTTTCATAGTATCACTCCTTTTTTAGAATACAAATTTCTCCGGTTTTTATTATACTTTACCAAATGTAATATGGCAACCTACTTTTTACATATCAGGTGGACATTTCACAGATAAAGTACAAAAATCAGCGTTTTGCACATCGAGCATCACACTTCGTTGTGCAATTAAAACAAATAAAATGTTTGTATATGCATATCTTCTATCCAATCGTTCCGCATATATAATTCATTTTATTATTCAAAGTAATTATATCCTGTCGCCTCATTTTCTGTCAAGTGACATATTCTACGATTTTACTGTATTAATGTGCAACAAAAAATGCAGCTCTTACCATTATGGTAAGAGCTGCACAATAACCACTATTATTTGACAATATCGCATTTTTTGCCTACTGCAAGCTCAACAGCCCGATATGCACCGTTATAAACGCCTGCCTCTTTTGCAGTAATAATATGTCTGCACATCTTTTCGATAATGTCGCCGCCGTGCTGTATCATGTCGATCATTGCCGCAGTTTCAGCAGGTGTGGTACACTCATATGTACCGTCACCGATCTCGGCAGAACGGATAGCGCCCCACGCTTCATGACCACCTACGCGCTTTATCATAAGCTTAGGTATCGGATAAAATGACAGCTCACTCGGCTTTGTTATGAGCACATCGCTGCATCTCATAAGCAGATTTGTCGAGTATACTGCCGCAAATATATCAGAATGACAAAATGCGTGAATTCCGCTGACTTCGCCCTCATACGCCTTTTCACAGAACTCCGATGTACTTTTGAAATCATCGAAATGCTCATGCAGGAAAGGCTTCATTTCAGGAAGTTTTGTAATAAGCTCATGCCATACTCTGTCGTGGTCGCCAACATTTATGAAAAGTACTGCTTTGCCCGATCTTATAGCAGGCATAAGCTTCCTTATCACCGCAATAAAGATCTCCTTCTGTGCACCTGCACCGCCTACTGACATCAGCCAACGCTTTGCCTTGCCGTTTTTGACACGCTCTACACGTTTTGCGCAGTCCTTTGTGATATTGCTTACCAGCTCATGGTCGATATAATGTCCTGTATACACTATCGCTTCCTTGGGCATCGGTCTGAGCTGACGCTTTTTATCCATACCTCTCAGTGCGCGGTATCCCAGATACGAAGACGGTGTTTGTACAGTATGTATAGCTCCCTCGGAAAGATGAAGCGCCATTGGCCAGTTGTCCGGTATCGCGTTGACTACATGGGTAAGTCCAGCGTGTACAGCAGCCTGCGAAGGCCACACATGAGTTGCAACATATGGGATATCCTTCGGTATCTCGCGGAAAACCGATGTCATAAGCTCCGCAGTCATCTGATCGGTGCTGTTATAGGTCAGCTTTCGGAAGCCCTCACTGTTGAGAGGCTCCCATATAAGCTTGTTGAAAAGGTTGAACTTCTGAGAAAGCCGCGAACCAAGGGAATAAAGCTCATTCTGCTCAGCAATGATCTTTCCGCAGGTGGACTGCCTGAACGAATGAAGATCGAACCAGTATGGCTCATAGCCCATCGCGTGAGCTGCCGATGCAATTGCCATAGATATGCGGTAATGTCCGAAACCCATTCGTATATTTCCTATGATAAGGCTTTTTTCGTTAAAATTGCAGCCGCTCTGAGGACTTATCACTATCTTCTTTACTCCCAGAGGCTTGCCGATAGCAGGTGCGGTGACTGCCGAAAGATGGTACACAGTATTGGAATCATCACCATACTTGCCGATAAACTTTGCCTTGGTCTTAACAGCCTTCTTATAGGCTTTTCGGGAGATTTCATTCTCAAAGATATATTTTGATCTGTCCATAAAAATTCCTCCAAACTCTTGACAAAGTATAAGAATTATGTTAAAATTAACTAAAGAGTGATAGACTGTCTATCATCTGATATATAGTCTATCACAAAAAAGGAGGTTTGTCAAGTGGAAAATGATTTTTCTCATGATACTCTGAAATCCAAACGCTTGAACAGAGCCGTTGAAGTAAGCGCTCAGATGTTCCTGAAAAACGGCATCGAAGCCGTGAAAATGACTGATATCGCAGACGAACTCGGCATCGGCGTTGCTACACTGTACCGATATTTCGGCACAAAAAACGGTATCACAATCGCTGCTATGACATATATGTGGAACGAGCTGAATAAAATGTTCAGCGGTATATTTGAATCAGATGTGTTTCTCGCTCAGTCTGGAATAAAACAGGTCAGCGACCTTATGAGAATGTTCGTCGTACTTTATCAGGCTCACCCAGGATTTATGCGGCTGCTCGCTGAATTCGACCTTATGATTATTTCAGATGCTATACCTAAAAAGGATCTCAGAGACTATGAAAAGTCAATTATCAACTTCTACCCTGTCTTTGAAAAAGCCTACATGACAGGTATTTCCGACGGAACTGTACGTGAAGTTCCGAATATAAGGCTCTTTTATCTCTCATTTGCACATACGCTTATGGAACTCTGCAAGAAACTCATTCAGGGGGAACTTCTCCCGGGAGATGATTTCTCCCGCGCCGAGGACGAACTCAATACAATACTCGATACTGCCGTATTCTTTCTAAGAAAGGAATGACGTTTTATGGAGAATAAGAAAATAGCGACTAATAAAATATTATGGATATTTGCGATCGGTCAGCTGGGCTGGTCGCTCCTGTCAGGCATCATATCCAACTGGCTGGTATTCTTCTATCAGCCAAGTCAGGAAGAACTCACAAAAGGTCAGATCCTTTTCATACCAAAGGGTACTTTTATCGGACTGACCGCTATCGGTGTCATAACCGCTTTCGGAAGAATATTCGATGCTGTTACAGACCCGCTTATCGCAGGCAAGTCCGACTCCCTGAGACATAAGCTCGGAAGACGTATCCCCTTCATGCGCTTTGCCGCGATACCTTTCGGAGCAGTCACTGTTCTCATGTTTATTTCTCCATTCGAGGCAGGAAGCATAGGCAATGTTATCTGCCTTTTCATCTTCGCCATGATGTTCTATTTCTGCATGACCTGCTACTGTACCCCCTACAATGCTCTCATACCTGAGCTTGGCAGAACGCAGAATGCCCGCATTAACCTTTCTACATTCATTTCCGTTACATATTTCTTCGGAACGGCTGTTGCTTACCTCGTTCCGAATATCGCAGGCATTTTCCTCGAAAGCATGGGATATGCCAACAGCTACAGAATAACGATTGCTATACTCGCAGCTGTAGCGATAATATGTATGCTCATTCCTGCTTTTCTTATCAACGAGAACGAATACGCCGATACTACTCCAAGCAAGAGCTCGGCATTCAGTTCTCTCCTTGCAACATTCAAAAACAAGGACTTTCGTGTGTTCGTATGCTCGGATATACTCTACTGGATAGGTCTTACTCTTTTCCAGACAGGTCTTTCATTCTATATAACTGTCCTTCTGGGACTTGATTCGGGTATGACATTCCCGCTCTTTGCTGTTATGACAGTGGTTTCTCTGGCGTTCTATCCTGTTGTAAACGTATTCTCAAAGAAGCTGGGCAAAAAGAAGCTCATCTCATTCGCATTCCTGTTCTTCTCGTTTGCATTCCTCGTTACAGCAGGTGCAGGATTAATAAATATCCCCGCGATCGCATACGGTATTATCATAGCAGTTCTCGCAGCTGTTCCTATGGCTATACTCGGAATCCTGCCGCAGGCTGTCGTTGCTGATATATCAGAAGCCGACAAGCTCAATACAGGCGAGAGCCGTCAGGGAATGTTCTACGCTGCAAGAACCTTCGCATTCAAAATGGGACAGTCCCTTGCAATGCTGCTCTTTACAAGCATCGTACTTATAAATTCAGACGTTGAAAAAGGTCAGACAGGTTATGGTCTGGGCTACCGACTCACAGCACTTATCGCAGCAGGACTCTGTCTCCTCGGAGGTGTAGTTTTCCTGCGCTATAACGAGAAAAAAATTATAGACCGCATAGAGGAGGGTCAAAAGAATGCTTAAATTCAAATCGCTGCAATTTCTTTACAACGACGGTGAAAATGATTTCATGGCAATAACCTCAAGTTCACTCAGAAACGATCGTATGTCTCTTGATATTACCACAAACGGAGATGTTTTTTCGGTCATCGTAACATCTAACTCGGAGATAACCATTCAAAAAATGTGGGCTGAGTTTGAATACTATTTCAGTGAAGACGATAAGATCTTCCTTAACGGTTACCAGTCCTGGACAGATTCCGTCGAACATGATATACATGACAAAATGCGCGGTATCAGTCATATTCCCTCTGCAATACGCGATAAATACGCTTTCTCACAGTACGGCGACTACAATTTTGCCGACTACGGCGATGATATGCACGGCTGGTCATACGGCTATATCCGCAATAAATTCTGCTACAATTTTATAGGCTCACTCTCTGAGGACAGCGGTTTTACACAGTTGATAACGCAGACCGACAAAAATAAAATCTGCATAAATAAAGACTGCGAAAACCTAAGTATAAACGGTGAATGGTGCGCTCTGAAAATATTGCTCACAAACGGCACCGAAAACGAGGTATTCGACAGATATTTCGATTTTCTTGGCGTAAAAGCTCCCGAAGCTGAAAAAATATTCGGCTATACAAGCTGGTACAATCACTATCAGGACATAAACGAAGAAAAAATCAGAGACGATCTCCGCGGTCTGAACGCTCTGACACGAAAAGCCGACGTTTTTCAGATAGACGACGGCTGGCAGACTGCTGTCGGTGACTGGCTTTCGGTGGACACTGAAAAATTCCCCTCGCTTATGAAAAAGACTGCCGATGATATCAAGGCGGAAGGGCTTATCCCTGGTATCTGGCTCGCACCGTTTGTGTGCGAGGAAAACTCCGAGATCTTCCGCGATCACAGGGAGTGGCTGCTGCTCGATGATAAGCTCGATCCTGTTAAAGGCGGCTCAAACTGGAGCGGTTTTTATGCACTCAATATTTATAACGATGATGTCCGCGAATATATACGCAAGGTTCTCTCCACAATTGTCAATGACTGGGGATACAAATTACTGAAGTTGGATTTTCTTTATGCGGTCTGCATTATTCCGCGTCATGACAAAACACGCGGTCAGATAATGTCAGAAGCTATGGATTTCCTACGTGAATGTGCAGGAGATGCACTTATTCTCGGCTGCGGAGTTCCGCTGGCTTCGGCTTTCGGAAAAGTCGATTACTGCCGCATCGGCTGCGATGTAGGTCTTGACTGGAACGACAAGCCTCATATGCGCCTTATGCACCGTGAGCGCGTAAGCACCAAAAATTCTTTGCTCAATTCAGTCTTCCGCAGACAGCTCAACGGAAGAGCTTTTCTGAACGATCCCGACGTTTTCCTGCTTCGTCCATGTAACAATTCACTCTCAGACGAGCAGAAAAAATGCTTAGCGGAAGTAAATTCGCTAATGGGAAGTGTACTTTTCACATCGGATAACTTCTATGACTACACCGAAGACGAGATAAAAGAACTGTCAAAGATTCTCCAGATACGAGACGCTGAAATAATAACTGCCGACCTTTGTGATGATACTCTGATACTTCGTTTCAAGATCGGCGAGAAAAAATTCATTAAACGTTATGACCTATAAAAAAGGCTGACTTACCATTTGGCAGTCAGCCTTTTTTAAAAGCAAAAGATAGTTTTTTCTTGATTTATGTCGAATTTTGTGTTATCATAAAACAAAGAGGTGTTATTTTTGAAAGGAAACTCTACCTTTAAGAAATACCTGCTCTTTATGATATGTTCGGCTTTGATAGTTGGGTCTGTTACCTTCTATTTTCATGTAACAGACCAAAAGAAAAGAACCACAACTATCATTATACGAAACTCTGAACTTCCAGCAACTCAAAACAGCTCAGAGCATCAAACTACAATAAAAGTAACTGAAAAAAGTATTAAAAATACAAAAACTTCCTCAACAAAACAGTCTTCCAGAACAACAAAGCAGACAACAACCTTCGAGATAATTACAGAACCGCTATATATTGATATAAACTCGGCAAATAAAGATGAATTGAAAAAGCTGAACGGTATAGGAGAGGTACTTGCCAGCGAGATAATCTTTTATCGTGAGAATAACGGCGAATTCAGGAATATTGATGAAATTATGAATGTCAACGGTATAGGTGAAGGTATATTCAACAAAATCAAAGACTTTATCTATGTCGTAAATCCCACTTACGAGGAAGATATTGAGGATATCGCTGAAGACGTGAAAAGCGAAATTGATGAATCTGTAAACGAATCCGAAACAGAATTCATTCCTTCTATTGAGGATATTAAGCCGATCAATATTAATACTGCCGATGTGGATACTCTCATGCTCTTGCCATATATTGATGAAGATATAGCTGAAAAGATCATTGATTTCCGAGGCAGGTCAGGCGGCTTCAAAAATGAATATGAGCTCCTCCTCATAGAGGGTCTGACACGGGCAAAAGTGGCTGAAATAATGCCATACATCACAATACAATGAAAACCCTCATGTGCATAATGTCGATACTTATACAGAAACTTTCACGAAATTATCAGGGGAAACCTCTCTGAAGAAAGATTCTTCTGACCGAGGCACGCACTCTCACTACGGGGAGTCCCCCTTCCAAAAACTTCTGTATAAGCATAGACATTACATGAGGGTTTGTTGCATAAAAAAAACTGCTTAAAAAGCAGTTCTTGGTGGGCCATTAGGGACTCGAACCCCAGACCGTCCGGTTATGAGCCGGATGCTCTAACCAACTGAGCTAATGGCCCTTATAATATTAATAGGAAGCCTATAAGCTTCCTATTAATTATTGTGTCGGCACTGATCTAATTTTCCAGGCCGTCGCCAGCCAAGTATCTTCGACGCGAATGAGCTTAACTACCGTGTTCGGAATGGGAACGGGTGTGACCTCATTGCCATAAGCACCGACTAATTTTTGAAGTCTTAAAAAGA
>NZ_JAILNU010000103.1 GCF_024691275.1 Ruminococcus sp. | reverse complement strand
AAACTGTCGATACAAAACATTTCCATTTGATTTCGTTCCGCTCTGTTTTCGCTCACCATTCTACTCAGCTCCCTTCTCCTATATTATACCACATAAATGCGAAAAAGACCAGCTTTCGCTGGACTTTTTCGACAGGCTGATATCGGCTCCGTGAGGAGCCGATATTTTTATATTTGCTTTTCGATGAAAGATAAAATGTGAGAACATGATATGTGTTTTTCAAATTATTCTGTGCAGTGTGATCCTGAGTGGAATATACTGGTTATTTATGCATAAAAAACTATTCCGACTTGTATATTTTTACGTGATTTACACTTGTGAAAATTTACTAAATGTAGTACTTGAAATTATGTAAAGCAACAAAAATTCACTGGTTTAGTGGAGAATTAACAAAAAATCCATAAAACTTGTTGAATTGTATGGTATCATATAACCAAGGAAAAAGGAAGAACTTAATAGTATTTAAAGTGCATATTCGATATGCACTTAATGCATTTAAAGAGATCTTCCTGTAAGGGGGTATAGAATATGAGAAAACGTCGTGGCTTTACACTGATAGAGCTGATAATAGTTATTGCAATACTCAGTGTTCTTGCAGCTATGATCGCACCTGCAATATCAGGATATTTAGTGCTTTCAAAAAAGAAGGCAACTGTCGAGAACGGACGAACGATATATATGGCAGCAGCTCTTGCGCTTTGCGACGAGGACGCATATGAATCGTTCTATACGCCGCAGAATACATGGGTCGCTTATGAATCAACTCCTGGCGGTTGTGTCGTAAACACAACAACCGAGTATAAAGGTGTATCGAGTACTTATTCTCAGAGAATAACAGATCTTAATTCACCTCTTGCAGAAGAGGGAAATTATCGTTTTACCGTGGTTGCGAGAGTTGACGGTCGTAGTCACAGTACAGGCGGCGACTGGAAGAATCCTTCGCATATAACTCACGTTTTCAGAACATGGGATTATTCTGACAAGAGATATAAGACATTTGTAAATAAAATGTGCGCTGAGCTCGATATGAAATTAGGACAGCAGAAAGGTAAGAATTTCCAGGTCAAAATGCCGTATAACAAGCGCGAGGACGGCGGAAGCCTTCCATTGATACGCTGGCTGATCTGTTACCGCCTTGACGATCCAACTCAGATAGAGGTATGGGCAGGCGATGGCTATAAGTGTGAAAACGGACCTGCATACCGAGTTTATCCTGATCCTGCAAGCAATTACAAATAATTCTTGCATGGATTTCAGATAAGTGTAAGACCTTGTGAACGCTTCTGATTATTCAGAAGCGTTCACGCTTTTTATTGATACAAAATTATTAGTGAGCTTGCAAATGTTATAAAAAAAGATAGTTTAACAATATAAAAATCGAAAACCTATCGGTATTTTCGATATATAATGCTTATAAATCTGTATTGGACAGACAAATTTTTGTATGCTATAATATGCACATAATTCAACTGGAAGGAAGTGACACGGCAATGAGAAAAGGGATAGATAAACATAATTTTTCATTTGCGAAACGCTGTATGAAACGAATGTGTAGCACAAAAGTATAAATCATAAGCTTCACATACAGGAGGAAAAAATATGCGTTTCAATAATTCGGGAAAAAGAGTTGTTAGTCTGCTTACAGCATCAGTTATCAGTGTGTTTATGATGACAGGCTGTTCGGACAGATCACAGGAAAAAACAAATTCAAAATCCAAAGAACTTATACCGTTTTCTTTGGGATATCTGCCGTCAACAGGACATCTTTTATATTTTGTAGCTAAAGAAGAAGGCTTCTTTGAAGATGAAGGACTTGACGTATCACTTTCAAATTTTGACGGAAATACAGATATAGTTATGTCGGTCGCATCAGGAAAGCTTGACGCGGCAGCGATCGGAAGCACTTCATGTATTGCATACATATCTCAGGGAGCAGACCTTCAGATCATCGGCGGTATCATGAAAGAAGGCCACGCACTGGTAGTAAAGCCCGAGCTGGTCAAGGGTGTTGATCCGAAAGATTACAGTCTTGAACTGCTGAAAGGTAAAACCATCGCAAATGTGGACAAGGGCGTTACAGACATTGTATATCGTTATGTATTTGAACACAATCTCGGCTATGAGATCGGTAAAGATGTTTATTTTGAGAATATGCAGAGTGCGGGGCTGGAAACACTGCTGAACAAGGATATTGATGCAGTTAGCGTTTATACACCATTCAGAGCCATTGCTGAGCAGAAAGGATACGTGATCCTCGATTATTCGGGACAGAACGAGCCTTTCAACGATCATCCGTGCTGCCGAAATCTGGCATCAAAAACACTTATAGAAGAACACCCTGAGCGCTATGTTGCATATCTTCGTGCTCTTATCAAAGCATATAAATTCTATCAGGAAAATCAGGATAAGACCTGCAAGGATATTGCAAAATACTGCGATACCGATCTTGAAGTCATAAAGAACGAGACCTACGGCAAGTACATCAGTTCTACTCCTGATCCTGAAACAAAGGCTGTCTGGGTATGGTATGATGCATTGCTCAGCGGAGGATATATTGAAGAATTTGACATGGAGTCTGCTATAAACACCGATCTTTACAAGCAGGCACTGGAAGAAATTTCAGCAGAAGAACCGGAAGAACAGTTCTGGAAAGATATGCTGGATCATTTTGAAGAATACAACGTCAATTATACCAGAGAAGATTTCTTTGATATCTATGACGATAACTGGAACTATACGGGAGGTGCGAAATCATGAGCAAAATTGAGATAAGAGACCTTTCCATGGAATATGGGATCAAGAATAAAAGCTTTACCGCATTGAAGAATATCAATATTGATGTAGAAAAAGGTGAATTTGTCAGCCTTCTCGGTGCAAGCGGCTGCGGAAAGAGCACACTTCTCACCCTTATCGACGGTATCCGCAAACCATCAGCAGGCAATATCACCATAAACGGCAAGCCTGTAACAGGTACGGGCAAAGACAGGAGCCTCGTATTTCAGAATTATTCCCTCTTTCCATGGATGACTGTTCGCAGGAACGTTGCGTTCGGAGTTCGGCAGCTTCATTCTGAACTCAGCAAGAAAGAATGTTATGCGATTGCAGATGAGTTCGTAGAAAAGGTGGGGCTGACCAATTTCAGAAATATGTATCCACTTCAGCTTTCAGGAGGTCAGCAGCAAAGGGTAGCGATCGCAAGAGCTCTTGCTACAAATACGGAAATATTGCTTATGGACGAGCCTTTTGGCGCTCTGGATACAAAAACAAGAGCATCTCTTCAGGATCTTCTGCTTTCACTGTGGAGAAACGAAAAAGAGAAGAAAACTGTTATTTTTGTTACACACGATGTGGACGAATCTATTTTCCTTTCGGACAGGATAGTTATAATGCAGCCAAATCCCGGACGTATTTACAAGGATATAAAGGTTCCGTTTAAAAGACCTCGCATTCGTGAAGAACTGACAGATACAGAAACTTACAGAGAGTTCAGGAAAGAGATAATATTTTCCTTCTATGAAGCAGAACAGGAGGCAATAAATGACGATAAAAAAACGATTTCTGCGAATTACCCACGTATTATTCGCAATTTTACTTCTGGTCCAGTTACTCCCCTCGAAAGCAGAGGCTAATGAGTACCGATCACATTTAATAGCTGCGGTTTCGTCTGCTGAAGTCATTTTCATTATTTTCTCCGCATTCTTTAAAAAGGAAAATTTCCTGCGGGATTTCGGAAACATTTTATCTGTGATATATGTTATTCTTACAGCATGGACGATACTTGCACCAAAGACACAGACCCTCGATCCGCTGATATTTCCTGCACCGGGAGAAGTTGTGTGGTATCTTGTGAAAGATACTGACAAGCTCTCGGAAGGCATAATCAGCTCTGTACAAACAGTATTTACAGGCTACATTCGTCTTTTAATACTGTTTCAAAATTTATAATCTTTTTGTCCGCATACTGGCCTATCATGAAAGGCACGATCGCAGGTGTTTCAAGTGTGGAGAAAAGAATACTGGATACGGCAAGATCATTAAGTGTCGGAACAACTGCACTGCTGCTGCACGTTATTATTCCGTCTGCTTTGCCAAATATTTTCGCAGGAGCTGCACAGGGACTCGGAGTCTCATTCCTGATGCTTACTTCCGCTGAAATGATAGGCGGACAGTCAGGTATCGGCTATTATGTGCAGTACTATGCTAAATTTGGTGATTATCCGCGTGTTATCCTTGGAATTATCATTCTTGGCGTTATTATATGCCTTATCTCGGTAATTTCAACAGCACTGCAAAAATACTTCCTGAGATGGAATAACTGAAAGGTAGGCTAAATATATGACCTCAACAAGAAAAATAAACTTGTCAATGTCAGAGTGTGACAATCGAGAAATGCGACTTGGAACTATAACTTCATGGGACGGCTCGGCATCAGAACTGACAAAAGCCTCAGACTATGAAGAGCGAAGTGCAGAAAAACAGCAGAAATGCTGCGGAAAGAGGGGGAGAGCCTGTCAGCTTTGCGAACTGAATATGCCTTTCAGTCAGGAAACGACCTGCGCTCACGCAATGGTTTCATGTCAGATCGGAAACATTACTGACTGCATTCTGGTAGAGCATTCTCCGATCGGATGTTCGGCACAGCAGCATGGTCTGAATATATCAATGAATATCGGACTTGCCAGAAGACACAAGCAGCCGCAGACAATAAGCATATTAAGCACTAATCTGCTTGAAAAAGACATGGTATTCGGTGCAAGCGACAAGCTTCGCCAGACAATAAGAGATGCCTATTACAGGTATTCTCCGAAGGCTGTATTCATTTCAATGGCTTGCTCAACTGCGATAATCGGAGAAGATATCGACAGTATCGCATATGAGCTTCAGGACGAGCTTGGCATTGAAGTGATACCGCTGCACTGTGAGGGCTTTCGTTCAAAGCACTGGAGTACGGGCTTTGACATCTCACAGCACGGTATACTGCGCAGTATTGTTGAGAAAAATCCTAAGAAAAAGCAAAAAGACCTGATAAATATCGTACAATTATGGGGAACTGATTATTTCAGCGATATCCTTAAACCGCTGGGACTTCGCGTCAATTATCTTGTGGATATGGCAAGCTATGACGAGCTGAAACAGGCAAGTGAAGCGGTTGCCACTACGACCTTCTGCCATACACTCGGCTCGTATATGGCGACCGCACTTGAGGAACATTTCGGTGTTCCGCAGATCAATGCTCCGCAGCCATACGGGATAGCTGCAACAGATGAATGGTTGCGCACAATCGCCAAGGTCGTCGGCAAAGAAAAAATTGTGGAAGAATATATCGAGAGCGAACATAAGAGAATACAGCCTGAACTTGATGAATTACGCGAAAAACTGAAAGGTTTGTACGGATTTGTAATGACAGGTTCAGCGTATGCACACGGATTGACTTCCGTTCTGAAGGAGCTTGGGATAGGTGTAGACGGTTCTATCGTCTTTCATCATGATCCTGTTTATGACAGCGGTCAGGAGAATCAGAACACACTGAAATTTCTTGTGGACACTTACGGTGATATCCCGTATTTTACAGTAAGCAAAACTCAGCCGTTCCAGCTTCCTGCGATCCTTAAACGCTCAAAAGCTGATTTTGTAATTATCAGGCACGGCGGACTTGCAACAATTGCAGCAAAACTCGGCATTCCCTCGCTTGCAATGGGTGATGAAAGCATTCCTATAGGCTATGACGGAATCCTCAGAACAGGACGCATTATCTTGAATATAATTGCCCGCAAGAGATTTGATCGTATTCTTGCAAGGCATACAGAGCTGGGATATACAGATTGGTGGCTCAGTCAGTCAGATCCGTTTATTCTTGCAAGACATCCGGAACTTTTGGATGAAAACGAAGAAAGCAAAGGAGATCCCTTAAATGGCTGATACAACAATCAAAAGAACAAATACAATTACACACCCTCGCTATGGCTGTGCGATCGGAGCTGCATTTTCTGTTGCAGCGATCCCCGGCGCAGTTCCTATCGCTAACTGCGGACCCGGCTGTATCGGTAAGCAAGCCGGTATTATCACAACAGCTTCGCAGGGCACAGCGTACCCCGGTGCAGGAAATATCCCGAGCGTTAACTGGGGCGAAAACGAAGTAGTATTCGGCGGCGCAAAGAAACTTGACGATCTTATAAAATCAACTCTGAAAATCATGAAGGGCGATCTATTCGTTGTTTTAACAGGCTGTTCAGGCGAACTTGTCGGTGATGACGTTGAAGCTGTCGTAAAAAAATACAGAAATCAGGGCTATTCCATTGTGAGCGCAGGCACGGCAGGTTTCAAGGGGAATAATCTTTTTGGACATGAAAATGTATCTATTGCGATCATAGATCAGTTTGTAGGTGAATATAAGGGCAGAAAACAGAAAAAACTTGTCAATCTCTGGTTTGAAACGCCTTACTTCAACTCATTCTGGCGCGGAGATTATGAAGAAATAAAACGAATTCTGGAAGGTGCAGGATTTGAAGTGAATATTCTGTTCGGTTCGCTCAGCAAAGGCTCGGAAAGCTGGAAAAAGATTCCGAAAGCAGGCTTTAATTTGCTGATCTCTCCGTGGGTAGGACTAAAAACAGTTAAACATCTTGAAGTAAAATACAAGCAGCCCTATCTTCATATTCCTGTTATTCCCATCGGCGAAGAAGCAACCAGTGCATTCCTGCGTCAGGTCGTTGAATTTGCGGGCATAGATAAAACCAAGTCAGAAAAATTCATTGAGGAAGAGTCCAAGCAATATTATAATTATATTGAACATTTTGCGAGCTTCTTCTCACAGTATTGGTTTGGACTTCCTGCAAAATTTGCCATTGTTGGCGACAGTACTTATAATACAGCATTTACTAAATTTTTGACGGATCAGCTCGGACTTGTTCCGTTAAAGGCTGTCATCACTGATAATCCGCCTGAAAAATACCGTGATAAGATACGTGATGTCTATCATCATCTGACAGAAGATGACGAAGTATCATTGGAACCTGAATTCGTTGAAGACGGTTACTGGATCGAAAAAATATTGGAAGAAACAGATTTCGGCAGCGAGATCGGGGTTATTTTCGGCAGCTCATGGGAAAAACAGATAGCAGCTGACAAGAATCTTAAACTGATCGAAACATCGACTCCTTCTGCAAATGAAGTCGTTCTTAACAGAAGCTATGTAGGATACAAGGGCGCTTTGACGCTGATCGAAAAGGTCTATACTGTTGCTATGGGAAACAGATAATAAATAATATAAGTACTTCAAAGTAAGCGCAAACTGCCCCCAGCCCTTCCCAAATAACTAAACCGAGCCGAAGATCTTCCTCGGCTCGAACTGTATATTTGATTCCACGATATAGTGATGTGAGGAAATATTTGTTCATTATGTCTGCATAAAAAACGTTATGATCTGAAGAACTTTCTGAACGTTCATAGCTGAAAAAACTTTTCGCAGCTGCTGTTATACCTTTTTTTCTTTGAATAGTTGATTATGGATTGACGGCGAGCGGTGATCTGTGTTATAGTATTCATGGCGGATCAGCTGACCTTCTGTTGCTTTTATGTTCGGAACATAAATGTAACACAGGTCTATGCTGCTCCGCTGCCTTTTATTAATTGTCTTACTTCTATTGTAAACCTACAAGTCAATATCCGGAAACACAAAGATAATACTTGACATAAGTCAGATATTGCGATATAATCGACATATGTCAGAAAGGAGATACTGATATGCCAAGACCTCAGAAATCCCGCCGTATCTGCTGTTATCCCGATTACTGGAGCTTTGCTCCCGATCAGGACAAGGCAAACGATACGATAGTAATGTCGCTTGACGAGTTTGAGAGCATACGTCTTATAGACTATTATTCAAAGACGCAGGAGCAATGTGCCTCTGAAATGAACGTGTCGAGAACGACCGTCACGGCGATATACGACACGGCAAGAAAAAAGCTTGCACAAGCGCTGGTCGAGGGCAGACGTATTGTCATTTCGGGCGGAAATTATACTCTTTACAACACTATCTCGGAGGAGATAACTCGGAAAGGAAGCAAGATTATGAGAATTGCAGTAACTTATGAAAACGGACAGATATTCCAGCACTTCGGCAGGACTGAGCAGTTCAAGCTTTACGATGTTGCTGACGGCAAGATAATCAATGAGCAGGTAGTCGGAACAATGGGTGCAGGACATGGCGCTCTTGCGGGTTTCCTGAAAAACGCTCAGGCTGACGTTCTGATCTGCGGAGGCATCGGCGACGGTGCGCAGATGGCTATGCAGGAAGCAGGCATTACTCTTTACGGTGGTAATATGGGAAGTGCTGACGAAGCTGTAAAGGCATTCCTTGCACAGACACTTGTTCAGAATGAGAACCCTACATGCGACCACCACCATGAACACGGCGAAGGTCATTCCTGCGGAGATCATGGCTGCGGAACTCACAGTTGCGGTAACCACTGATGAAGTACGATCATACCGAAAAGGCAGTCGCTCTTTTCACACAGGGATATAACTGCGCTCAGTCTGTTTTTG
>NZ_JAILNU010000099.1 GCF_024691275.1 Ruminococcus sp. | reverse complement strand
AATGGAAGAAAAGCAGTACCGCAGGACACGGAGGTATTTGCAGGAAACAAGTGAGATACGCCATGACTTTCGACAGCATATTGTTTACATCAGCGAGCTGTTGGAACAGGGACAGATCGAAAAAGCAAAAAAGTATCTCTCTCCGATCATGGAATCCGTCAATCGAACTCACAGGATAATATGTACCAATCAAGCCGTCGATGCAATAGCAAATCATTATGACGATATAGCAAGGTCAATAAATGTTGTGGTAAGCTGGTCTTTTGACCTCACAGACAAGCTGCCGATAGATGAAGCAGATATGTGTGCAGTCATGGGGAATCTTGTCGAGAATGCAATTCAGGCGGCTGAACAGCTTGAAGGCGACAACAGGCTCGTGAATGTCAGGATCGGATTACTGCCCCCGAAAACACTTGTCATTTCCATTTATAATGCCTATAAGGGAAGGCTTATTCTCGACAAGAATGGTTTGCCTGTCACTGAAAAGAAAAATCATGGCATTGGTCTGAGGTCTGTCAGGAATATCGTTGAGCGATATGGCGGTACGATGGAGATAGAAACGCATAACGGAATTTTTAATGTCAGCATACTGATGTATGCACCCGATTAACAGAATAGATAGAATGACCGCCCATGTACTGCGATTGGTACATGGGCGGTCTTGTTTTTGATAGGATTTTGTGATGGGCAGGATTTTGACTGCCATTTTTTCATTATATACCGAAATATAGCTGATTTGCTATCACTGAATTTCCGTTCTGCCATTTGGGGCGACGGCAGTGTGCGGTGAACAAAAGACAGACTGGGAGTTAAAACCTGCGGGAAATGGGATACCTGTGACTAATGGACACGCACTTGCTTCAAATAATCAGCCGACGTTAAGGAAATAGATACTATCACTAAGGAAGATATACTTTATTTACTTGACGAGGCGACGGATTCAACAAGCAATTTTGAAATGGATGAGATTACGGACGATTCTATTAAAAACGAAGCACATAAAATTATTTATAAAAGTATTTACTCAAAATTCTATAATCTATTAAGTAACAAAAAGCAATTTCTAGACGAGTGTGATGGGCTCTACAAAGATGCACTTCAAAAATATAAACCAAAAGAAGAAGTTACGCCAAGCAATGACAGTATAGCGAACCCTGCTGATAAGGTCGAACTGCCTAAGTTGGAGAAGTTTAGAGCGAGCTTCTATACCAAAGAGAAAATCAATCAGCTTCTCAAAGTCTTTGAAGGGGATAAAAAAAGCTCCGCAAGGGGCAGAAAAACAAGGCATAGAAAATCTACCCCTTGAAATTCTACCCATAGAAATTCAAGCTGTAGAAAATCAGGGGCAAATAAATACTAAGAAGAAAATAAAGAAAAAACAAATACTGAGTGATCAAGTATCTATCAATCAATCCCCCTCCGACAGCGAAACTGCTGTTGAAAATGTTGAAAGACAGACAGACGGAATGACTGATGAATATATCAGCGAAATGAAAATCTATACCGAAGTGGTGAAGGAGAACATCGACTTTGACTACTTCGCTGAATGGCTCGGTGATGAAGAAGAAGCTGAGGAGATCGTGCAGATGATGGTACGGCAGATATGCTCCAGAAAGAAAACAGAGCGTATTTGCAAAGAGGACTTCCCCAGAGAGGTAGTCAAGTCTTCTATGCTGAAGGTCGATATTGTTGTGCTGCAAAACGCCATCGAGCAGATAAAGCAGATCGACGGTGTTAAGAGAAAAGAACCTTATCTGATCAGCACTCTGTTCAACGAAGCCAACAATAAGCATTACAACGAAAATGCTGAAGAACGATGGGCAGTAGAAGCTGTCAAGAGAGATTTTGGCGGTTACGGTTACTGACCGTTTCTGAAAGGAGAGGTGGCAATGGGTGCGAAGAAGAAACCAGACATTACTCCTGCGTTTACTGGCAGAGATGTTCCAATCAATGAGATCGCTCAGGGAATCGGAAAAAGTGCCGACTTTATCAAGCGTGGACTGAGAACAGGCGCTCTTGATTTCGGGTATGCCGTAAAAAGCGACAACAGCGACAGGTATGGTTATTACTGCCCTGATAAACTCGTTTGGGAGAAAACAGGTTACCCAAGGCTATAACATCGGTCTCCTCTGACGGCAGAGAGATGAGCCTCAACAAGATGTGGAACCGCCGCCAGTGTACGAAATTCAACGGTGTTCCATATGTGATACAGCGTGCCGCCGAAGCAGTTTTCTCAGACGAAGGAATAAAGGAAGCAAAGGCAATGACCGATGCTTATATGCAGAACGCCCGTATCATTTCCGACACCATGGAGGAGCTCGGCATACGCTATACAGGTGGCATCAACTCTCCGTACATATGGTTTGAATGCCCATTCGGCATGAACAGCTGGGACTTCTTTGACTATCTCCTTGAAAAGGCAGGCGTTGTAGGAACACCCGGTGCAGGCTTCGGCAGCAGCGGCGATAACTGGTTCCGTCTTACAGCCTTCAACAGTAAAGAAAATACCGTCGAAGCCATGGAAAGATTTCGTTCACTGCTAAAGGAATAATTAATTCAGCAGATCTGACCGCTGTTTAAAGCAATAAAAAGACCTCCTATGGCATATTATAAACCATAGGAGGTCTTTACAAAGTGGATAGGTACTATCGTGCATTTATTTCTGCTGTGACATCGTCAAGCAATTCCTGAAGGTCTATTTTATCGGGATTGCCTGCTGCAAGAGTGCTTCCCAGCAGAGATGACGGTGTCCAGTATGCATCCGTTACGTTCTGTCGTACAGAAAAAGCAGACTGCTCACCAATAGCCACAACAGCAGGTGATGACTGAACTTCTTCCGCCTGCATAGCCTCAACATTTGAGGGGCACTCACCTGTCACTTTGAAACGTTCCACCTGATTATCATAATTTGATACCCATTCAGCAAACTTTACAGCCCACTCGGGATTTTTTGTTCCCGAGTATACGCCGACATACTTATATCCCATAAATCCGGACATCTGTACCTGATCGCCGTTGACCGTAAATGTAGGCAGCTTTGTAGCTCTGAGATCGTCGCCCCATATACCGCGAAGTTTCTCGTAATCCCACTGTCCGCTGACAAAGGCTATAACGCTGTCATCCGAAGCTCCATCGATGGGGCTTTCCGTACTTCTGAAGCCCTTGCTGCTGCTTATATCCAGCATCGCCTGAGCCACATCAACGCCTTTATACTTGTTCTCGGTAGAGTTCCAGTCACATTCGTTGAAGGTACCGCCGGGATTTGCTTCGGCAGTCAGTCCTGCTCCGCCGAAGAATGAATATGTATACCATCCCGAAGACCAGTCCATGGCGAAGAACTTGTTATTCTTCCCTGCAATTTCGAGGATATTATCAAGTGACTGAACATCCGATTCGTTAAGATACTTTGCGTTATAGTAAAGGAAATAACCGTTACCTGCTGTGATCGGACAGGCATAAAGATTAAGCTCTCTGACCACACATGAGATGACATCGGTATATCTTCCGCCGTTGTCAGCGATGATCTGATCCTTGTTCTCTGTTATAGGAAGAAGATATCTCGCATTATAGAGCTGATCCAGCTGATCGTCGGCAAAGTACAGTATATCAGCGGAATCGTCCGGATTATCATTTATATACTCCGTCATAGAGTGCTCGGGCTTGTTTCCGAGGATAATCTCTATATCCGCCTCATCTTTATAGTGCTCAACGAAGTTGTCAGCCATCTGCTGAAGCAGAGCCTCGTCCTCCATTTTCCACACATTAAGCGTTACCTTTTCACGCTTCTTGAAAGACTTTTTGCCGCAGGATGCCATAGTAAGGAAACATACTGCCGCACATGACATTGCCATTATCTTCCTGATATTCATTTTTTCTCCTCCTTATTTACTTACCGATCAATCCTTGTAATAGCGCCAGTTGCCCGATGTATAGCTGCTTCCGTTAGTTAAAGCCTGTTTGAGCTGATTATGGATGTTCATATCAACTGTATCGGGATTTTCTTTTCTTACAAGGGAAATATCATAATCCACTGAAACGCGGCTGTTATTGACGTCGTAATCCGATGTAAGGGATCTGTAGGCTCTTTCAACAAGATTAGCCACCTTTGTGAAGCTGTCCTGTGAATCATCGGTCTTGATCACAGCTACAAATTCATCGGAACCTGTACGATAGATCGTCGCGTCATCAAATACATCGCCGATACGTTCAACAGTCATCGCGAGTATCTTATCACCTGCATAAGTGCCGTATCTGAAGTTGATACCGCTGAAATCCTTTATGTCAAACATCACAAAGTTCATTGCCTCGCCCGCGGAAATCTCTACCGGCTCTACGCCGTATTCAAGAACAAAGGATATTCTGTTATTTGAAGATGTGACATTATCTGTGAACATGGCTTTATTGAGAGACTGCTGAGTCTTTTCGTTGGCATCAATGGCTGTTTCGAGGTTCTTTGCTATCCTCTTTCTGCGTGATTCGAGCATATTGAGGAGAACAAGAACGATAATTCCGAAGCCGATGAAGAATACACGAAGTACTTTCGCATTGAATTCCGCCTTGTCATAGCGCTTGTCGATAGATTCATTCGTAACAGTCAGAAGCTGGTTCAGACTGTCATCAAGACCGTTTCTTTTATTGATGAATCGTTCAAAGTAAATGGAGTTTGCAGTTTCAAAATGTCCGGCGTCGATCTGAGTAAGGAGCTCGTTTGAAACTATCTCGTTATACTGGTCCATAGCAGTTTTCACAAGCTGATACTGTTTTTCTTCCTCGCCTGTTTTCCTGATAGCCTCATACTTTTTCATAAGTTCCCTGCAATCGCTCATGGAATAATTTATCTTTTCAACATAGCTCCCGATAGCCTCGGCATTATCTGCCGAATCTTCATTACGGCCAAGATTTATGGTTATACACAGATCTGTTTCAAGCTCATGGAGTTTTATCGAGTTCTGCTGAAGATAATTCCTTGAAGCGATATCGTTATCCACAACGTCGGAATACTCGGATATAACAAGAGAGAAGCCTATTGCTCCGAGCACAATAAAAAGGATAACGATAACGTTTGTAATGACATTGATCTTATTCTTCATAATACTTACCCACTTTCATAAATTTATAAGCACGAACAGGTTTATCAGGAAAAGAGTCCTCCCATCCCTTTTCAATAGATTTGATACTGTCTCTTGCGAGCCTTTGCCTGTTTCATACATTACTATACTTATCACATCTGCGCCTTTGCGCACCACCAAAGAAATAAATGTCAGATCCAATTGATTGTGATCATCTCTGTGTTCCCGCAGGAACGATCCTTTTTCACATAATAAAAAAGGCACCTCTATAAAATGCAATATATTATCACACAAATTCACGAGCTGAAACGAAATGTAATGATAATTGCTGCATCTGAGGAGCCTTTTAGTAGAATTCTGTTTTACAAATATAGATTATCATACAATAGCCACTTATTCAATAACATTTTACACAATGATTCTGACATTTTACATAATAATAAAGGTTCCGAAGTTAAGCCGAAAAATACCGGCAGAAGCAAAGAGCTCCTATGGGAAATACCACAGGAGCTCTTTGCTTGTCATAAAGCTATTATCAGTCAGGAATTATCAACCAATTGTGACGGTATATCTTCCGTCATTAAGCTCACCAACTGTTATTGTAAGACCCGTTTCAACAGTTTGTCCGCCGTTTGAGTCATACCAGTGGAAGCCTGAAATACTGCCGTTTATCACATCACCGGAGTGATAGAGATTATCCTTTTCCGTATCATCGATCACTCGGATAAGACGTCTGCCCTTGTCCTTATTGGTGAACTCGCTGCCGCTTGCGTATCGGAAATATGTATTCCAGCCGTACTCAGTGGTCGCATCTATATGATAGATACGGACGCCCTCTCCCGTCTTTACCCACCATCCTGTCTTTGAACCGACAGCACTGTTGTTGCCGTCCTTTGTTATGTACTCGATAATGAAGTATTCCGAGAAATAGTCGTCAGCAAGCTTGCCGTTGGGGATAATAATACAGTTTCCGCTGTCGGTCTGGGCATTGCTCAGAGTAAATGTCTGTGTTCCCTTTGATGGATCAAACACATTGACCTGTCCGTCATGGTACCAGCCCTCCATAAGCTTGGAGAATGCACCGAAGTCAGAACCTGCATCGGTATCCATGAGCTCGATGCCTGCCGTACCGTGCATACCCTCGCTGTCAGAGGGATCAGTAAACAGATAATAATCAGGCAGACCTGTACAGTGTCCCAGCTCATGACAGTACGAGCTTATGTAATTTATATAGTCATTTACAGAGCCTATCTGCGCATTGCCTGTTATGATATGTCCGACGCCGACACCGTCAACGCGGTACTGCGGATCGCCGAATGCACCTGCGCAGGGCCACCAGTGGTCTGTTCCTGCTTTTTCGGGAACTGTGAACAGAGTCGCGTCGATCCTGCCGTCACCGTTTCCGTCGAACTGTGAGAAGTCCACCTGATCCTTGAAAGCCTCATAGCACTCCTCTGCGATCTTTACCTTGTTATCGTCATATACAGCCTGTTTTTCCTTTGTAGTATAGCGGAACACCTGACCATCCAGCTCCATGGCACCCTTAGAGGCTCTGCCATAGAAAGCAGAAAAGCTCTCAAATGGATAGCACTGAGAGGACTCATCTGCCGCGCCGAAGGAGATGTTGTTGAGCTCCTCTATGCTTGGAGTATAGTCATATTTACAGTCAGGGAAGTCCACATAGAAAATGACCATTTTTGCACTTCCCTGAGTCGGGAGTGAGGCTCCGTGTTTAGCCATATTTGCCGTAATGAAGCTGCCCTGCGGTTCTTCATAGGGGCTTTCGCCTTCAAGAAGCAGCTTTCTCATGCGGCACAGATCAAATACATCAAGGACATCATCCTCGCAGAGATCGGCAGCCTTCCATGCGGCAAGGACTGCATCATCTCGTCCCAGCAGCCAGTGCTGTAACAATACAAGGTCAGCAACATTGAAGCTTCCGTCTGCATTGACATCGCCCTTTATGCTTGCAGCAGGTGCAGGTGAAGAAAGATCGAACCTGCCCTCATCATTCTTTATCTCAGACCAGATATATCTCAGCATCCAGCCGTCAAAATCCGTTATCTTTGCAGCTGAGCCTGCCATCATTATAGAATTTTCGCCGCCGGGGAAGCCTCCGGGCGGAAAACCGTCCATTTCGCCTTCGCCGCCGTAAAAGTCTGTCATACCGAAGCCATGACCGATCTCATGTTCAAGAACATGGCTGCCGAATCCGCCAAGCATATTTAGGTACGCGGTATCAGAGAGCCGCTGTCCCCAGTCTCCTCCGCAGCCGCCGATATCCGGGAAGCCCTGTGTTGCCCACATATACATATCGAAGCGTTTGTCAAGTCCGCCGGGATAAGCATAGTTCTTATCCTGAAAATGCTCAAAACGTGAAAGCTCCAACGGCGCAAAAGGCTCATTATCCGGGATAGTATCCCTGCCGTTCGAGGTATCATACTGAGCGTCATAATACTTGGTATCGGTGTAAACTGTCTCATCATCGTGAAGGTCCAGCAGACAGTTCTTGTCAATGACAGCCCATCCGACTACCTTAACGTCGATATGGTCGTATTTCCAGCCGTCGTAACCTGCAAGGCGGTCATTCCACGCATTGATGCTGTCCGAGAGCAGTTTCTCGAACTGCTGTCTCTGCTCATATGTAACAGTACGGTACGACTGCCACTTCACAACATAATTGATAGTTCCACTGCCTGCTTCTATCTGGTCAAAGATAGTGTTGCGGCGCTCTGTGGACTTTTCACGTTCGATACGGTTGGTCCATATCCAGTCCGCAGCGTATTTGTATTCCTCGGGAAACTCAGACACGGTCACAGCCGATGCACTGAGCTTTACAGGCATACCGCCGCTTCGCGGCACTGTCATTACAGACATACACATTGCCGCTGATAACAATCCTGCAATAAATTTGATGCGCTTCATAATAATCCTCCAAAAATAATCATCGCTCCCCGTTACACCACCAAAGATCCCATACATCTCTGCATTAAAGCATACTGTTTTCCCATCATCCATTATTTAGATAATAGCATAATAAATATGCCAATTCAATAACATTTTACATAACCGAAATCACATAATGCACAATTTTTATTGACACAGCATCACACTTTGGTGTATAATACAGTAAAGGACGGTGATACGATGAAAAGGATAGGCGTGATAATACCTTCAATAACAGATGGTCTGCAAGTCGAACTCCTCGACGGGATCTTCAAAACTGCCTCCGCCGCAGACTGCGATGTCATAGTCCTGACGACTGCTACAAACGGAATGGAATTCCATATCCAGAACGAAATAATGACCGGTGAGGAAAGTATCTATCTTCTTCTCGAACGCGCCGAGCTTGACGGTATACTGCTTGTCTCGCAGTATTTTGTCAAGGCAACCGTCCGTAAAACTCTCTCCGAGCTGATCAGGAGAGCCGCCATTCCCTGTATAGATCTCGGAGGAACAGAACTCGGCTTTGAAACGGTATCTATACCTCAGGCTGAGGCGGTATGCGAGCTTACAGACCATATAATCGAAAAACACGGCTGCCGCGACCTGATATTCCTTGCAGGCCCCGAAGGGATATCTGATTCCGAGCAGCGTATCTCGGGATTTCTGCGTTCCGCCAACATACACGATTGCAGATATGAGATCATTTACGGAGACTTCTGGAAATTTCGCGCAAACGAACTCGGAAATGAATTCATAGAGCATAAGCGCAGGCTTCCCGATGCTGTGCTGTGTGCCAGCGATACTATGGCAGTAGCCCTTTGTGACACTCTGCAAAGCGGCGGGATCTCCGTTCCCGACGACGTGATAGTTACGGGCTATGACGGGCATATATCTGCCATATCCAACTTCCCTTCCATGACTACCGTAAGCGGAAATATGTTTGAGCTTGGCAAAACAGGCGTTAACAAGCTTTTAGGGATAGCCGCTGATGCACAGAGGTCTGATATGCACATTATTTACGGCGCAAGCTGCGGATGTGTAGAGCGTATGAACGATTATCAGACTGCTGCCCTGAAAGTGCGTGAACAGATACAGCGTGATGCCGAGATCGGCGCTATGCTTGAAATGCGCGTAAATGCCAATGTTATAACAAGAACATCAAGTGTAGATTCACTTGATGAGCTGACCGATATAGTCGATCAGACAGCTCATATAATTAAAAGCTATAAATCCCTGCATATATGCATCCTGCCCAATTGGGACAGCGATCCCGAACATCCCGATGCCTGTCCGACACAGCCGTTTCCCGAACAAATGCTTTGTGCGCTGTCAAAAAACGCATGGACCGCAGGCGTGAAAGGCGGTCCGTTCCCGACAAAGCATATAGTTCCTGCCCTCATGGGTGAACATGAGCCGACGCTGGTTTTTGTACTGTCGCTTCATGTCTCGTCACAGGTGTTCGGATACTGTGGATTTACATATGAAAGTGCGGTTGATTTTACCGTTTCATTAATGCTGTTCAATTATATGACCTCACTGGCAAACGGTATGCGCATCCTGCGGCATAAGCTCTATGCCGAATATCTGCAAAAGAAGATCGAAGAGTCCTCCCACTATGACAAAATGACTGATATGCTCAGTAAAAAAGGACTTCTCCTCTATCTTGAGAGTCAGAAGGAGTTAAATGTCAGAAACTGTATCATGCTGGTCACTGTCTCACAGTTAGCAGCTGCTCCGAACAGAAAGAAAAAAAATGATCTGTCAGATATCTACCTGCAGTCCGATCTTCTGCTTGCAAACGCGATACGACTTGTATCGGGACGAAATAAAACGGCAGCACATCTTGATAAAATGACATTTGCTATCGTTTTTTCGCTGCCTGACAATGGAACTCCCGAAACGATGGCAGAAGAAATGATGATACAGCTCGAGTTGCTTATAAGAAAAATGCAGGAAGGAACGTCAGCGGATTTTTTGCCCGAGCCTTACTATGTCTGCGGAGAAGCAGCCTATCCTGCCGAAAAATGCGTATCTGAGCTGTGGGACGTTCTGAACGCCCGCAAACCGAAAGTCAAAGGTTTTACAGGTATAGGCGAGCTGAAGAAGCTAAGGCGCGAGCTTCACAAAGCTCCCGAGCTGAACTGGAATCTCACCGAACTTTCCAAGCGTCTGTATATCAGTAAAAGCTATGTCCAGAAGCTGTACAAGGAACATTTCGGCATCAGCTACATCG
Source organism: Ruminococcus sp. (assembly GCF_024691275.1). Lineage (GTDB taxonomy): Bacteria > Bacillota > Clostridia > Oscillospirales > Ruminococcaceae > Ruminococcus. The sequence continues at coordinate 398 of NZ_JAILNU010000099.1, read as the reverse complement.
ACGATCTCCTTGAAGCTCGTATCGAAATGGCAAGGCAGCTCCTGCTGACGACAGATCTGCGTATCAGCGAGGTAGCGTCATCCTGCGGCTATCAGAATGCCACTCATTTTATGCGTCAGTTCAAGAATAAGGTCGGTATGTCACCGTCTGAGTTCAGAAAGAGCAGCAAATAGCTGCCTTGGCACTTGAATTACAGCATATTTCGGAAAAAGTGTGATATAAACGAAAAAACGGACAGCTGTTCTGAACAGCTGTCCGTTTCAGCCTGTCCACAAAGCCCCTCTGCGAGCAACGCAGAGGGGCTAATTACACAGAATATCAGGCAAAAACAAGATCAGAACACAAAAATGGGATATATACAGTATAAAACAACGAAGGCTGACGATCCTTTCTGAGGT
>NZ_JAILNU010000065.1 GCF_024691275.1 Ruminococcus sp. | reverse complement strand
GGCTGAGGCAGAAACAGTTGAACAGACTCTTACAGAATATCTCAGCGATATGTATTCAGAAGATGCATTCAGCGGAGAATTCACAAATGACAATACAGTAATCGCAGACGTAACAGAAAGTGCAAGTGTAGGCGATGAGAGCGACGAGATCGCAGATATGACTAATATCCAGGCAATGATACTTGCCGAGAATATGTCAGCATTCAGCAATGACAGTCAGATATCCGACGGTATCAATATCGGCGATATCACAGCAGATACATCTGCACTCGACCAGCTTCTTGTAAACTCATCAGTACAGTAAGTATATTGCATAAAAGAAGCGCAGTTTAACGGAGCAGCTCCCCTTTCGGGGAGCTGCTCAGCCTGCATATGCAGGCTGCTTTTTTGATCGTTATGCGGATATCTGCGTGAAGCATTGAAAAACGGTTGATAATGTGCTAAAATAGATGAGGATTTATAAGATCCGTTTTCTTATGGTATGAATTTTGTACGTTGATGCGTGTTTATTCCACAAAATGGCAAAATATTTGTGATATTATACGAAGCTGGGAATTTCCAAAAAAACTTCAAAAATTCGCGCGTAGTTTTTCTTTCTCATATCGTCTAATAAGTGAAAGCACACGGAAAGCTTTCGGAAAGGAGTACGTCTATGGACAACGGTGCAAGTAGCTACCGCCGTTTTCGTGACGAAGGTGATGTACACGGATTAGATGAGATCATAATAGAATACAGCGACGGCCTGATATTGTACCTGACAAGCATAGTCGGAAATATTCAGACAGCCGAAGAGCTTACAGAAGATACTTTTGTCCTTCTTGGTACAAAAAAGCCGAAGTATAAGGGAAAAAGCTCATTCAAGACATGGCTCTATACAATAGGCAGAAATATTGCGATAGATCATTTACGTAAATATTCAAAGAGAAACTGTATTTCTATTGACGATACACCTGAAATGACAGATGATGAGGCTGCTGTTGAAGAATCTTATATCAAAAAAGAACAGCAGATCATGGTTCATAAGGCAATGCGCAAGCTGCCTCAGAAATATCAGCAGGTGTTATGGCTCATATATTTTGAAGGGTTCAGTGATAAAGAGGCTGCAAAGATAATGAAGAAGAGTCTTCGCGGTCTGGAATCTATACTATATCGTGCTCGAAAATCACTCAGATCACAACTTGAAACGGAGGGTTTTGATTATGTTGAAACATGAGGAAATGATCGAGAATGTACACCGCCGCATAGCTCAATATGAGGAGGAAAAGAAAATGAAACATTCAAAAATCAAAAATATTTTTTCTGCTGTAAAGCCAAACACCAAGGGTGAAGTTAATAAAACCAGTGATGACGGATATATTGAAGTTGTAAGCGGTACGGAAACTATAAAAAGATCATCAAGTATGCTGCGTATGGTAAGCGCCGTTGCAGCTTGTGCAGTACTTGCAGGAGGAATAGGTACAACAGGATTCCTTATGCACAGACAGTCAAAGAATAAGCCAACATCTGAGATCGACAATGTTGTGGCAACCACAACAGCCGCTTCTGAAACATTATGCCCGTTCGGAGATTTTACTGCCCGTGATTTCGTATTTATGAACGATGACGAAAATTGCGGATGCTATTCAAAAGAAGCATACACAAAGATCGCAGAATACCTCAATACATTCAATTGGGGCGAAAAAATAGAAACAAACGAAAAAAATCCTAACACTCAGAGCCCATGTGCAATATACTGGGACGATGAGATAAATGACAGACACGTAATAGACATATATGATGACGGAATGGTATTCTACACCGTTTATCGTGAGCATTCGGACGGAAATGAAGATATCTTTGAAAAAGGCGTTTACAAGATCGACTTTAATAAGTTCGACAGTGAATTAAAGGAAATACTCGAAACTTATGTATATAGTAAGAATATTTCTGAGCAGGATATTACAAATCTTGTTGAAGTAAACCTTGAGAGTGTAAAGCTCTTTGACGGAAACGGCTATGAAATAGTTCCTGTAAATGAAAACAGCAAAGCCGAGTTAGCAGAATTCCTCAGAGGAGACTTTTTAAGAATGTTACAGCCTTCAAAACCGGGCTTGTTGACAGGCGACCCATCGGTATATTCCGTTGAACAGATATTCAATGTTGATGAGAACACTAAGCGCCGCCAGACTTATTACATTTCTGAAAATGGTCATGTAAGCCGCTGCGAGTACAAAACTGATGAAAATGGCGAGTGGCAGCCGGCAGACTGTCAGAATTACTATATAGATTATAACAAGTTTGATGTAAAGATCGTAGAGTTTTTAGAGAATTGCAATACAGAAAAGGTTACTGAAAGCAAGGAAGAGGAGAAGCCTCAGGCTACTACTACAACTACTATCGACGAACGCGGTCAGGATATGTCGCACATTCCTCCTGTTGATTATAATCATGATAATATGCAGGCATACGATGATGACAATATCTACTATTCAACAACAACAGGACTGTATGTATTAGACAGTAATGACAATATTATTGCATCAGGCAAAACACATGATATGGCAAAGCTCAAATCCGCTATAGTTGACAAACTTGATTCTGCTATAAAATCAAATGTTGAATGTGATGCCTTTAGTGATAATAATTCTATTTCCTGTTCTGTATTATGGAAATACAGAGATACTGACGGCAAACTCAAGTATTCAAATTACATAATATATGAAAATGGTCATGTAGTAGTATACTATTATGAATATGGCACCTATCATGATGGAGAAGTAATGAATTGGTTACCTAACGGATTCGATGGCACTGTTGTAAACAATGAGGAATTCAAATCAGAATTTAATGAGTGCTTGAAGAATGCTGCATTATGAACAAAAGAAAACATATATAAATCGACACTGCCTTAACGGTCAATGTCATTAAACAAAGATAAATAGCTGATAAAAGCAACCTGTACGCATAGTGCAGGTTGCTTTTTTGCACAAAATGTCCCCCTCAGAGTTTTCGCACTTTCGTTTTTTTGAGTGCTGCTCCGAGGGGGATCATTTCGGTTGCTATTCGATTTTAAGATCTGATCTGTGACTTTATCTCACAGCCGCCCCATTCAACAACTGTAAAGCCCTTTCTTTCAAAGGTCTCAAGCTGCTGCGGTTCGATCTTGACAGCATTTTCAAGGGGAACATATGCCATAAATATACGGCATTCGCTGTCAGGTGCAGGAGTTATATCCAGCTTAGCGCTGTTTGTATAGGCATCACCCTGGAACGTAATGAGGTTATACGCATTATGCTCCATTAACGGCAGCCAGTATACGATGAACTCGTTCATTTCTTCTTCGGTCAAGCCCATGTATGAGAGCTTTTCTTTGAGGAAACGCTCGGTATCACTGCCCGCAACGCAGAATCCCTTGGAGAAGTCAAATCTTGTGCGGCAGTTTACTGCGTCCCAGAAAAGATACTTATGGTGTGAGCCGTCTGCTTTGTTAAGAAGTGAGCCGTCAGGATATGCCACTACGTCCCAGCCATTGTTATACTTTGGATAGGTCGTGGAAAGGTCAGATTCTGTCAGTTCAAGCTCTACGTGGACATCGGTCTCTGACTCAGGATAAAGGTAGATGACAGGCTTTTTTGCAACTGCCTGGAACTGTATCGTAGGTGTTTTGCCGTCATCTTCGACGGTTTTGATCCAGCCATATTGTCCGTTATGTTCTGTGAACAGCCATGTATTGTTATTTTTCTGATATCCATATTCCGAAAGCCATACGCCATGGTCGATAGTAGCTATTGTTTTGTAGCTTTCATCGGGACCGAGGTACAGTTTCAGACTGTCCGACAAAACAGAAAACGGTGTACCGAATTCGACAGATACATCAGGTTTCACATAGGCTTCTGCATTCTGCTTGACGAGAGCTTTCTTCATGCTTGCCAGGTCGAATACATCGAGCTTGCCGTCAGTGCAGAAGTCAGCAGCCTTCCAGTTGGAAAGCTTTATCTCGGGAGCTGATAACAGCCACTTTTGCAGCAGAACTACATCGGATACGTTGAATTCTCCGTCGTTGTTCACATCGCCTGTGGGAGTGAATTTCAGCCAGAACACAACATTCGCAGCTTTATTGTCGAAGGTCGTCACGGTCATATTGCCATCGGGAATAATATAGCCGCCATGATAGCCCGGACGCGAGTCATCACAGATAAACGAATATCCGCTCGGAAGCGTATCTTTCTCAACTCCAAATGAAAAGCCCTTTGAACCAAATGATCTTCCAAGATCATTGTCTATGATCGTAGGATTTGTTTCCATTTCAAGAATTGGACCTGTGGACACTTCACCATCAGTGAAATTAGTCCAGATATAAGTTATTTTATTATCTGTGAGCATAACAGGCTCACCTGTGTCATGATCAACAAGAGTTGTTCTCAGCTGTCCGGGCAGAAGAATTGTCTGTGCATTATCAAGTATAGCACAGTCGGCAGTCAGAACATAGGGTGTCGGTTCTGATTGATCCGGTCTTACATCAGATGTACGTATCCACGAGATCTTTTCATTGCCGTCTTTTACAGCCTGATACACAAATATGATATCAACAGAACCGTCGTCATACAGCTCAGGCACCTGCATTGTGCAGTCGGAAGCCGTGATAAACTTTATGTTCTCATATTTATTATTGCTGTCAGGTTCCCATTTATCGCCGAACTGTTCTACCTTCATCGTACAGAACACAACATAGTTGTCCTTGACTGAAACTTCGCCGTGCATCTTTTTATATTCGCTGTATTCTGCCATACCGTCAGGTAGCCAGCTGAAGATATCGGTTTCTGTGATATTGAGTTTCTTATCGACAGCAAAGGTATACTCAGCAACAGCAGGTGGCTCCGATTCTTCAACTGAATCTTTGAACTTAACGTGTGGATCAACAAGCGTTAAAGAGATATCTCCCTGTTTCAAAGGCTGATATACGAATACATCGAAGCAGGATTCTGTGTATTCAGAGGTGTATATCTCATGTTTCAGTTTTTGCCCCATATTTTTCGGTGCTTTCAGGTCAAAGCCATAGGTATCCTTACTTGCACCTCTTCTTGCACGGTCTGGATAGACAATACAGATCAGACCGTTTTCAATATGCGTAGCTCCGTAGGTATTGCGGAAATTTACGGCTGAATCAAAATCGGTCGGTATCCAGTCGGGGAGCTTAGCGAGTGCGCCTGTATTCTCTGCAAATACAGTTGGCGGAGCAGACAGAGCGGAAGTAAATGTTAGCGGAGTGAGTGCGGTCGTTGCTGCGATAATGGCAGCGGTTATTCTGGTTAGCTTCATAAAATCACCTCATTTTTTTTAGCAGCATACGGCGATATCTCTTTAAATGGAAAAGATTACCGTTTCTGGCTTGTGTCTGATTTAACGTATGAGGGGGGGAGATGTGCGGATGAAATCGTAAACTTTTTGTGAATATATATTTTGATGACGCAGAGAGGATAATAATAAAATTTGCACCTCATGAATTTGGTAGTGATTATTATTCGTCCAAACACAGGATACTATTGTCATGTCTGACGACTTTGCAGGGAAAATACAGACTGACAGTCTTGAATATTGCAGCTTGCTTATCGGTACACTCTGATACGAGGGTGTACAGGATTTTTGCCCTTGTTATTATGTGCAGCTATGAATAATGATAAAACAGCATTTGCAAAGGCTCTTTTGGAATATCAGTATGAGTTTTATGACTCTCATATCTGGTTCGTAAATAACAATGAAGTTTTAAATCAGGCTGAACAAGAACTTGTCGGAAATGATTATGGACTGAGTATGTATAAGAACGTGACAAAGTCACAGAACGGCTCTGAATAATAAAGTATAATAAAGATACAATAAAACAGAAAGGAAGTATCAATATGTCAGTTATTAATGTCACAAAGGATAATTTCACAGAGGTAAGAGCAAGTGAAAAGCCTGTTCTTCTGGACTTTTACGCAGACTGGTGCGGACCTTGCAGAATGGTATCGCCCATTGTTGACGAGATAGCAGAGGAGCACAGCGAATTTACAGTCGGAAAGGTAAATGTTGATGCTCAGTCTGAGCTTGCCGCAGCATTTGGAGTTTCAAACATACCTATGCTTGTGGTAATGAAAGGCGGCAAGGTGACTGCACACGCTGTGGGAGCACGTCCGAAATCAGCTATACTGGATATGTTAAAGGGTTAAATCACGCAGACGCTTCTTATCAAGTATTTTGATGCCCTTGCGTGATACTTCAACGATACCCTCATTAGCGAAGTATTTCAGCATTCGTGACACGACTTCCCGTGCCGAGCCGATGTACTTCGCTACCTGCTCCTGCGTGAGATGTATAGTGTCCGAGCCTGTTCGCAGAGCTTCATCGTGAAGAAATATCGCAAGACGCTTGTCAAGGCTCATGAACATTATCTGCTGCATTACCCACATAACGTCGGAGAAACGTGAAACGGCTGTTTCAAGGGAGAATATCTTTATCTCGGGATTACGCTCCGATACCTGCTTGAAAGCATGACCGCTGATGATACAGCATTCGCTGTCATCCTCAGCGTCAATGGCGACTTCAAAGGTTATGGACTGCAAAACGCACGAGGCAGAGAGCATACACATATCCCCCTTGTGCAGGCGGTACAGAGTTACGTCTTTGCCGTCCTCTGACATGATATAAACGCGGAGACTTCCGCTGCGCACGAATATTACTCCCGAGCATTCGCTGCCGTTATGCAGGTTAGTACCTTTTTTGTATTTTTTTATCGTGGAATTATCACAGATAAATGTGCGGTCATCAGCTGATATTTTGTCCCAGAACGGGAATGATCCACTATATATTTCTTCAAACATAAAAATTTCCCCTTTCGGAGGTAGAAAAATGAAAACTATTATCATTGGCGGCGTTGCAGGAGGAGCTTCCGCAGCCGCAAGACTGAGACGATTAAAAGAAAATGATGAGATAATCATTCTTGAGCGCGGAGATTATATCTCCTTTGCAAATTGTGGTCTGCCGTATTTTATCGGCGGCGAGATAACTGACAGGAATATGCTGACATTGCAGACACCCGAGGGCTTTCGCAGGCGATTCAATATTGATGTGCGGGTAAAGAGTGAAGCGGTGAAGATATCTCCCGATACTCATACAGTTACCGTGCGCAATGTCGACACAGGTGAAGAATACGAGGAAGCTTTCGACAAACTCATACTCTCACCGGGAGCTGAACCCATTCGCCCCAATATCAGCGGCATGGATCTTTTTCATGTATTCACGCTGCGCAATATTCCTGATACCATGAAGATCAAGAGCTTCATTGACAGCAGCAAGCCAAAGAGAGCTGTAATTGTCGGCGGCGGATATATCGGAGTAGAAATGGCTGAGAATCTCGTAAATGCAGGTCTTGAAGTATCAATAGTAGAGCTTGCAGATCATCTTATCGCACCTCTTGATGCAGACATGGCAGCCGATGTTCACCGTTATATAAGGAGCAAAGGTATAAAGTTGTTCCTTAACAACGGAGTTACGGAGATAACCGCTGATAAAGTCATTCTGCAAAAGGGGAGTATCGAAGCCGATATGGTGATAATGTCAGTGGGAGTTCGTCCTGAAACTTCTCTTGCCAAGGAATGCGGTATTGCGCTTAACTCGCGTGGAAGCATAATCGTAAACAGTCATATGCAGACAAACTATCCTGATATTTACGCTGTCGGTGATGCAGTCGAGGTAAAGGACTTCGTAACAGGCGCGGCTTCGTTCATACCTTTGGCAGGCCCTGCAAATAAGCAGGGAAGAATAGCATCTGATAATATCGCCGATATTCCCTCAGAGTACACAGGTACTCAAGGCTCGGCAGTGCTGAAGCTGTTTGATATGACAGTTGCGACTACAGGTCTTAATGAAAAGAGAGCTGATGCTGAAGGTATTGACTACGATAAGACGTATACCTATTCTGCTTCTCACGCATCATATTATCCCAATGCGACGAATATGTCAATAAAGGTATTGTGGGACAAGAAAACTCATAAGCTGCTTGGAGCTCAGATAGTAGGCTTTGACGGGGTAGACAAGCGTATGGACGTACTTGCGTCAGCTATCCGCTTCGGCGCAAAGGTAACTGATCTGAAAGAGCTTGAACTCTGCTATGCTCCGCCGTTCGGAAGTGCAAAGGATCCTGTGAATATGGCTGGATTCATTGCTGAGAACGTTATAAACGGAACAGTTAAGCAGTTTTTCTGGCACGATGTTGAGAAACTTCCGAGGGACGGAAGCGTTTCTCTTCTTGATGTCAGGACCAAGACCGAAATTGCCAGAGGAATGATAGACGGCTTTATCAATATTCCTCTTGATACTCTGCGCGATAACCTTGACAAGCTTCCAAAGGACAAGCCTGTATATGTTCACTGTCACAGTGGTCTGCGCAGCTATATAGCCTGCCGTATTCTGAGCGGAAACGGATATGACTGCTATAACCTTGCAGGCGGTTGGAGGTTGTATGAATCGGTCATAAATGATCGGACAGTACCGGAATATGTCTGTACTGAATGCAAATAATGTTTCAAGAAGTGCCTCCTCGGAGGCACTTTTCATTTATAACGCTCTTTCTATCCATTCCATAAGTACATCGACGATATATGCCTGTTCTGTCTGTGTAAGTACCTTTCCTGAGGGGATCTTATGCCATTTTTCAAGGCAGCCGCGGCAGCAGCAGGCGGCTGCGTGTTGAGCTATGAAAACAGGGTGTCCTTTCATAGGAGTCTGCTTGCCGTCATTTTCGGGATTTTCAGGAGACAGGCGCTTTTCAATGAAGTCCTTTGCATGGCTTCGGATAGTATCCATGCCTTTTTCGCTGATATACGCCTTATCCTTTTCGGTTAGGTGAAAACGGCTCCTGAAATCGGAACGGCTCAGTCCCGCGAAAAGCTCATTCCTGTCAGGCAGCTGATACTTTATCGCAGCTCCCGAATTACAGCCAGGTACATAGCTGTATCCCGACTTTTGAGCCTGTGAGCTATGAAGTTTTCGCTCCAGACGGTATACCTTTCCTTCTTTGATAAATACAGCACCTGTCTGTCGGAAAGTGAAGGGAATGCCGCGACGTATACACTGACGGCGCAGTTCCTGTATCCAGCGCAGGTCGCAAGGTCGCGCATTGTTTCCAGATTCACCGCCGCAGCAGACGTGTTCTATCAGGTCTGAGGAAAGATACTTTTCGATATTTATCTCTTCGAGCATGGGCTCAGAGATTATCTCCCTGTGCTTTATTGGGAGCTTTAAGAATATCGGGAGCCTGTAGTCAGCTCTGTCCTGATTTTCGCAGGTGCAGCATATCGTTACATGATCCCAGCCGTCGCCCCAGTCAGGCGGTATGCACTCAGCAAAACGATCAATCCTTTTTGTAATTATATAGAATTGCAGATCGCATCGCTTTCGTATCATATCCCAGCAGCCCTGTCGCCATGGGTCTGCATCTTCGAGGAAGAAATCCGATGTCATACAGGTGAATACCACCCCGTCATCAGAAGTAAGTTTATACTGTCCCTGACGATTCTTTTTCATTGGCAGGTCATAGTCACCTGTTTTCGATACGATAGAAGCGTCTTTGCCTATACTTTCGTCGCGGCGATAAACATAACAATTCCCACATCCCTGACTTATTTTGTGGCAGCCGTGCCACGGATTCCATATTGTCATGCTTGACTGCTCCTTTTATAAGATGTTTTGCATTCATTATAGCATACAAATATTGCGGATTCAAGTATTTTTGACTCCCACGGGATCAAAGAAAAACACGGCTCTCCTTATCTGGAGAACCGTGCTTTTGTTTTAGCTTGCGTTTGTAATTAATGTCGGGAAAACTTTAGCATTTGTATAAACAACGTAGTCACTAATGCCGCTGTTTTCTACAGCTTTTTCCTGATTTGTTTTAGTATCAGTATAGATCAGCTCTGTTCTTAGTGTAACCATATAGTTTGCATATTCATAGAATCCTGTACCTGTTTTAGCACTGAGATCAACACCGATAGAATAGATATTATCCTCAACTGCACATTGATCTATGGGAATATCCACAACAAGCGATGATGAATTGGCGCTGATAGTATGCGTTACGCCTTCACCGTTAGTTCCGTATGCTGAACCTGATGTTATCAGAACACTTGAATTCAGATATGTCAGCAGATCACTCACTGAAACATATTCTACTCCTGTAACAACACCATTTGCAATAGTATCTGTTTTTTTGCTTAACGAAATTGTTAATCGCAGCATTTCTGCTTTACTCAGATCAGCTTCTGAGATAGCTGATACATTATACTTTGCTTCTGTGTTGATCTGCATATATTGCTGCTGATAGCAGTTGGACTTATAACCGTTTATACCCAACCTTGACTGATTCTGACTCATATTACCGATATTATCACTATCATCAAGTTCGGTTACAGCGGTATAATCAAGCTTTGCAGAGTTGACAGCTTCTCTGTAATAATAGTGGCTGTCTGCTGCAAAAGGAACAGACATACTTGAGTATGCTAATTTGTTTTCATCATACGCAAGATTTGATGTTGCTGAAACATTTACGCCTATCGTTCCCTCGGAATTTTTCTGAGGGAATTCAGCTTCAAGTTTGCTTTCTTCAAAGTTCATCGCAATATACGAATATACGACTAAAGGCTGTCCATTAGTCGAAGCTGTAATAAGATCGCTCATGATTTCAGCAGTTTCAATATTCAAATAGTTCGTCTGAAGGTCTTTTTTCAGTACTGAAGAACTGTTTTCATTTGCGGGAGAACCGATACTGTATGTAGCTGTAATTCTGCTTGTATTGTCGCTGTTTCCAAGACCGATGATATCATTTAATACTTCTGTTTCGGAATACCTGTTTAATTTCAGATCAAAGGAATGATAGAGATCAACGCCATTGAGATATGTTCTTGCATAGGCATTATTAATAGTTATCGAAGATGATGTATTAACATAGATCGTTTTATTTGATGCGTTGATCTGTTGATCGTCGGGGGCTACAGTCAAACGGTTGGAGGTTTCCTGCGTGTAAAGGTCCGCAGCAATAACAGTATATATATTCTTTTCATTTACCTTAGCTATTTTTGCTCCGGTCAGCTCAGATGGTGCTTTGATCTGATAGAAGTACAGATCAGCAGAATTGGGTATATACATACTGATGTAATAATCTTCATTAAGAACATAATCATCTGCTACAGAAAGATTATATTTTGCAGTATTTCCATTAGCATATTTATAATACTTGATTTGATCGCCCTGTATCTTGTATACATCATAATCTGATGCAGAACCGTCTGTATACAGGAGTTCTCCGTTTGTGCTTTCTATAATACTTCTTGCGATAAGAGCATTGAAATTGCTGACTGTAAACGAATTATTGCTGCCGTCTTTAAATTTACTCAGGTCTATGATCCAGCCTTCCTTATTACTGTTTGCGGAATCATAATAAGTGTCGAAAGAATTGAGGTTTTCAACATAGTACTCTCGGTCAGCATTTCCATTTGGATCAACAAGGATCATATATGTATTCTGAGGAAGTCTGTTGAATGATGTACTGGTCGCATCTGTTTTAAAAACGACCCATTTATTGTTGTTCCATTTTAAATCATTGCTGCTGAGCAGCATATTTATATCCTCTGCCTTATATGAATAACGAATATACTGTGTGATCCATGTATTAAGGCTGTCAACGTGCTTGCCGTTAGCTGTCATAAGACCTGAATAATCATTTGTTTCTGAATTATTCTTAACAGAATAAGTGCCTGTTCTGACCGCTGAACGGAAATCGACCTCGATCTGCTTTATGGTGTACACAGGAACATAGAGGTGATATGCGATCTTTGACTTATCAAACGGGTCTTTGAACTGAACATCAACAAGAGTAAATGTATCAATATTATTATTTGAATCAGCATAACTGCCATTCAAAGCAAATTTGCCGCCTGAAAATGTTAAACCGTGATTTGCAGCCGATGTGTCTATTACAAAATCATTTCCGTTAAACTTACAGGTCTGTATGTTTATAGAATAATAGTCGCTTGAAGCTGTATAATCTGTTGATGTATTTGTGACAAGCTGAATATAGCTGTTTATGAGATTGGTCGTCTCATCAGTTGTCTGATTAGCGATTACTACTACCGCAAAGTCTGCGACTCCTGTCGGAAGACTGCCTTTTTCGGTCCTGTAAGTTGAGATCTTATCTCCATCGGTACCGGGTGCAACTTTAAGATAGTCTTCAATTGTTTTATTGTCATAGATCACAACTGTTTTATCGAAAGTAGTATAGCGTCTTGTATTGGATGTGTCGCTAAGATCAGCATATATCTTAGCTGCCATAGTTTTATCAGCTGTTTTTCCGTTGAATCCGGTTACGCTGCTGCCATACAATACTGCACCGTCGCCGGAGATGGTCTCATTAGCACCTATATCGGACTGAGGGTTGATATTTATATAAGGATATTTAGGCATATCAACGTGTGTAGAAGAACTGTAGTTAAAGCCTGAAATATCTGTGGGATAATTGATCGTGCTCTCATTTGTTACAGGATCAGTCGTTTCTGTGCCTTTACATTTGCCCGTATAGTCGGCAAATACGAAGGAGGCTGTACCAAGAGTAGCACTATTTCCTACATTTTTTGTAAAACCTGTACCATAGATCGCAAGACCAGCAAATTGAATACTTGTTTTCTTGGACGATGTATCATCAGGCGCATAACCAATCCATGCTCCCATCTTTGTGCCTGCGTTTGATGATATTGTGTTGAGCTTGATGTTATATCCCAATAATTGGTTATCGTTCTTTTGCTCAATCTTACCAATAATACCACCGGCATAATTACCGCTTGCACCAATGAGGCAGTTTTCAACTGAACTATCATGAATATAGCAGGTTACACTATCATTATCAGAGCTTGCATTACCAATAAAACCTCCTACATAACTTTGAGATGCTGTTCCTGCTGTGATGTCATAATTTGAAATAGAACAGTCTCTTATCAAAACATTGTGTGTGACCTTGTTGTTATCCTTATTTGTGTAAGGATATAGTTTACCTACAAATCCGCCTGCATATCCTGTGTTAAACACATTATTAGCATAAATTGTATTATGTGCAGTTGATGAACCTAACAGTTTACAGTTATCCAAAGTAATTGAATACGTTGTCCAGTGTGAATCCCATTTACCGCCATAAAAGCCACCTACGAAACTTCCATTGAGGTTTATTTCTTTAACAGTACTGTTTTTAAATACTGCAACACCGGTCTTACCACCACTGGCCTGCGACTGCATAGCACCAACTAAGCCGCCTACAAAGCGTACTCCATTTCCGCCGATAGTGACATTTGTATTAGGTGATGATTGTAATTTCATATCATACACACGACAGCCGTCACCGGCAAAGCCAACAAGACCGCCTGCAGCTGCTCTGTATGTTGCTGAAGGATTTTGGAATTCAAATGCTTTGATTGTAACTGTAGAATAGTTATTCAAATCATTATTACTGTCTTCTAATGATGTTCCATAAATGATAGCTTTACCACCAAAGATTTTACCAATTAAACCGCCAATTGCATTTCTTGATTTTTCAACATTATCCTGATCGGAAGAAGAAACCATCTTAACAGATAATCCTTCAGCAGAGCATTGACGGAGAGTAACATTTATAGAAGTACTATTGATTCCTGAATATCCTAAAATACCTCCCACAACACACGAACCACATACAGACAGATTGTTTAATGATATTTGATAAAAACGTAAATATAATCCTCCTCTGCATTCACCGACAACGCCGCCTACGCTAAGGAATTTTGCTTCGCTATTTGCAGGAATAGTGTCTTCTTGTGATGAGGTATTGTAGCCATTTTTATATATTTCAGTATTTACAGAACCACTTATTGTAAAATTGGAAATATTGCTATTTGCATTTCTGGTTATTATGCTATCAAACAGTCCTATGCCATGATTAAGATTTTCTTGATTAACATTATAGGTTGCAACTTCTGATTGAACTGATTGGGTTGCGGCATTTCCTTTGTGAAGTATAGAGAAATAATTATCTGTTCTGTATCTGTTTAAATAAATATCCTCATCAATAATACAGCCCTTTCCATCAAACAAGTCAACTTTTACACTGTATCGGTTTTGATAGTAATTGCTATCTGCATTATCATAATACCCCACACTACCAAGTCCTCTGAAACTATCAGGAAGTTGATAGGTATATGAATCTACAGAGTAGATCGTCTTTGCATTGAGGTTGATGTCATAATATCCTTTTGTACTTGTAACGCAGCGTGCATTATGGTTAGTGCAGTAGCGGTCAATAATGTACGGAGTTGCGTAATTTGATGTAGTATCATTGCCTGCAAGTGCAAAATCAGGATCACTGTTCTCGGTTGCGGTTCCAACATTTGTATAGTCGGCATTACGGCTCATACCGTAGACCGTAGAATTTGTGCCATAAGATAGGGAATTGATATAACCTGTATTCGCACCCTGAGACGTTCCGGCACAGGACTGCGTGATAAGTGAAAGAATAAAGAAAGCCTGAGAATTCGGGATATTTATCGTTCCGTCGGAAGATGTGCTTGAAGGCACTGCGCTGACATCGAGTTTATTGGTTTCATTCTTGTTGATGTCTGCTATGGAATAATGCTTTGTACCGTTTTTCAGTGTGTGGAGTTCAGCGCCTGTTCTTGCTGTTCCTGAATTAAAACCTCCATCATTATGGTATTTTCCATTTTCTGATGTAGAGAATCGAGTGGTCTCATTGACTGCATAGCCATTGATAACTCTGCCTACAATGGGATTAACATAAATAGCAGCCCAATCCGCTTGCTTGTCATTATCAGCAAGATTTTCAGATTTTCCTGTGTATTTTACGTTTAGTCCTGAGTTATTGACCTTCAATTCTGTCGAAGTTGCACTGGTAGTAGCTGTCATATTCTTGAATATTACTCCTCCGAACACGACAACGCCCACATATCCGCCAACAGGTACGATAGTTCCTTTACTGCCGCTAAGTGTAATGGTTGAATTGCTATATGTTACGTAGCTGTTGTCTATTATGTTATCTCCGCCCATAACTTCGCCGAAGATACCGCCATAATACTTACACAAATGATAATATCCGAAGAACGCATTGTTGTAAGCGGCGTTTGCCTGACTTAGCGTTATATTACTGGACACAGTTATATTTAAGTCTTTGACAACGCTGCCGTTGGAAACGTTTATGAAAGGATTCGCACTTCCATTTGTTATCCTTGCCTTGTGTGTAGGAGCGTTTTCGGCATCGCTGTCAGGAACATCAGCACCAACGATAACGCCGCGAAAAGCATAGTCACCATTTGCTGTAACATTTGAATTTTCTGTTGCCAGACCAAGCCCCACATAACTATTGGTTAGCTCAATATCATCAGTGATCATATAATATGCACTTGCAAGATACTTACGGACATTATTTCCATTCCATGTGTAAGAACCCTTAACATAATCATCTCCGCTTGCCTTGAAAGCTGCGTGGTAATCTGTTCCGCTATGCCAGCGATTTCCTGATATAATGTCATCACTGTCAGGAGTTTTTGGCAGAACTACTTCTTTCAGGTCATTAGTATCACCGCTTGCAATAAACTTTGCTACAGCTTCAAAGACCTTCGGATCACTTATCAAATAGGGATCGTTATAAGTTCCGCAGCCGCTGCTGAGAGATACGGACTGAACATTGACTTTCAGCTCACGCTTAAAACAGCCGTTTGCATCTGTAGTATCACTGTAAGGTGTTTTGACGTAAGGCAGAAAACCTGCCGCAAAATCGTATACCTCTGATCTGGCTGTACTATTAACAGGATTAACATATTCGCCATTCGATGCTCCTGATTCAGGGGAGTATTTCTGTTCTTCATCAACATACTCCAAAGAGTTCTTGATCTCCGCACCATAAGTTACTTCTCGTGGAGTGTTAGTTCCCCAGTCATCGGATTTTGTGAAATTGTATTCGAGCTTTGCACTTTGATCGGTATTGATCTCTGCCAGCAATGTAGAGGCTGAGAATATAGAATTGTATGTTTTGTAAGCATTGTAAAGCTCCTGAGCATTTAAATTTGCATCAGACTTAGTTTTATCTCTGCCGTCGAGTTTTATTTTTGAGAAGATGATTGTAATACCTTTACCTGAAGCACTTCCGATAAGGCTATTGGCAACATTATCTGTTGTTCCTGATGCAGAATATGCTGAACCTGTAGTAGAGGAATATTTATCTGTATTGCTTAAATTCTTTATTGTAACAGAAGGCGGAGCAGCCAGATCGTCTGTTCTGCGAATATTATTTATCAGCAGATAGCCGCTTGTGTAAGCAGAAGCACCGTTCATAGGCTTTATACCGTCAAGTATGATCGAACCTGTATTACAGAGGAAAGTACCCTTCATCGTTCCGCTTATGATAACACCCAGATGACTGCTGTCCTCCATGAAGGTACCGCCAAGAGACAGTGTTCCCGTTACAGTCAGGGACTTTCCGCTCGGCTGATCTATAAACAATCCCGAATGCATAAGATAGTGCTGGTTTGCCGCAGCAGGATCGCGGACATAGCTGTCTGTAGGATTAGCAGTTCCGAACAGACCTTCGGCAGTTCCTCTTACACCGTTATAATCAAAGGTAATAGTCAGATTTCCTATTGTATAGTTTTCATTTGCACTTGCAAGGGGATAGAATGACAGTCCTGTCAGATCAGCTGTTCCGCTGAGTGTCGTATTAAGTGATGTGCCGAATTCGCTTTTGATACCCGAATATGCATACTTGCTCAAGCTCCACAATACAAGGTTTTGTCCGCCGTCTGAGGAACTCATTTTATCAATATTATAGTAGTATCTTGAATTGGAATTTGCGCAGGCATCACCTGTTTTCAATCTGTTCTGATAAGTGCCTGTTTGATTGATGTTAACGAGTGTGCCATTTCTCGTTGCGTTCATATTGATCGAGATAACACCGGCACCGCCCTTGATAACTTCGCTTGGATTCATTGCGGAATAAGCGGCGATTTCGTCAAAAACTCCGACAGCAGAGGAAGGAGCTGCACAGGTCAGCGAATAACCGCTGTTCAAAACATCGAGGTACAGACCTCCGCTGTAAGTTGTTTTGCCGTCTTTAGTTTCGCCGGCAAAAGCTCTGTTTACGATCATGCCAAGTGAAGCACCGCCGCCCGAGGACATAGTAAGTCCGTTGATAGCAAGTGAATTGACGACCATTTTTCCTGTTGAGCTGTAAAGCATAACGCCGACATTTGCCGCAGCCGAATTATTGATAGTACCGCTTGCTGTAACGCCGTTTATGTTAGTGGTGGTGTTCAGCCATGAATAGCCGAGAAAGCCGCCGCCATTTGTGCTTGCAGCATTTCCTATCGTACAGCCGCTGATTGCAAGGTTGTTGATATTCACCTGACGAGCGGAGTAACTTCCTACATTTATAATATGACCGATAAGACCTCCGCCGTCGCTGTTTGAACCAACGGCAGTTATGCCTGTTATGGAAGTGGTCAGGCTGTCGGTCAGCTTGTTATTATTATCGCCAGCTGTTCCTATATTGACCGTGAATGATCCTGCTGTGATCTTTCCGATAGCACCGCCGTAAACATTCCAGCTTTCATGGGAGCCGCTGAGATTGAAGGTCGCACCGATAGAGCTGACACCGTTTATCGTAATAGTGCCGTTTGTTCCCACGAAGCCGATATAACCGCCGATATTCTTTCCCGCAGCTTCCGTTCCTGTAACTTTGGAGCTTTCATTATAGTTTACTGTTTCATTTGCAATGACTTTTGTCAGCGTGACATTGCCGCCGTTGCGGGAAGCTATTCCGCCGATATTCATTCCATCAACGCAGTTGTTTACATTGATCGTACCTGTAACAGTAAGTTCCTTTACCGTTCCTGCGAGAACTGCGAACAGACCATTATGCTGATGACGGTATATCTGACCAACACCCTCGGCAGTAGAAGCAGAGGTAACTCCGCTGCCATACTTTTCGCCTATAGCAAGGGTTATCGAGTGATCGTTTCCGTCGAATGTTCCTGTAAATGTTCCGATATCCGAAACAGCGCCGCCATCGCGCATGAAACCTGTAATGCCCGTTCCGACAAGAGAAATATCATTACTTAAGGACAGGGAATTACTCGCAAGGAGCGTTGCTCTTGTATTGCCAGAACCAGAAGTAAACAGCAAGCAGTCATAGCCACTGCCCTGATTGAGCTGAATATTAAGAGCTGTTCTGATGAAGTCGTCGGTACTGCCCATAGAAGTCTTTGCGGCAGCAATTGTTGCTGTGTGGGCTGTGCTGTTGAAATAAACAGTATTTGATGAACTGCTGTCATCTATTCCGCGAACCACCTCGCCCCATGTACCGAGGTCGTCTGTTTTAGCACCGCTTGAACGTACAAATGTCCAGTTGCCGGACGTGGGGGCGTAAACAAGAACGTTGTCATTATTGCCGACAAGCTGTCCGCAATTAGCTGCGCTTGCAGGCTTTGCGCCGGTCATGGTAGTCGTTCCGCTAAGTCGCAGTACGCCCCTGTTAAACAGACCGACAAGACCGCCGCCCTTAAATTGCTCATTGCCTGTATTTAAAGTAAAACTGTCAAGATCAACAAATACGCCGTTACCTGCCGATGCTGCACCAACAAGACCGCCGAAATAAGCTGATGAAGTCGTGCCTTTTGCAGTTACGCTTATTGTACCGACAGTCTTCACATAAGCAGCAGAGTCAACAGTTCCTATTGCTCCGCCGAAAGCACTGTAAGCAGCATTTGCATTTGCTGTCAGTGTCAAATTATCAAGGATCAGACTGTTCGCAAGTGCATTAGTGGTGTATTTTCCTGCGATTCCGCCGAAATATCCGCTTTTAGCACCCGTTGTTCCCGAATTTGCCATGAGTGTTCCTGCGTTGCCTGTATTTTTTATTGTCAGAGATAAAGATGCTGCGGAGGCATCTTTGATATTTTCAAGCACACCGAAAACACCGCCGCAATACGTTCCGTCTGCGGTAGCAGTATTATTGTAATTTGCCAGATCAAACTCTGTCGTATAGTTGGTATAGTGTCCGAACAGTCCACCCGCACCGCTGAAGCCTTTAATACTTCCGCTGACAGGAATTCGTGAACCTGTCTGATTATCTATCGCTGCCTCCGAAGTCAGTTCGCCTACAAGACCGCCTGCATAATCAGATGCTGACTCAGCATTAAGTGATACGGACGGCATTGCCTTGACAGTCAAGGTCGATGAGCCATTCATAGTACCCACAAGACCGCCTGCGTTGCCGCCTGATGAAGTAATGGCATGACCGCTTGCTGCGGAATAGGTCAGTTCTATTGATGAGCCGCTTTGCATCGTTCCGCAGATCTCACCTGCATCAGAAGAAGATGCGATATCAGCAGATGAATTGTTCGTATAATTCAGTTTTACAACGGTATTACTTTCAGTTTCTCCAATAACACCCGAATAGGTCTTAGCGTTTGAAGTATTCAATTCGATCTGCCATTGAGCCGACGATTTTCCTTCTCTTGTATCATGGCGTACATGGTCTGCCAGAAGAGGGGAGCTCTCGCTTGCGCCAACATTTGACAGCCTTTTGATAACAAGATTTTCCGCAGCTCCTGTTGCATCGACCAGAAGTTCTACCGAATCATATACATAATTGAACAAAGCTCTGTGAGCGTTGAACTGATAGTTCTCGCCACCAAATCTTAGCATTCCGCCGAACGGAGAATCGGAAGTACCCAATCCGACGAAATCGTCCGATAATTCGCTGCCGCCGACGAAACCGATTATCAGAGTATCATTGCAGTGTGAGGCTGCAAAGCCGTCTGTATTGCTATAATGCCAGCAGTAATCTATAAACAGGGATGTGTCACCAAAAGAAATAGTATAATTATTTGCAGCTGAATTATATGCAACATAGCTATTAGCGGTGTTTTCAAATTCTTCTGCACCCGTAGTCGGAGCATAAGTCGGAGAAGCTCCAAATGTTAATGCTTTGAAATGTGCAAGACCGTCCGCAGAAATTTCATCGGCAGGCAGGAATTCTGCTGCTTTTGCTTTCAGAGAGATCAAAGGCGATATTATACCTGACAGTTCTCCTAACGGAAAAGCATTAGTTATTATAGCAAAGGCAGTTGTGAGACTTATTATCCTTTTCTTTGCTTTTTTATTGAAAGATAATTTCATATTATCACCACTCTTGTATTCACGGAAAGTTCTTTATGGAATATCGGCTTATAATCATTGGATTTATGTGTTGAAGAAGCAGTCGATATATTTTGTCGCTGCATTGTCACCCGTATAGGAAACTCCCGTAAGAGAGTCCGATGCAGTCTTATATAGCTGTAGTTCATATCTGTTTTTTGAGTTGACAGCTCCGACGCTGAGAGTTATCTTGCTCCAGCCGACATATTTTCCGTCATATTTTTCGCTTCCGTACTTCGTATCAGATCCTGCGATCTCTGTGGGAGTATTCCTGCCGACAAATGTATTGCCTGAAAGGGACTCGTTGAAGAAAAATTCGTTTATATTGAATTTGCTTGGATCCCATAAGATATCGACCGTTCCCTCGCCGCTGCCTGTAATAACATAGTTATAGAAGTCATAATCAACGGCAGCACAGTCTGTTTCGATAAATGTTCCTGTCCATGTGGCTGTATTTGATGAAGATGCCGCACCATACAATCTTGTTTCGATAGTCCTGAGTGTGGTCGGAGGTGTCGGAACTGCCCAAACATGGACAAAAATGTCAGTGTCGGGATCATTGATTGAAGAACTGTCTATTTCAACTTTATACATATCGACAGAAGACTTCTGAGGTGCAAGAGTATCAGAATCCAGATTTACTGTAAAGCCGTTGTTGGGAGTAAAACCGTTCGCTGATCTTGCAACTGCTCCTGTTGCATCGTCCTCTGTTTTGTATATAAAGTATAATTCAGCTTTTCCTAAGTAGCTGTCATATTTGGCTTTCTGCTCAGCATTTGTTTGATCCAGAGCAGCGAGATATGTTGCCAGATTAGTATGATTTTCTCCCACTTGAAGTTCAGCGTGAAGTGTGTAGCTGATAGTTGAAGGGTTATATATAGTCGGCTTGTCCTGATCGAAATTACATACTGTAATGCTGTATTCAGCCGAAGAAAGCCGTCTGCTCGAAATATCTGGGCGCATACAGTTTGATGAGAACATATCAACAGGTGAAGCCTGTGTCGAAACAACGCGTTTTACAGATGATACCTCTGTATAGATCGAATAGGTCACATAAACGCCGCCTGAGATCAACAGAATGGCTATCAGCCAAACTCTCGTCCAGTGCTTTCTTAACGTTTTCAGTATTTTTTCCATGATCTTCACCTCGTTTTCATCAGCCTGTGCTTCGGCTTGCTGTGATATAGATAATATCTGTTTCTTTGTTGTTTTCCGCCTTATTCCAGTTGGTAAAATTCGTTGCTGAGTTTTCATGATCCCACTCTATTTTCAGAATGAAGTAATCATGTGCTTCCTCGCCCTTCTCGGTCGGCGTTATAGTTTCCGATTGCAGATACACGGGAACTGCATATATTTCAGGTTCATCGTTTTCGTCCTCATAGGTCTTGATATAGCAGGCATCTCCATTTTTTGCGATTTGTCTGCCGTAATATACTTCGTTTGTTTCATCTCCGTTAAGAGCTGAAAGAGTGACTTCTTCACCGATCTGATAATAGTAGTTTCTGCCGTTTGTTGTAGGGTCATCAGGATCCTTATAAATTGGTTTATATGCAACAGTATTTGTTCCGGCTGAATCGACCTCTGTTGCTTTATATATTGAATACTTGAACGGGATATTTGTTGTATGTGCAAGCTGTAGCTTATATGGTATCCTATAGTCACCTGCACTTACGCTGAATACACGATATTCAGGTTTTGAGACATTATTTGCTGTGTCATACATATCTTCAATACTGATATCGCTGAGTTCAAAATTTATAATAGAATGATAGTGACCGGCTCTTATGTCGAGATTTTCGGGTTCTTTTATCTTTGTCATAGTCTCCATTTTGTTCTCGCCTGAAAACCAAGCCCAGACAGGCATTCCTATTAAAAAGGAGATAGTACAAAGTGATGCAAGTAAGAACTCTATTTTCTGACTTGTTTTCATTTTTCTGAATTTTTCGAGAATTTTATTCACTTGTATCACTCCCCGGAGGAAGACACTTGCGAAACAGATAATTTTAACAGGATAAAATCGACACCCATTCCAATATCATTATCTGCCTGATCGTAGTAATCTCCGTATTTATCATAATCTGTAACTATTGTTGCCTCAGAAAGCATCGCACTCGTATTAGCAGGACGGTTCACGCCCTTACAGTAATAATCGGGAAAAGTCCTGATATTGTCAACGACTTCGTTATAAGCATTTGTGCCTGATGATTCGCTGTATGGAGTCTTGTTTGTAAAAGGCGCTTCGGTAACAGATATTTTTGTGCAATCTCTTGCGTCAATAACCTTACTTAGAGTTGTAGGCCAGATCCAGTATATATCAACTTGCGTAGGAGCATCATTAGCCTTCTTCGTGTATGTTTTTTGGCTTATAACTCTCTGCATATCTTTATTTGAGAGGATAGGTTTGCTGTAAATGAAATTATCCTCAGATGTACCTGTTCTTTCTTCAAATAGAAGAATATGACCGTTAAGGAATACAGCAGGCGACTCATCGGAATCGAGCAGTTTCATCTTATCTGCTGAATTTGCAGCATCTTTATCATACTTATACCCGAATATTTCAAAGTTAAAGCTAAGATCAACAGAGTTGACCAACGGTTTTACATAAAATGAGACCATTCCATAAGAGCCGGGTTTAATGCCCGGGTTTTCTGAGGTATCATTATAATTTCCCATATTATTGGCATCAACCATTTGCCAGACTACGGCGGAGGAATCCGCCACCAAACGATGATAATCGGCATAGTATTGACCGTTAGAACCATTTTCCAGCACCAGTATCTCATAATCGGGACCTCTTGCGGCTATGGACATTCCCGAGCCTTTTACGTCGGTGTTCATTGTGAACCAGCTTATTGTATTAAAGACGATCATGATAACAATGAAAATGCAGACTATAGCGAACTTTATAATGGCTGACCTGCGGATATTTCTTATATCTTCATCAGAAAAGGCTGATATGTTGTCTGATTTATGTTTTTTCATACTGCCTCACCTCGTAGATACATTTTACATAAAACAAAAAATAATTATCTCAAAAGCATAGTTATCCATATTGATTATAACATAAACCTAAAGTTTATACAAGCAGTTTCACTAAAAGTTTACAATATATGCTAAAATAAACTATTAGTATTATACACCAAGAAAATAACTTGCTGCATCAGTGATCTCAGAAAAAACCATGAATAAAAAAGAAGGCAGCACAAGCTGCCTTCCTGATATATCATGTGTTGTTATTTTCCCTCTTTCATTCTGCGCTTTTTGACGTACATACGCTCATCGGCGAGCTTTTCTGCGGCTTCCAGCACATCTTTTTCGGGGATATATTCCGCGTAGCCGTAAGCCAGTTCAAGCGGTACAGGTGGGTCTTCCTTCTGGTTGTACTTTGCAGCAGCCTTTTCAAGCTTGTCGAGAGCCTGTCTGACAGCAGATTCGTTGGTATTGACCGCAATGACGATGAATTCATCGCCGCCTGTTCTGTAGCAGGTGCCGATATCCGAGAAGCTTTCGCGGATAGAGTCAGCGGCTGCGATTATGTGTTTGTCGCCTTCGGCATGACCGTATTTATCGTTGACTGTTTTCAGGTAGTTGATATCCAGCTGAACGATGAAGCAGGGCTTCTTTTCGCTGCTTATTGCAGTTTCCTTCTCGTGGAAAGCAGCACGGTTGGCGAGCTCGGTAAGTCCGTCGGTGTAAGCCATTTTCTCCATGAGTTCAGCTCGTTCGCGTTCAACAGCAAGACGGCCTCGTTCCTTTATAAGGTATGCGCCTTCAAGGAAGATGAAGATGAGCACACCGAGCTTTGTGTACGGACTTGCACCGTATGATCCGTTCTTGTCCGTCCAGAAGCGTACAAGGTCTATGCTGACACCAAGCAAAGCCGCGGTCATACCTAACAGCGTCATCTTTATGAAGAATTTATTCAGGCTCTTTCTGCGGATAGCCTTTACCATAAGCAGGATAACCATGACCATTGCCACACCTATATTAATATGTGACAATATGAGCATATCATGCGGGTCGAATATGCCGAAGCACGAAAGGAGCATATTAGCTCCGAGATTAAGCGCAATGAGTACGACCATTGCAGGCAGGAACTTCGTGTGCTTGTTTTCGGTCGCGCTTGCCATGAAGGATACAGGCGGATAAGCGATAAAAATAAGGCACAGATAGCTGAGCATTTTCACCATCTCAGGGTGATTGGTAAAGGTCTGAAGAAGATATGTGTCGTTTGACGACCATGTACCTACCAGTATTGCAAATGAACTGAGCGAGAAGAAGTTCAGCATTTTGCTTTCGTTCAGTCTTCGTGTGGTCAGACCCATTATCATCATGACTATTCCGAATGCGACGATGATGATGCACAGGAAGAAATTAAACATACCCTGATGGTATACGTCCGCAATGAATAAGGCAGCATCTTCGATACAGATAGACGATATATTCGCAGTTTTATCCTTGTAAATAGGGTGCAGCGTCAATGTGATCTCTGATGCATCGGTAGGTATGGAGACCATATGTACATACATACCGTATGACGCGCCGAAGATAGGCGCCTGTACAGGTGCATACTTGTAGGCAGTCTGACCGTCAAATGCTATTTCGAGCCATGTATCGGAGCTTTTCAGGCAAATGCTCTGATTATACTTTTGGATATCCTTAATGCTTTGCGTCAGAACAAGATCACCTTTTGGCAGGTTGTGTATTGAGATTGCCTGTCCGTCCTGACTGATCCAGCCTTTTGTCATATCTATAACTTCATTATCGGGGTGGCTGCTTGGCGGACAAAAGAAGATATACACAAATATAACAATGAAAAGCGTCAGGAACGGCGTAGCTATGTCTGACAGCATAAGCAATCCGGAATGAGATGATTTTTTCATAGTTCCTCCAAAGATTTCCAGTATATAGCCGTTTATTACCGTGAAATATATGTGATCCCTCAAAAGGGGGATTTTTATCATATTAATTGTATCATATTTTTACTGAAAAATCAATGAACAATAAGTAAAAAACTAACGGCAATCACCAAAATTGGTTGCACCTTTGTTGAGCGTGATGTTCATGTTCGTTTGCAGCTTTTCAATTAATAAGGCGGTATCACAGCTTTTGGTGATACCGCCTTATATAACGCTTTATACTATTGTTATATCTTTTGATTCCTTGTGTAATCTATTACGATGTCTTCCAGCCTTTTGATAAGACTGCCGACGTTATGGTTGAGATCAAGGTCATATCCGTTGACACAGGAGATACTTCCGAGGGAATATATTGCATCTGAAATTGTCGGGCTGTATTTGTCATAGTCTTCATATGAGATATACTTTGAATAGTCCAGCGACATCAGTTTATGGTATTCTTCCTCGGATAATTCTATGACTAAAGGTTCTTTCATGCGGCTTTGCCTATTGTAATATGAAAGAAAATACCCGTCGTCTTTGCTGTAGACCTTGTACTCTTTGAATATGCCCTCTACTCCGCCTGATAAGATAACGCTGAGAGCATAAGGCACATTGCCTTTTATCAAAAGAGCTTTTCTCATAAGACAGAGGTCAAACACATCTATCTTGTCGTCCTTGCAGAAATCTGCTGCCTCCCAGTTGGTAAGCTTGGCATCAGTTCTTCCCAGCAGCCATCTTTGCAGCATTACCAGATCGGAGAGACTGAATATGCCGTCGCTGTTCACGTCGCCGATCCTGTCTGGCTTTATCCTTAGTACAATCTCCATAGAGTCGTTATCATTTACTGTGATCTCGGGCTGCTCGTCACAGCTGAAAGTGAAGCTGTCCGCATCTTTATAGACAGCAGCAAGATTGTCGACATAAGTACACGGATTGGAATTTACAGTATATATCGGACCTGTGTACATATCGCGGATACGTATGTCGATCCTGAAAGAGTACGGACGGTTCACGAGGACATAATTCGGCACGGGCTTGCCTGTAGTGCTGTCCAACAGGGTTATGCGCGTTGCGCCTGTCGGAAGGTCTGTTTGGCTTTTTTTCAGCTTAAAGACTATATCCATAGCGCCGTTGACGTATTTCGTGACTTCCTCAAAGTCCTCGGGAAGGGTGTACCCGTCAGGGATATTGTTCTGTTTGAGTTCAAGCTTGAAGTAGTCTGAGTTCAGGTGTATATCGTCGTTCCAGATGTATGGATTGGAGTCGAATTCAAATGAATGATCTACATAGATGCCGTCTTCGCTGACCTTTATCTGTGGAGTTATCTGCGGAACAGGGTCTGTGAGAAGCTCGCCTGTATCGGCATCGACTATTTTTATGCGCACCATTTCGGGCAGGAGCACGGTTTTGGTATTATCGGTTATCATACAGTCAGCATTCAGTACTTTTGCGACCTTTTCTGAAGCGTGACGAGGAGCATAGCTCCACGATAAGTTGGCGAGACCATCATTATCGGCCTGATTTACATCAACAACGTACTCGGGCGAACCTGGAGGCGGTGATACAGCAACTTCGGAACAGTTAAACTGGCTGTAACTGCCGAATATTCCCTCGCCGTAGTCGTAATTGCTGGTATTTGTCCATGAATAGTTCGTACCGCCTGCGGTTTCCAGACAGAATGTCACGTAATTGTCAACTACGGCGATATCACCGTGTTTTTCGCGGTAGTCCTTGAATTCTGTCATACAGTCAGGCACTCAGCCGTGAAGATCGGTCTCTGTTATAGTATAATTGCCGTCTGTCCAGAAAGAATATGTAGGCATGATGCAGTTCACGTATTTTTTTGTCGCATCGTACAGTGTGACATCGAATCTTCCCGATATTTCGGGAAGATAAACCACAACCTCGAATTGCAGGTCGGAAGTTCCCATTTCATCTGGGACAGTGAAGGTCTCGTGGAATATCTCCTTCGCAAACACGTTTGAGAGCGTTTCTGTATGATCGCCGTAATCGGCATATTCGTTTTCGCAGACGGTATAGCGTACTTTTTCGTCGTCAGGTAGTTCCACTTCTTTCGATGACTCGGTAAACAAAACGCATAAACAGCCGTTTTGTATATGTGTATCACCATATGTATTGCGGAATTCAAGAGCGGATTCAAAGTCTTGCGGTATCCAGTTCGGCAGTTTTACTGCCATAGTATCTGCTGCATTGGCGGCTGCGGGGAACAATGGGGAAGTTCCCGCAGATATTGCCGCTGCGGTGATCGCGGATAGTATTTTGGTGGTCAGCTTCATATAAATACCCTCCTTTGCAGGCTGAGACGCTTTTTTATAATAGTTTAACGTATCAGAAGAATGAAATGTGCGAAGCAAATGAAAATTTTCTATGAACAAAAAGAGAGACTGTCGTCAGGAGGCAGATATCGTCAGAATTTTTATATAGCTGCCTGATTTTTCTTTAGCAGGGTGGGGGAAAGCGGAATGCCGAAAAAGCGTTGATAAGACTTGACTTATTGTATGGTTTTTGCTATACTTAAATATAGTTGCTGTGGTCTGCCCGCTCGCAATACGGCTTTTGAAGAAGGCGGACCCGATCAGGGAAAAAGTTCGTATAACAGGGGCAGAACATATATTGTTCGGCATGGCAAGATCATGATAGATAAGATTTTTCTTTTGGATCAAATGGTCCGAATTATGTTAAATAATAATTATTTATCAATGTGAGTGCATCTTGTTACTCATTAATGAAGGGAGAATTGTATGCAGTTCTGTAATAAGGTTAGTAAAGCTGCGGTTATCGGCGGCGGAAATATCGGTACACAGTTTGCGTGTATCTGTGCCTCAAAGGGCTATGAAGTCAGTATGTTTTCTTCAAAAGCCGATAAATTCAGCAAGGAGCTTGAAATAGTAAATGAGTTCGACGAAGTAACGCACGGAAATATAAGTCTCGTTACTGACGATCTTAAAGAAGCAATAAGCGGCTGTCAGATCGTTTTAGTCACATATCCTGCCTTTAAGCTGCCCGAACTTGCAGAGGATATGCTGCCATTCATCGAAAAAGGAATGTGCATTTGCGTTATTCCCGGTACAGGCGGTGCGGAGTTCGCATTCAGGAAATGTATACAGGCTGGCGCGATACTTCTCGGTTTACAGAGAGTACCTTCTGTTGCGAGACTTGAGCAGTATGGAAAGAGAGTACGCTGCGAAGGCTTGCGCAGTGAGCTGTTCCTTGCTTCCATTCCTGCCGATCAGGCAGAAAAGTGGAGCCCGTTCTTTGAGTATGTATGGGATATCCCTTGTATCCCGCTCCCTAACTATCTGAACGTTACTCTTACACCAAGCAATCCTATCCTTCATACAACAAGACTGAAGACACTGTTCGAGGATTACAAAGAAGGCGTATTTTACGAAAGAAATCCTTTGTTCTACGGCGACTGGAGCGACAGATCGTCGGAACTCCTGCTTGCCTGCGATCAGGAACTTCAGGAGATATGCCATAAGCTTGATAAAATGGATCTTTCCTATGTACGCTCTTTGAAGATACATTATGAAAGCGAAACCGTACAGGCTATGACACAGAAGATAAGCACTATTAAAAGCCTGCATAATCTGACTTCTCCGATGATCGAAACTCCGAACGGCTGGATACCTGATCTTCAGTCAAGGTATTTCACGGCTGATTTCCCTTACGGACTTGCTATTATCGAGGAATTTGCAAAGATAGTTGGCGTAGATGTGCCAAATGTTAAGGATACTATGGATTGGTACAGAAAAGTGAGCGGCGAGATGAACTCACTGAAATTAGCAGAGTTTGGAATCACTTCAGTTGAAGATATATATGCCTTATATCACAGTGAAACTGATTGAAAATATATATTAGAGGAGATTGTATTAAAATGGAGTCTATTAAAAGAAATATCCTTTTGAACCCGGGTCCTTCAACCACGACTGATACTGTAAAGTATGCACAGGTCGTACCTGATATCTGTCCGCGTGAAAAGGAGTTTGGCGGACTTATGAAGGGACTGCGTGAGGATCTTGTCAAGATCGTTCATGGTGATCTTGATGAGTACACATCTGTACTTTTCTGCGGCAGCGGTACTATAAATATTGACGTATGCATTAATTCGCTTCTTCCCGAGGGAAAGAAGGTGCTTGTTGTAAATAATGGTGCTTACAGTACAAGAGCTGTAGAGATATGCCAGTTTTACGGCTTGCCTCACATTGATCTGCAATTTCCTGTAGATCAGCGTCCTGACCTTGCTGTTGTGGAGGAGACGCTGAAAAATAATCCCGATATCGCACTTGTTCATACTACTCATAACGAAACAGGAACAGGTATCCTGAATCCTATTCGTGAGATCGGTGCTCTGGCACATAAATACGGTGCAGTTTTCACTGTTGATACTACATCGACTTATGCAATGCGTCCTATCAATGTTCATGAGGACAATATTGATTTCTGCATGGCTTCCGCTCAGAAGGGTCTGATGGCATTCACAGGTCTTTCGTTTGTTGTAGGCAGAAAGGATATCATCGAGAAATCAAAGGAATACCCGAAGCGCTCCTACTACTGCAATCTCTGGCTTCAGTACGACTTCTTTGAGCGTACAGGCGAGATGCACTTCACTCCTCCTGTTCAGACGATCTATTCCACTATTCAGGCGTTGAAGGAATACTGGGCTGAGGGTGAAGAAGCAAAGTGGGCTCGTCATACAAGAGTATTCAATGCTATAAATGACGGTCTGGACGAGCTTGGCTTCCGTCAGGTGATAAAGCCTGAATGGAGAACAGGACTTGTTTCTTCTGCTGTATATCCTGATGATCCAAACTGGAGCTTTGAGGCTGTTCATGATTATTGCTATGACAGAGGCTTCACTATCTATCCGGGTAAGATATCCACTACGAATACATTCCGCCTTTGCGCACTCGGTGCCATCGACGAGCAGGATATCAAGGATTTCTTTGTTGTATTCAAAGAGGCATTAAAAGAAAACAACATTCAGATCCCTGTAATATATAAGGATTAATGGAGGATTAAGATGAAAACTGTTTATACTTGTTTTTGCACCGATGTGATTCACGAGGGGCATATCAATATAATTCAAAATGCCAAAAAGTATGGCAGAGTCGTGGTCGGAGCCCTTTGCGACAAAGCACTGATCCGTTTTAACAAGTTCCCGACTATCTCTTTAGAGGATAGAGTAAAGCTTTATCAGCAGCTGGACGGCGTAGATGAAGTTGTGATCCAGGAAAGTGCAATGTATGATGACGTTATCGAAAAACTTCATCCTGACTATATTATTCACGGTGACAACTGGAAGGAAGGCGCTGCATCAGCTATTCGTGCCAATGTTGAGAAGAAGCTCTCTGAATACGGCGGCGAGATAATTGATGTTCCGTACACATATAATCCTGTCGTAAAGAAGATCGACAGGCAGCTCAGAGAAAAGCTTGCTATGCCTGAGTACCGCAGAAAAAGACTTCGTCAGCTTATCGAGATGTGTCCTGTTGTCAAGACTATCGAGGCACACAGCGGTCTGACAGGTCTTATCGCAGAAAAGACAGTTGTTGAGGTAGACGGCAAACTGGATCAGTTTGATGCAATGTGGGTATCTTCCCTCTGCGATTCTACAGCAAAGGGCAAGCCTGACATCGAACTTGTTGATATGACTTCGCGCTTCCGTACAATTGATGATATCATGGAAGTAACTACTAAGCCTATCATCTTTGACGGCGATACAGGCGGACTTACAGAGCATTTCGTATATACTGTCCGTTCACTTGAAAGAATGGGCGTAAGCGCTATCATCATCGAGGACAAGAAGGGACTGAAGAAGAACTCGCTTTTCGGTACTGAGGTCGAGCAGACACAGGCTACTATCGAAGAGATGAGCGCCAAGATAAGAGCAGGCAAGGAAGCACAGCTTACCGATGATTTCATGATAATCGCACGTATCGAGAGCCTTATCCTCGAAAAGGGAATGGACGATGCACTTGCAAGAGCCTTTGCTTTTGCAGAAGCAGGTGCTGACGGCATCATGATACACAGCCGTAAGAAGGATCCTGCTGAGATACTTGAATTCTGCGATAAATTCCGCGAAAAGGATAAGAAGACACCGATAGTTGTCGTACCTACATCTTTCAATATCATCACAGAAGATGAGCTCGCTGCACACGGCGTAAATATCGTTATTTATGCTAATCAGCTCACCAGAAGCGCATTCCCTGCAATGCAGCAGACAGCAATTGATATTCTTAAAAATCACAGAGCGAAGGAAGTTGACGACCGCTTGATGTCTATAAAGAATATCATCACATTGATCGACGAACTGTAAGGTGTGACTATGGAAAAAGAGATCGCAATATTAATGGCAGCAGGTCTCGGAACCAGAATGGCTCCGCTGACTCAGAAAGTGCCTAAGCCCTTGGTCAAAGCGCATGGACGTTCTATGATAAGCACCGTTATAGACGGATTAGAACAGCGCGGCGTTGAGCATATCTATATCGTTGTGGGCTATCTCGGCGAACAGTTTCGCTATCTGACAGAAGAATACCCGAATGTTTCTATCATCGAGAACAAGGAATATACCGTGAAAAACAATATTTCTTCCATTTTTGCGGCTGCCGAAGTCATGAAAACAGCAAACTGCTTTATTTGTGAGGCAGACCTGTTCGTTTCTGATCCCTCGATCTTCACGGCAAAGCTTGACCGCTCCTGCTACTATGGCAAGATGGTAAAGGGCTATTCCGATGACTGGGTGTTTGATCTTGATGATAATGGGATCATCACAAGAGTGGGCAAGTGCGGCACAGATACCTACAATATGGTCGGAGTATCCTACTTCAGGCAGAAAGATGCTGAGATCATAGCAAATGCCGTACAGGAAGCATATCAGCACGAAGGTCATGAACAGCTCTATTGGGACGAGATCGTTGACCAGCAGTTAGAAAAGTTACAGCTTGTGATAAATGAGGTAACTGCCGATCAGATCGTTGAGATAGATTCCGTTGCTGAACTTGAGGAATTTGATCCTGACTATGCGAAATATAATTGAGGAGTATACTAATGAAAGTAGAAAGTTTTGTAAATATTATCGGAGCTGACTTCTATACAGGTGTTCCTGATTCACAGCTGAAGGCGCTTTGTAATTATCTTATGGATACCTACGGCATAGACCAGAAGCATCATATAATTGCTGCAAACGAGGGCAACTGTACAGCTCTTGCAGCAGGCTATCATCTTGCTACAGGCAAAGTGCCTGCTGTGTATATGCAGAATTCAGGCGAAGGCAATATCATCAATCCAGTGGCTTCACTGCTGAATGACAAGGTGTACGCTATACCTATGATCTTCATTGTGGGTTGGCGTGGAGAGCCGGGTGTTCACGATGAACCTCAGCATATCTATCAGGGCGAAGTAACTGTCAAGCTGCTGGAGGATATGGATATTAAGACGTTTATCCTCAGCAAGGATACTACCGAGGACGAGCTTACTGCTGTAATGGCTGATTTCCGCAAGGTACTGGAAACAGGCAAGCAAGTTGCGATAGTTGTCCGCAAGGGCGCACTGACAAATGCTCCCGAAGTTGCATATAAGAATGACAACAAGATGATACGCGAGGAGATAATTCAGCATATCGTCAAGGCAACAGGTGAAGACCCGATCGTTTCCACAACAGGTAAGCCAAGCCGTGAGCTGTTCGAGACCCGTGTTGCTAACGGTCAGAGCCATAAATATGACTTCCTGACAGTTGGTTCTATGGGACATACTTCTTCTATTGCGCTTGGTGTTGCTATCAACAAGCCCGATCAGAGAATATGGTGCGTAGACGGCGACGGAGCTGTTCTCATGCATATGGGCAGCATGGCAGTGCTTGGCGCAAACAAGCCGAAGAACGTCGTACACGTTGTCATCAACAACGGCGCACATGAGACAGTTGGCGGTATGCCGACAGTTGCTGCACAGATAGACCTTGTGGGCATTGCAAAGGCTTGCGGCTATCCGAATGCAGTATGCGTTGACAATTTCGATGATCTTGACAAGGAACTCGAGGCAGCAAAGGGCAGAAATGAACTCAGTCTTATCGAAGTCAAGTGTTCTATCGGTGCGCGTGATGATCTCGGCAGACCTACTACGACTGCACTCGAGAACAAGCAGAACTTCATGGAGTATTTAAAGACTTTATAATAGCCCGATTGAGAACGGCAGCTTTGGATTCATGAGGCTCGTGCCGTTCTCGGAGGATTGTTTGGAAAAAATAGTGCAGCAAGGCTGCACTATTTTTTAGGATTGAATTTTTTTAATACTTATTGTCTTATAGCAGAAATGCTCTTTTTTATCTCAGTTCACGAAGGTATCAGTATTTTTGCTATGCACTAAATGGCAGTCGGGATTATCACTGATAAACGAAAAAGCTCCGTATTACGGAGCTTTTTTCAATATTCAAATAAGTCCAAGAAGTCTTTGCTGGACTGTCAGCGCATCATTAGGTGTGATTCCGTCATTTGTATTGTATACATCGGCATTAAATTCGCCTCTTATGGACAGTCTGTACTTATTCGGATTACAAAGCGTCTGCATTATGAGAACAACGTCGTTCATCTTAACATCGCCGTCAGCAGATGCGTCGCCTGTTCTGTAAGGCGCTGCCTTCGGAAGCTTCGGCTCGTTTTTGTTAGCCTTGTCCATATCAAACAGGAGATCGCCCAGTGACACTATGTAATCATAGTAAACTCCGTATGGCATATCATGGAAGAAGCCCGAATGACGGTCGTAATATCTCCAGTCTCTGTTCTCGAACTGAGTATACAGCTCTGAAGCAAAGAACTCGTTGTACAAGTCGAAATCAACTGTTCCGTACTTGGCGATATAGATACCTGCAAAAAGAACGTCATAATCGTCGCAGATGATACCGTTTTCGTTGCAGTCAAGTGAAGCTATGGCATCGCCGTCGGGATTCCAGTCGGGTCTGTTATAATCCACGTTAAATCTTCCGTTATTTGCGCGTGAGAACATAGTCGGATCGTACCAGCGCTTTACGGTATCTACCACCTCGTCGGTAGTATACTCCTTGACAGTAATGACTCTGTAGCAGGCAGAGAGTATCTCGATATCCATGTCGTCGAGCTTCCAGTCGGCGTTCATATCCGGAGCAGCTGTCCTGCCCTCCATGACAGCTTTTTCGTACTCGGGATAGGTAGCAGACATATAGTTCTGATTGTTGCTGTGCCAGCTGAGTATGTCGCAGTAGTCCTCATATTTTACAAGACCTGCTTCGATAGCGTCAACTCTTGCTTCGCCCATGTAATCATACTCATACTTTTTCCGCTCAAATGACTGACCCTTTGAATTGGTGAATTTCTCATCATGTCCCGAGATGCAAGCTACACATTCTCTGAAGCGAATATCATCAAGATACTCGTCCTCGGCATTTGAGATGAGGTACTCATAGCATTTATCGGGATCAAGCCATTCCTCGGTGAAATCATAGTTATTTATGATCTCCTTGGTAACAATGACAGCGCCCGCGTCGAAATCATGACCGATGTATCTGTGCTCTCTGTAATACTGAGCGCAGTTTTTCAGGGTAGACTCCTTCATAGGGAAGTCCTGATAGAACATATCGTCAGGTATGCAGAAGCCGATATCCTCCGAGACAGTTCCGAGTATGGAATCCAGTCTGTGTTCAACCGCCCAGCCCTTGTTATTCGGATCGACGCCGTATTTTTCTGCGAATCCGTCGCTTATGTCAAAATCAAGGTTCCACAGTACATAGCCTGAAAGGTAATTGTTGAATACCCAGTAATCAAGGCAGTCCTTGTAATCAACAACGCCGTCGTCATTGAAATCAAGACTTACGTTATTCTCACGGTCATAGTTTACAGCATGATCGTATTTTAAATTCGGCTGGGGCATACTTGCGATCCAATCAATAAAGCGCCATGAATCATCAGATACCTTGCCGTTCTCATCTTTATACTTGTAAGCGTCAAAATCCTCGGGAACAATACCATTATTGAGCAGATAATAATTGTAGATGGTATTCATATCAGGCGCTTTTGCTGCAAAGGCATCACGGGCATCGAAGATATCGAATTTTCCGTCGCCGTTAAAATCGGGATCAAGCTCGCCTGATTCGATCTTGCTGTAATTCAATGTAGCGGAATAAACATAATCCTCTTTCTGATCAAAGCGGACTATAGGTGAAGAGTTTGCGAGAATTGGATTTGCCATTGTTGAAGTTGCTGCTAAAACAGCCAGAA
Source organism: Ruminococcus sp. (assembly GCF_024691275.1). Taxonomy (GTDB): domain Bacteria; phylum Bacillota; class Clostridia; order Oscillospirales; family Ruminococcaceae; genus Ruminococcus. The sequence goes on along the minus strand of NZ_JAILNU010000065.1, from coordinate 35,495 downwards.
ATTTCCTCATAACAACATTCCTTTCACTTTCGATTTGTGGTTCGTTAGGTAATACATCAATATCAGTCGTAACAATGTTCTCATGCCCGTTTGTGAGAGCTGACGGAACCGCAGCAGTTGTCTGCTGTGCAGAAGCAGAAGCCGCTGTAAAAGTAATACGGGCAGAAGTTGTTTCTGCCGCAGCAGTTGTAACTATGTCATGATTTCCCTTTGTCGCGGCTGTAACGCTGTTTACCGATGAAGTAACAGTCGGCGGTACATTGCTGTCTGAAGTTGGTTCTACAGTAACAGTAGTCGGCTCGGTATGGCTGTCGGTCAGTTTTTTGTACTCAGGCATATTCTTCCATATACCTGCTCCTGCTGCAACAGTAATGCAAAGACACAAAGCAGACAGCGCCGTTCTTTTCACGACGCTCAGTTGCGCTTTTTTCCGAGCGATCTTTTCGTCTCGTCTTCTGAGCAGATCACGGGTTATCTCATCCCATTCCCGCATACTTTATTCCCTCCTTTTCCAACTCTTCACGAAGAGCTTTTTTCGCCTGATATAGCAAATTTGTCATCTGTCGGCTGCTTTTATGCATTATACACGCCGCCTCTGAATTGCTGAAGCCCTCGATATACGTAAGGCATATAGCCTGACTGTACTGGCTTCGCATTTTTTTCAGAGCTCTGTGTATCATCAGCTTTTGTTCTTCTTTGATATAGTTTTCCTCGATATCCAGTCCTGAATTCAGTTCGGAGCACTCGTCCAGCGAGGTATTGCCCTTTTTCTTCATACGCCTGAGATAGTCTATGGCAAGATTCCTTCCAATGGAATAAAGCCATGTCTTGAACGAGCTTTTCCCCGTATACTTTGGTTTTTTATACGCAAGCTTGAAGAAGGTCTCCTCCATGAGTTCCTCAGCATCGTGGATATTATTGGTAAAACTATTCAGATAGATAGTGAGACCGTCCTTATATTCACGGACAATGTCTCCAAGAGCTGAATCGTCTCCGACAAGATAACGGCTGTAGCTACTTGCACCATTATCCATTGAACGGCTCCTTTCCGGAAATATTTTGCCTTTCACTTATTAGACGAGTTTTGCAGGGCAAATGTCTTAGAAAAAAAGGAAATATTTTCCCGTACTTATATTTATCCGATTTATCGGCTGTGAAAGTTCTGTTTTTATTATACCATCAGACATACATTCTTTCAATAATTACAATCTGATATTGCCGCGTTGATACAAAAAAGCTCTCTGTTTTTGCACAGGGAGCTTTGGCGTGTTACTTTATCTGCGAGAGGCAGTCAGCGCTGAAAAGTGAGATCGTACATAAGAAGTAATTTCATCACTATAAGAAAATTACAATTTTGTAATTCTTAACACAAAGCAAAATAAATATGTTATTATATAATCACACGAAGGGGACTTGTTATGAACGTGTCGGAATTATATGAAATGAGGTTATGGATATGAAAAAAATGATTACTTGTTTAACAGTTCTTGCAATGCTTGCATCAGCACCTACAGCTTCTGTTTTTGCAGCCGATACTGCTCCTGTTGTTGCAGCAGCTGCGGAAAAGGCAAATGAATATGGTTATTACCCAATAACAGATCCGATAGCTACCAGCATCAGCGTTGCATCAATAGCAGGAACATGGACAGACGTAGATTCTTTTGAAAAACTCGTTATCACAAAAGGGGAAGACATTTATAACGGCAATTTTTCTTTCACAGATAAAAACGGCAAAACTATAAGCGGTTATATTAAGTTTGAATACAGCCTTAAACCTGATAATACCAGGGAGTACTGGTATACATTCTATGAGAGCAACGGTAAGCTCTGGAACGCATTTATAGCGCAAAGCTCTATTCAGCTTGATTACATAAGCGCAGGTCAGTCAGGAGATCCGTATTTTATGCACTACTTATTCGGCGGCAGTGTAGCAACACAGATAGGCGGTCTTAATTTAAGAAGCTCGGCAACTACAGCGTCTGCTATACTTGATACCATACCTCAGGGAACTCAGCTGAATATATTTGACAGTGCTGTTGAGGGCTGGTACAAGACAAAGTACAATGGCAAAATAGGTTATGTAAGTGCTGATTATATCAAGAAGATAGAGGATTACGAGCCAAAGGTAGTCTCTGACCGCGAAAAGGCAGCTATAGAGAAAATAAATAATATGAACATCATTATTAAATTAACGCATGGAAGTGATTCAAAATTAGATGAGTTCTACAAGGTTGATTATAAAGGTCTGACATCTATTGAAAGCGCTAAGGCTCTCATAAATGATACCTGTACCGGTGAACTGAGAGATGAGCTTCTTGAAAAGTGCAAGACCAGCCTGCTTGAAAAAAACGGTGAACTTTATTTCAGAAGTGCAGGTTGTTCATTCTCCACATTCCTTACAGATAACGGTGTAGATATCGTTGAGCCTGCTATGGACTACTACGCAGCTATTACAAAGAAAAGTGATCAGATGAATGATTACGGCAGAGCAGTTTTCAACAACGATAACGGCGAATGGAAGATAAGTGACTATGAATTCGGCTACTTTACAACAAACAAAGCAGATAATGATCTTACAAGCGCAGCACAAATAAGAATTGAAAGCCTTGGATTTATTCTTTCTATCATTTCAGAAGGAGCTGAATCCGGTGCAGCAAATAATATCAAAGTTAACGGCATTGAATACGGCAAGGCAAAAAAGCAGGAAATCACTCCAAAAATCATGAAGGAGTATATTGAAAGAACTTGTACAGGTGAGCTGAAAACCAGCCTTAGCAGAAGAATGGAAAGTCACCTTATCGAAAAGGACGGCGTTGTATATATTGAAGTCGGAGGAAAAGGCTCACCTGATTTCAATCTCGAAAAAGGTCTGAAGATACTCAGCTCAGGTGTGAACAAGTTCAAGGTAGTAACTGTAGGCGACAGTAAGCTTAGCGGATATGGAATATTTGACCTTGAAGCAGGCGACGGAGATAAGTGGTATATCTCTGGTTATTCACTCAGCAGTTATCCCGAGGAAAGGCTCTTTGGAGGCTATGTGGACGTAAATTCGAGCACTCTCAACCTCAGAAGCCAGCCGAATACATCTTCGACGATACTTGCTTCAATTTCTGACCGTACTCAGCTTGATATCTTTGCCTGCGATACAAAGGGCTGGTACAAGACAGTGTATAACGGCAGTATCGGTTATGTAAGCGCTGATTATATCAAAAAGATACCTGATTCAGATGTTACTCCCGCGATCTATGGCGATGCTAACTGTGATAGGGGAGTTGATCTTTCCGATGTTGTAATGATAATGCAGGCACTTGCAAATCCTAATAAGTATGGTCTTAACGGAACAGAAAAGAGCCACATTACAGCTCAGGGCATAAAGAATGCCGATGTTGTCGGAAACAATGGTATGACCACAGAGGATGCAGGAATTATACAGAAATATCTTCTCGGATTAGTTCCTGAGATACCTGTTAAGTAAGATAATATAAAACTGATTCAGTGTAGTAAGCTTTCCGAGGTGAAAACGGAAATAAATCTATGACTGTACAAAATGATCTCCCACTCGATCGAGTGGGAGATCTTGTTTTTTATGATGTTGAATTTTCGTCGTTTTTCTGTTACTGATATTATCCGATCCGATTTGCTTTCATTGCTTTTTTTGCGTTCATACATATTCTGATCGGCACGTTTGAATACATCCTCTACGCAGTTATCCTTATTCGGTTCAAATAGCGCATACCCCAATGCGGCAGAAATCTTTTCCCACGGCTGGAGCGCCGTATCACGCTTATATTCGTCAAGGTTATCGTTAAATTCATCTTTGAGCTGCTCTATGTTTTCAAAATCATGTCCCTGCAGAATAACTGCAAATTCATCTCCGCCGATACGAAAGACAGGAGAATGCGTAAAAATTGTGCAAACCAGCTTACTAAGCAATTTTATTGAAATATTTCCGTATTCATGTCCGTATTCATCATTTATGCGCTTTAAGAAATTCAGGTCTATCACGGCGATTCCGAATTCCTGCAAACCGTTCTTAAAATCTGCTTCAAGCTGCATGACCTCTTTGTCATATGCCATTCTGTTACGAATGCCTGTAATCGAATCCTTATGTGCCAGCTCGTGCATATCGTCCGCCTGCTGACGCACGGAACTCAGCTGCTGTCTGGTATTGGTCAGATTCTGGATATAGTTGTCGATATCCTTTTCCATCTGTATCATAGAGCGGAGAAGTATTTCAAGTTCATCGCCCGTGTGAATGTTAAGTGTACTGAATTCATTGCGTTTATCCTCCGATGCAGCTGCCTGATTTTTTCCGTATCTGCCTGCGGCCTCAGAAAGCATATTTATAGGCTTGACGACCTTCTTTCGCACAAATAATATAGCAAACATACAAATTAAAATTGTCAGACCTGAGAGGATCGCTGTCAGAAGTATCAAAAAGTGCTGTTCCTTTTTTACGATCTCGTTCATGTCAATATCAATGCCTGCATAACCGACGATTTTTCCACTTTCGCTGTGGATCGGCACGAATGAAGTAACCATCCAGCCGTATTCAGGAGTATTGGTCACTATCGCAGGGAAGCCCTTCTCAGGATCATGCAAATATTTAAGGCATGATTCTTCCACGGAATCAATGCAGCCCGGAGGAACAAACTCATCGTCATAAGCAGCATCTACGAGATAAATATAGGTTTCATCTTCCGGACAGATCATGACGGTATAAATGCAATCGACTTCACTGACATCCTGGATCTCACGCAGTTCATTCTGTATCGACTGATATTCAGGTTCGTCCATGATCGAAAGATACTGCTCCATATAGCTGTCATAGCGTGGGTCTTCATATTGTGTACTGTTCAGTTTTAAATCCGAACCGCGATAAATTTCCATTACCTGATCGCAGATCTTTTCCATTTGTTCGGCGTTCACGGAAACGGCAACTGTAGAAGCCATAGAATCAGCTGTTATCATATATTCGTTTCTGATTGTTTTGCGATGTGCGGCAGTACTGACCGTGACACAGGTTCCTGTCAGAATGACAGCGACAACAGTAATCAGCATAACTATTTTTTGCCCCAATGAAAATTTCATATTCCGCTTCACCTCGCTGTTAAAACGATTAATATATCATATTCAATCGTAAAAATAGTCTGAAATAGATTTATGTTATTATAACATATTTTTTCGTATTTTTTAATATGAAAATATGAACTAAGTATAAATGTTTTAAATACTAAAGCTGAAAGTGATATATATACATAAATCTATGTTTTGACAAGGAAGTGCTTCGTTATCATATTAATAGCTATAATATATAACTTGTACTGGTTTAAATATTCGATATCCTACTTTGGATTTCTGATCTTAGCTCAGAGTTGTATTTGTAAGGCTTTGTCAGCTTATCAGTCTCTCTTGAAAAGATCGCGTGTATAGACCTTTTCTGCAACATCGTCGAGAGCTGAGTCGTAGCGGTTGGCTACTATACAACTGCATTTGCTCTTGAATTTTTTCAGGTCATTTACCACAAGTGAGCCGAAGAAAGTGCTGCCGTTTTCGAGAGTAGGCTCATATATTATGACAGTAGCGCCCTTTGCCTTGATACGCTTCATTACGCCCTGTATTGATGACTGTCGGAAGTTATCGCTGTTGGATTTCATAGTAAGTCTGTAAACTCCTACGACGATCTCTTTTTCCATGCTGCTGTCGTATACGTTGTTATCGCCGTAGTTGTAATAGCCTGCTTTTTCAAGTACACGGTCAGCAATGAAGTCCTTGCGAGTGCGGTTTGATTCTACTATAGCGGACATCATATTCTGCGGAACGTTCTGATAGTTTGCAAGGAGCTGTTTTGTGTCTTTTGGCAGGCAGTATCCGCCGTAACCGAAGGACGGATTGTTATAGAAATCGCCTACACGGGGGTCGAGGCACACTCCTTTGATAATATTGGCAGTATCAAGTCCCTTTACTTCTGCATAGGTGTCAAGCTCGTTGAAGTAGGATACGCGCAGGGCAAGGTAGGTATTGACAAAGAGCTTTGTTGCTTCTGCTTCTGTTGTAGCCATGAACAGAACGGGGATATTCGTCTTTATAGCGCCCTGCTGAAGCAGAACCGCAAAAGTTTCCGCAGCTTGTTTGTTTTCTTCGTCAGAGCCTACGATTATACGTGAAGGATAGAGATTATCATAGAGCGCCTTTGATTCGCGCAGGAATTCGGGACTGAAAATGATATTATCCATGCCCATTTTCTGTCTCACCTGCATTGTATAGCCAACAGGTATCGTGGACTTGATAACAATGGCAGGCTTACTGCTGCGTTCGGAGGTCGCCTTTTTTATGAGTTCAAGGACGGCTTCAACAGCCGAGCAGTCGAAGAAATTGGTCTTGGGATCATAGTTCGTAGGAGCTGCTATGATTATGATATCAGCGTCTTTGTAGGCGGTTTCACCGTCGGTAGTAGCTTTAAGGGAGAGCCCTCGCTCTTCGTGTTCGGCAAGGTACTTTTCGATATAGTCGTCCTGTATGGGACTTGTCCAGTTATTAAGCTTTTCTGCCTTTTCGGGAATTATATCCACAGCAGTAACATCGTTGTGCTGTGCGAGCAGAACTGCAAGAGAGAGTCCCACGTAGCCTGTTCCTGCGACGGCTATTTTTTTTCGATCGACGGGATTGACCGCAGATGTATCGTCTGTCAGTACGTCCGAGATCTCAAATCCGAGCACCTCCGACAGCGCAAGGAGCTGTTCCACAGAAGGACTGAAGTCCGCAGCTTCAAGTCGGGACATAAGTGAACGGTTTATCCCTGTTTTTTCTGATATAACAGCCTGAGAAAGCTTCATTTCCTTACGTTTGTCTGCAACAGTCTGTGCCAGAAGCTGTAATGATAAGTGTTTCATAATTTACTCTCCTTTATGGAACGTGTTGCTCGCAGCAACATCTTCATCGGAATTTTAATTACAAATATTATACCATTCGTTACTATAAATGTCAATGTGGAAATAAAACAGACTTATCAATATTTTTTTGTCCGATGATAAATAAACATTACGATTGTAATTAATGAGCAGTTAAATCAAATGAAAATGGCTGCTTTCAGAAAAATATGTAATACAGAAAGGAATTTTATTATGAGCAAAAAATTATCAGCACGTATCGCAACAGTTTTAGCTACTGCAACAATGGCACTTTCAATGCAGACAGCATTAAATGCTGCTGCTGCACCACCTAAGCGTCCGATATACACAAATCCCGAGACTGGAGAAGTAATGAGACCGATTTGTGATATCACTCAGAACGACATAGTTTACTCACTTTATGAAGGCAATGTGGCTCATGTCAAGAGCGGAAAAGATGCATCAGGAACAGTTCAGATCCCTAATGCTATCTATGCAGATGGTACATATTACGTTGTTACAGCAATCGAATATGAGGCATTCAAAGATAATGCAAATATTACCTCAGTTGATATGCAGTATGCATCAGGCATTACAGGAATAGCGGATTCAGCATTTTGGAACTGCTCAAATCTTGTAACAGTGGCTCTTCCTAAAAATATGGAAATACATGATAATTTCAATACAGTATTTTATAACTGTGATTCATTAAGAGAATTTACGTCAAGATATCCAAATCATTACAACGTGATCGACGGCGTTATTTATAATGAAGATAATACAGAAATTATCAAATATCCTTCTGCAAAGACAGGTGAAACATTTACATTAAATGATGGTATTTCTGTAAGATTCAACGCTTTTCAAAATCTTAAATATCTTAAGAATATCATTGTTCCTGAACAAATCACAGAAAGCAATGCAACTGAAGTACTAAATCGATGCAGTAATATTATTAGCGGAATCCAAGGCACTTCTTTCACTGTAAACGGTATCGATCCATTTGTATATTCAGAAGATGATTCGGAAGAACCACAGATAGTACCTGTTTTCCAGGATGGAATATATGAAACTTTCCAGAATTATACTAATATTTCAGATTATTATGCTAAGCGTTACGCTGCTTATATCGCAAAGAAATATGTTGATATGGAAAATGATAACGAAATGGTTAGGGCATTAAAGCTTCATAACTGGTTATGCAACCATGTACAATATGACCCCGTTGTGAAAAAAATACTTGATAACAACGAAGTATATACAGGTGACGAAAAGAATCATTGTGATGCATCTGCTTTTCTCCATTATGAAAAAGCAAGTGACGAATATCCTGAAGCAGGTTTCTATACAGTTTGTGACGGATATTCAAGAGCATACAGTCTCCTGCTGAATGCTGCGGGTGTATGCTGTGAAGCAGTGGATGGTGATCCTAATGGAGGTAAATACGGTCATGCATGGAATGTAGTAAAGTTATATGCATATGACAATGATCCGACAAACGACAGGTGTTACTATGTTGATACTACATGGGACGATAAAGATCAGGGATGGAAATATGATTTTTTCATGTGTTCAACTAATCCTGACGACTTTGATCATTCAAAAGACTTTATAAATTGGCGAATTTACACAAAGCATTCAAATGGTCAATTGACTGAAATACCTTATAAGACATATTCAATTAAGAGACTTGGCGATATAAATGAAGACGGATTTGTAACAGGTGCCGATCTCAAGGTTCTTGAAGACTACATGAATGGCAGCTACCTGACAGATGTACAGAAAGCAAATGCTGATCTGAACTTTGACGGAGTTATCGAAAATACTGATGTTGATATTCTTTCTGAATATGTTTATTCAAGAATTGGAGATGTTAACGGAGATGGTATCGTCAATGAAGCCGATCATCTTTCCTTGAATAATTATATCGAGATAGGTATCCACAGAATGGCTAAATATATGAAGATTGCAGCAGATGTAAATATGGATGGTAATATCGATGAAGCCGATCTTGATGCTATCGGATCAATGTATGGACAGACACGAGAAAATGATCGTACATTGATACGTCAGTCTTTCTTTGAACGTTGTTTAGATAAATTACTTCAGTCTTTTCCTGAGGAGCTCAGAAAATAAAATATTCTTATTGACCAAAAGCAATCTGTACTTTTTTGTACAGATTGCTTTTTTATATGCAATTTTGTCGGAAATTAAAAAATATATAGCTTTTTAGTCTTTGAATATAATCAAACAGTCGCCTCCCATAATGGGAGACAATTGCATTTCTACAGCTCAAGTATTAATTTAGTGCATATACAATTCAGATGTAACATATATATGAAAGGGAGGAGGCGAAAACAATGAAAGACGTAATATATACAACGAACAGTTTCAAGTCGCAAAGCTTAGAACAGCTTAAAGCAGCTGTTACAGCCAAGGTCGAAAAGCTGATAAACAGCAATCTTATCAAGTAAAACTGACAACTACATATAAATGAAGGGAGGTGAGGTCGATGCCGAAAGTAGGTATCTACTGCCGCCTGTCCATTGAGGACAGGGACAAGTCAGGTGATGACAGCGCAAGTATACAGAACCAGAAAGCTATGCTGCGTGATTATTGCCATGAACGCGGCTGGGAGATATACGATATATATACTGATGACGGCTACAGCGGCATTGACCGTAGCCGTCCCGAGTTCAACCGACTTCTGCACGACTGTGAATCGGGGCAAATAGACATCGTTCTGTGCAAGGATCAGTCGCGTTTTTCCCGTGATACAGTTGTGGTAGAGCAGTATATAAATGACAAGTTCCTTGAATGGGGGATCCGTTTTATCGGAGTTGCGGACAATGCTGACTCCGAAAGCGAGAGCTACAGTACCATGCGGCTGTTCACTTCCGCTTATAATGAGATGTATGTGAAGGATATCTCGTCAAAGATACGCCGAACTCTTGCATATAAGCGTGAACAGGGACAGTTCATAGGTTCATTTGCGCCATACGGATATATGATAGACCCGAATGATAAACATCATCTTATCATAGATGAAGAAGCTGCACAGATTGTACGGCTGATATTTGATATGTATGTCAGCGGCGAAGGCTATCGCGGCATAGTTCTAAAGCTGAACGAGGACGGTATAGTCAGTCCTGCCGAATACAAAAGGCAGAGAGGCTCGAAATATGTCAATGTTAATGCCGACACGAGCAGCAGCCGCGGGCTGTGGACACAGTCGACTGTTGCAAGGATACTTGCCAACGAGATGTACACGGGAACGCTCGTGCAGGGAAAGTCTCACCATATCAGCTATAAGAACAAGAAGCGGAAAAAGGTGGAGCAGGCTGACTGGATACGTATACCTGATGCCCATGAGGCGATTATCGACGCGGAAACATGGTCGCGCACACAGGAACGGCTCAGCAGTCATGCAAGAGTGGGAAAGCGTTCGCAGGAACTTTCACCTTTGTCGGGAAAAGTTAGATGTGCAGTCTGCGGTCGTCCGATGAAAAGAAATGTATATTATAATAAGGAAAGGACTAAAAAATATTATGGTCTGCAATGCGCCTCATATAAGACAGGTGCTATGAACTGTACAAACAATTCGAGCATAAGCGGACTTGTGCTTGAGAAAAAGATACTTGATGAGCTGAATGCTATAGTTGAGCTGTACTGTCAGTCAGATAAGATAGGTGTCTGTGATATATATGCCGAACAGCTGAAACGACTTGAAGCAGATCGTGCTAAATTAAACGAGCGTCATGATGCAGCGGAGAAGCGCCTTTTAAATATGTATAAGGACAAGCTCGACGGAGTCATCTCCGATAAGGAGTATTCGCTGTTCCGTAAAAGCCTGAGCGATGAGGAGCAGGAGATTACTGCCCGTATGGCTGAGATGACCGAGCAGATAAAGGAATGCCGAGAACATATCAGGAACTCTGAAGGGCGTAAAGTGATCATCGAAAAGTATACTCATTTCGACAAACTGGACAGAGCTCTGACTGAGGAGTTCATAGACCATATCGAGATCGGAATGGTCGGCGATAATGGCGATAGGGAGATACATATTTACTGGAAACTGTAAAGAGGAAGAACAGCTGTAAAGAACCTGTGCAAGAAGTTTCAATAGCTGTTCTTTTTTCTTAAATCAGGTCAAAGGATATAAAAATATTCAACCTTTTCTGTATTTTTATGGGTTGTTATTCAGTATGCGATGTTATAAAATAATATTGGATATTAAATTTAAGGAGGAATTGAAAATGCGAACAGAAAAATATTCTCGTATGACATCACTGGGACTGTCCGCTGCGCTTCTCATGACGCTTACAGCGTTCCCTCTCCCCGAAGCAGCTGCGGAAGACGATATGCACATTCAGAATTTCAGTCTTGCAGACATAACCATGACTGATGATTACTGCACCAATGCATTCAGCAAGGAGATCAAGTACCTGTTGTTTTTTGACAACAACAGGCTGCTTGCTGGCTTCCGTGAGAATGCAGGGCTGAACACAGGGGGAGCAAAGCGATACGGCGGCTGGGAAAACACCAATATCGCAGGTCACTCAGTGGGACATTACCTCACAGCGCTGTCTCAGGCTTATCAGCACCCCGAACTTACGGATACTCAGCGGCAGGAGATATTGTCAAAGATGACGGCGCTCATTGACGGACTCCGCGAGTGCCAGAAGAATTCAAAAGGAAAGGCAGGCTTTATATGGGCAGCTGCTCACCCTAACGGCACAGGCGTTGAAGTGCAGTTCGACAACATCGAAGCAGGAAAGTCCAACATCATCAACGAGGCATGGGTACCGTGGTACACGATGCATAAGCTCATTGCAGGTATAGTTGATATCTACAATGCAACAGGCTATGATCCCGCAAAGGAACTGGGCTCGAATTTAGGCGATTGGGTCTACAACCGATGCAAGACATGGAACCAGCAGAAGCACAACACGGTACTCTCTATCGAGTACGGCGGCATGAATGACTGTTTGTATGACCTGTACATGATAACAGGCAAGGACGATCACGCAGAAGCTGCTCATTACTTTGACGAGACAAATCTCCACGAAGCTGTACTGAAAGGCGGTTCAAACGTCCTCAACAACAAACACGCAAATACTACTATCCCTAAGTTCCTCGGAGCTCTCAAACGCTATATAGCTCTTGACGGAAAGACTGTCAACGGTCAGAAGATAGACGCTTCACGTTATCTGCAATACGCAGAGGCTTTCTGGGAAATGGTAAATACTCATCATACCTACATCACAGGCGGAAACAGTGAGTGGGAGCACTTCGGTGAAGATGATATTCTTGACAAGGAGCGTACCAACTGCAACTGCGAGACCTGCAACTCCTACAATATGCTGAAGCTCAGCCGTGAGCTGTTCAAGATAACAGGCGACAGCAAATACATGGATTACTACGAGAATACATATTATAATTCTATTCTCTCCTCTCAGAATCCCGAAACAGGTATGACTACCTACTTCCAGCCTATGGCTACAGGCTACTTCAAGGTATACAGCTCACAGTTCGACCACTTCTGGTGCTGTACAGGCAGCGGCATGGAGAGCTTCACAAAGCTTGGTGATACTATCTATATGCACGGTGAAAATACCCTCTATGTAAATATGTATCAGAGTTCCATTCTGAACTGGGCTGACAAGAATATGAAGATAACTCAGGAGAGCACTATTCCTGAGGGTATTACTTCAAAGTTCACTATCGACGGTACAGGTGCAGTTGATTTCCGCTTCCGCATACCTGACTGGAAGGCAGGCAATATGACTGTCAAGGTAGATGGGGAGAAGTACAGCTACAAGACTGTCAACGGCTATGCTCAGGTAACAGGCGACTTCAAGACAGGCGATGTTATCGAGGTAACTATTCCCGAGGAAGTCAAGGCATATTCGCTTCCTGACAAGAATACGGTATACGGCTTCAAGTACGGCCCTGTAGTTCTCAGCGCAGAGCTTGGCAAGCAGGATATGCAGACAAGCTCCACGGGTATGTGGGTAACTATCCCGAAGGAAAAGGTTACACCTTCCGAGAATATCCGCATTTCCGACAATAGTACAACAGTAAGCACCTTCATGGCTGATATAAACGATCATCTGGTCAAGGACAACAGCTCACTGAAATTCACTCTGAAGGATACTGACCATGATCTGGTATTTACTCCACACTACAAGCAGTATCAGCAGAGATACGGTATCTACTGGAATTTCCAGAGCAGCAGCTCAGCTATCGACAGACCTGCACGTTCAAAGAAGACCGTTACCGATACTGTACAGCCGGGTTACGGACAGTACGAAAACGATAATCTCCACAATATGCAGGAGTTCAACACTCAGAGCGTTATCGACGACAGTACATACCGCTACGCAAAGAGCGGAGGCTCGTTCAGCTACCGCATGGCAGTCGATAAGGAAGCTGATTACACTATCCTTACCGTTAAATTCCGCAAGGCTGACAACGGCAAGTCTATCCGCATAGTAGTCGGCGACACTATCCTCTATGCAGGTACACTGGATTACACAGGCAATAAGGACATTTACGACGTTGACCTTATTGTTCCAGCTGATGTAATGGACAAAAATGTGGAGGCTATAACAGCTGACGGAACAAATTATGATGTTCTCACAGTTACATTCTCAGCAAATGACGATAAGGAATCCGCAAAGGTGTGCGACTTCATCTATATGACAGCCGTTAAGCCGCTTTATGAGTATGACAGCAGCATTGCTTATTTTGTTGACTGCGGCGACCACAACACCTATACTGTAACAGGCGAGGACAAGCTTGGCTACTACAACAGCGTTACTGAACAGCTTTTCGGAGCTGATGAGGTAACAGGCGCTTACTGGGGGCTTATGGACGATCCTACCGACCAGTACAACGGCAGCTCAAAGAGCAGTGGCATTTATACCGCGAATACATGGTGCGACGAGTACAATACTATCGACAACAGGGACAAAACAGCGTCCTTCCGTTACACCAAGAACCAGTATGAAAATAATATCGACCGTCAGCTCGTTTATGGATTCTGGCTGCCAAAGGGCAAATATGAAATAGAAATGTGTTTCAGTGATCCGTGGAACTGCTCGAAGAAGCCTTATGTAAGAACAGCTTGCGGTACGAATTTTGAGAAGATACTAATGAGAGACTGTGTAACAGACGGAAAAACTCCTTCTGTCTGCGAACTGGAAGTCGGCGCTGACGGTGTGGTAGATATCTGCATAAACAGCGATGACAAGGCGATAAACCTGAATTACATCATTATCCGTACTATAGAGACTGCTCCTCTGTCTACAGTTGAGCCGAAACAAACAGTTACGCTTCTTGGTGATGCAAACTGTGACGGCGGTGTGGATATGTCAGATGTGGTCATCATTATGCAGTCTCTGGCTAATCCTGACAAATACGGCGTAAACGGTACTGACGAGCATCATATAACAGCTCAGGGGCTTCTCAACGGTGATGCAGATAAAACGTTCAAGGGCATCACATCAAACGATGCACTGAGTATACAGATGTATCTGTTAGGGCTTATCAGTTCTCTTGAATAACAGAAAGTTGAAACTCAAACAGGGCGTTTGTGTTAAAACAGTCTGTGCAATTTGCACAGACTGTTCTTTTTTATGCTTATAATCGAGCAGCGAGAGTGGCATAAATTGAAGAAATAGCGTACTTTGGTCGGACATATTACTGCAAAATACGGGGCGTTAACAGAAAATCAGCGGCAATGCCGCTTAAATTATTGATATGTCATTATTTTACTATTTCGATAACTGAACTTTCACAATTGCATATGTGATAATAATGCATTTTTAGTGAAAAAATGTAAAATACAAGTCGTCTGATTTTGAATTGTGATAAATGAATGAAAAGAGTGCTATTTTTTTAACAACTAATATATTTTAAAAAATTCACTTCGATATAAAGTGTGGATTTTACCTAAAAATAGACAAGTTAAAAAAATTGTTGATTTACATTTTGTAATAAGATATAGCTATATTACAGACTTGATATACAGCCATAAAAATAATATATAAATTCAAACTTAAATAAAGTTTTACGTTGGTAATATTCTACAATATTACTTCTCGATTATTGACATGAAGTACAGTTTTATGCTATAATGTGACATGTCAAAAAACAAAATTCAACTTCAAAACAGCGATTGACTTAAATGAATAAATATGCATGAAATCAATTACTTTCTTGCATATGAATGTCATAAAAGAATAATTGCTGAGTTACATTAAAAAATCAAGAAAACACTTAACTCTTAATCCATTAAACGTTTTTCACATATGATGCCGGCTCGAATATCAGGGGTGAGATTTGAGCAGCGTATTACATAGACGGTGTGATATTACGGCAAGTTGAATTAATGTTTTTGAGGGGTATGTATGAGATGTATGCTTATTTCGTAAGCAGGTCATTGCGGAGTGACTATTAAGAGAATATATTTTTATATTATAAGTCATATATGATCGGCTTCAGATTGGGAATAACTGCGCTTGTACGTCAGAAAATTCTGTATCTGGGGGCTTTATGTTAAATGCAGATACAGAAGTATCTGCATTTTTTATTTTTCCTCAAAAACTTAATAATATTATTTTTTAGGGGGCATATGTATGAAAAAATTGCTTGTTTTAGGCGCAACGCAATACGTGATGGTGAATAAGGAAATTGTAATGTCATCGAAGGAAACCTGCAAGTTGATTTTCCATGACGACAATGCCCTTGTTGCAGGATGCAATCTTAATTGCATTGTCTGAAATAATATCCTATACATTTTATAAGTAATCAGTTATATGTAATTGGTAAAGTTAGGAGGAAAATCAGATGAATGCTGCATATGTAAAAGAATGCGATAATCCGGCAAAGATAAAGTCGTCACTCAAAATTGATAACAAGCCTTTTTATAATGTTATAAAAAGAGGAATGGATATCGCTTGTTCATTGCTCGCTTTGATACTGTTGTCACCTCTGTTGCTGATAACGGCAATCGCTATATTTATAGATGATCCCGGTCCTGTGCTGTTTAAGCAAACGCGCATAGGCAAGGATAATAAACCTTTTCAGATACTTAAATTTCGTTCGATGAAAGTTAATGCCGAAGAACTGAAGGCTACTCTTATAAAGCAGAATCAGGACAAGGGTGCAAACTTCAAGATAGACCACGATCCGAGAATAACAAGAGTAGGACGTATCATTCGTACTACTTCAATAGATGAACTTCCTCAGCTTATCAATATACTAAAGGGCGATATGGCTGTGATAGGTCCGCGTCCATTTATAGAGGAAGAACAGAAAAATCTGCCAAGCGATCGTCTTGCTGTAAGACCGGGACTTTCATGTTACTGGCAGATCAGCGGTAAGAATTCACTTACTCTCGGAGAACAGATAGAACTTGATCGAAAATACGTCAGAGAAAGATCTGTTATTGTTGATGTAAAGATTATTATAAAAACTATGGTAGTAGTAGTTGTTGGAAAGAACGGTTAAAAGCGGCTTTGTAATAATATAACTGCTAAATTATGAGGCGGAAAAGCGTCGTTTGAGATGCAGCATTTATCACCCATATAATTACATAGTCATATCGGATGTCTGCCCATTTGGGCAGACATTTTGAACTTATTGAGTTGACGCTGAAGCAGGTTGAATGTCAGCATATGGGATATGCTTGTAAAATAGCGAAAATACGTGGCTTTTGTGAACGAACCGGTTTGGTACATTGTGAACGTAAAGAGCGAAATATGACACTCTGCGGATTGAAGGGTAGAAACTCGTTGAGAGTCTATTTTTGAAGGCTTTGAAAAGGATGTTTACTGGTTGATCTTTGTGGAAGAGTTGCCGGGAAAGAGATTAAATGACTCAGAGACGAGCGTAAAGCACGCGTTTCTTTGTTGTTATATAAGAACATTAATTGTGAAAGAGGTCAGAAGAAAACGTGGCAAAAACAATAATGCATATCGTAGAAGCTCCGGGTGGTGTGGAAAGATACTTGGTCACACTGCTGACTAAAATGAAGAAATATACTGAGTTTGAGTATGTTCTGGTATGTTCTTCTCTTCTGGACAGGGACAAGTTCAAAGGCTTGGTTAAGTCGATTATAGTTATCGACTCGATGCATAATGCGATTTCGATTAAGAACGATACAAAGGCCGTATTTGCAGTACGCAAAGCAATCAAGCATTATAAGCCGGATGTAGTATATTGCCATAGTTCAAAAGCTGGGGCAATTGGAAGAATAGCTGATCTGGGTATAAAGAATAAAGTAATCTATAATGCACATGGTTGGGCTTTCAATATGAAAAGCGCAAGTAAGAAAAAGCTATTTGTGTATGAAATGATAGAGCGTATGCTTGCACCTTTGACAGATAAGATTGTATGTATTTCGGAATATGAGAAAAAGAGCGCTTTAGAGCATAAGATATGTAAAATTGATAAACTCGTTCTGATAAATAACGGAATTAATATTGAAGAATATCAATGCTTTCAACCGAAGAGTCGGGCGGAACTAGGAATTCCGGAGAATGCCTTGGTTATTGGCATGACAGGGCGTCTTTCAAAGCAAAAAGCGCATGACATTTTTATTAATATGGCTTCAATTGTGAAAAAAACAATACCAGAAGCATTTTTTATCATTGTTGGTGATGATATAGGTGGAGGTCAATTCCGAGATTCTGCTGAAATACAAGTCAAAGAAGCGGGATTATCAGATAGTTTCCTTATCACAGGATGGGTAAATGATCCTTTTGCATATGCTGCATGCTTTGATATTGCTGTGTTACTTAGTCGTTGGGAAGGATTTGGATTAGTACTCCCTGAATATATGTTGCTTGGTAAGCCAATTGTGGCTACAAGAGCTGATGCGATTCCATATGTCATTGGAGATGCTGGTGTTCTTGTGGATATAGATGATTATAAATCCGCGGCGCAAGCTGTCTTGGAATTATATGGTGATGCAGAATTAAGAAAACGATTGACTACAAATGGAAAAGAGAGAATAGGGCTGTTTGATGCTTCAAAAATGGCTAGTGCAACTAGTAAGTTGTTTAAGAGTATGTTAAGAGTGTGATTATGATGAAAAAGAAAAAAGTCGCGGTTGTTTCATGTTATTTTCAGCCCAATTATGGAAGTATGCTTCAGGCATTAGCTACACAATCCGTCTTGGATTTATTGGGAATACCAAATGAAACAATAGATATAGAGGGGCTCAAGCAAGAAATTCGTGCGGAAAAAGTGAAATACTTTCGTAGCAGGATTTTATCAATTGATGTTATTAAAGATAAATTAGGATTTGTTAAACTTGCCTTGGCTAAAAAAGTAAACAAAGAGTTGAAACACAATATCATTATAAGAAACCGATGTTTTGAAGCTTTTTCTAAAAAACAATTTAAGTTGTCTAAGGCATATCATTCCAAAAAAGAACTTGGGCAAAATGCAAGCGAGTATGCGGCTTTTCTGGTTGGAAGTGATCAATTATGGCTGCCCTCTAACATAGCCGCAAATTATTATACTTTAAGTTTTGTTCCGGATAATATTCGTAAAATCGCTTACGCCACAAGTTTTGGTGTTTCTTCTTTACCAAAGAAACAGGCAGAGAGTGCCAGAAAGTTCCTGCCGAGGTTTGACTATTTGTCTGTCCGGGAAAAGTCAGGCGTTAAATTGATTAAAGATATAGCTGGGATCAACGCTGAATTGGTGTGTGATCCGACATTATTGCTTAATTGTGAGCAATGGGACTCAATTATAAAAAGTGAGAAACGGATTAAAGAGCCTTATTTGTTTTGTTATTTTTTGGGAGATAATCATTTTTCTCGTATGTGTGCAAAAAGGTTGGCTAAAAAAAGAGGTCTAAAAACTGTTGCACTCCAGCAGCTTGATTCTTATATCAAGTCAGATGAGGAATTTGCGGATATAGCTCCATACGATGTTGATCCAGCAGGATTCGTAAATCTGATCAAGAATGCGGAGTGCGTCTGTACGGACTCTTTTCATGGAACCGTTTTCTCAATTATTAATCATAAAGAGTTTTATTCTTTCAGAAGATTCGTTCAGTCTACTTCTATGTCTACAAACAGTAGAATTGATTCGCTATTAAGTGTTCTGGGATTGGAATCTAGGATTATTAATGAAGAAAACGATTTCAGTACCCAAATAAAAAAGAAAATAGATTATACGCAGATTGATGAAAAACTTGAAGAGTTCAGGACGCACTCTATGTCTTTCCTTCAAAAGGCGTTGGAAGGGTGTCGGGCGATAAACGATGATTGAATTAAAAAATAAAAGTGATTGCTGCGGATGTACAGCGTGTTATAGTATTTGTCCCAAGAACGCAATTACACTCAAAAGTGACTCGGAAGGTTTTCTTTACCCGACTATTGCGAAGAAATCGTGTGTTGAATGTGGACTCTGCGAAAAAGTATGTCCAATAATCAATAAAAAAACGATAGAAGCAAAAGTGAAAAGAGCCTTTCTTGTTCAGAATACGGATGAGAAAATTTTACGGGAGAGTACGTCTGGCGGTGCGTTTTCGGCAATTGCGAGATATGTATTAAAGCATGGCGGAATTGTCTTTGGTGCAGCTTTTGATGATAAATTCAGAGTAATACATACTTGTGCGGAGAAAGAAGCTGATTTATCAGTTTTTCGTAATAGTAAATATGTTCAGAGCAATCCTTTAGCTACTTATTCCGAGACCAAGCAATTACTTAAAAGTGGCAGAATGGTATGTTATAGCGGAACACCATGTCAGATTGAGGGTCTGAAACAATTTCTCGGAAAAGAATATGATAACTTAATAACTGTAGATGTGGTGTGCAGAGCAGTTCCCTCACCAGGAGTGTGGAATTCTTATATGAAATTGGTTAGCGAGCATAACCCGGTTAGTTCAGTTCATTTTCGCGATAAAGCATTCGGCTATCAGTACTCAACAATGGAAATAAAAAGTAAGAATGGTAATACAAATCGAAGCGGCATTGAACAGAACCAATGGCTTAGATTATTCTTTTCTGGATTGATTATCCGTCCTTCATGTACTAAATGCAAATTCAGATCACCTGATAGAGTGTCCGATTTCACAATTTGGGACTGTTTTAATGCACATAAATTCCGAACAAAATTAAACGAAAAGAAGGGTATTACGCGTGTATTAATTCACACACCGAAAGCAAAGGCTATAATCGACGCTTTACACGATGACTTAATAATTGAGGAAATTCCTTATGCTATAGCTATTGACGGCGTAAAGGAAATGAAAGAGTCGCCGAAAATGCATGAAAAGCATAAGAAGTTTTATGAAGATTATAATACTCTGACATTTGGCGATCTTTTGCAAAAATACGTCCCCATTACAGTAAAGGTTCGAGCGAAAACGATTGCTCGAAGGGGATTAAATTTTATGGGACTTGATGTTCTGATAAAACGAGCTATGAGAAAAGGCTAATATAGGAGAAACTATAAATGAATCCGTTAATTAGTGTAATCATTCCGGTGTATAATGTTGAGAATGAACTACCTGATTGTTTAGAAAGTGTAATTCACCAGTCATATAAAAACATAGAAGTTATTCTCGTTGACGATGGTTCAACAGATCAAAGCGGCAAAATATGTGACAAGTATGCCTTAAATGATCACCGTGTTAGAACTATTCACAAACAAAATGGAGGACAATCTGAGGCGAGAAATATTGCAATCAATCAATGCAATGGAGAGTATATTGTTTTTGTTGACAGCGATGACATTGCAAAGAAAAATCTAATAGAATCGTTATTGTGCTTGATTAACAAGTATAACACTTTGATTGCGTGTAGCCCATATCAAAAGTTCAATAATAAAGAACAACTCTTTGATGAGTGCGATGTGAAAACAGGTATTGAGGACTCTGAGAAAGCTGTTAAACAATTACTTTATCAAAGTAGAGTGTTCCATACCGGACCACATGGAAAAATATATAAGCGAGAATTATTCAATGGAATTGAGTATCCTGTTGGACTGTATTATGAAGATTTAGCTACAACGTATAAGTTGTTAGCGAAAGCTTCGAAAGTAGCATTTACAACTGAAAAAATGTATGGCTATCGAATTCGTGCCGTAAGTACAATGCGGCAAGGTTTTTCATCAAAAAAAATGTCTTGCATTGCAGTGTCACAGGATTTGTACAAAAAAGTGATTGAAATGTATCCTAATTTGAAAAACGCTGTTGGATCAAGAGCATTCAATGTTAACCGTGCTGTATATTTGCAAATTCCGAGAAAATATAAAAGAGAACGGGATGCGGTATGGGAAGAAATGAAAAAATATAGAAAAACTGTGATCTTTGATAAAGAAGCAAGAAAAAGGGAACGTCTTATGGCTTTACTTTCATATTTAGGGCAGCCATTTTTCTCTATTCTTTCAGCTCCTTATCAAAGGCAGCAAATGGGGCTGCAATAATTATAAATGAGGTTTTAATTAATCGGCGAGGAGCGTTTGAATATTAAATATGAATGAAATACACGTTTATTTAACTGGAAGACTTGGAAATCAATTATTTCAATATGCTTTTGCACGCAGATGTCAAAAGCAATATGGTGGAAAAATAATATGTAATGTATATGATCTTGAACATAGAAGTCAAAAGATGAAACATATTCCGTATAAATTCAGTTACGATATGACCAATTATAAGCTCAATGAAAATGTTCAGATTGAAGATGAAAAGCCAGCATGGTTTGCTGATCTATACCACCCAGTGGTAAGAGTATTAAAAAAAGTTTGTCCTAAGCTATACTTTAAAATCTTATCAAAAAAAGGTTATCTTGTATGGCAAAGTAATGATTACATAGATATTCCAAAGTTGAAATGCGATAGTTTGTTTCTTAATGGTTGGTGGCAAAATTTTCAATTCTTTCACGAAGTTGAAAAAGAACTATCAGACGAAATTGTGCCGACAACTCCTTGCGTTGAAGCTAATCAGGCTTTGTATAATGTCGCACAAAATACTAATTCAGTATGCATTTCAATTCGCGGAGGAAATTATCTTGTTCCAAAGGTGAAAAAAAAATTATTTGTTTGCGACAATAATTATTTCTACGAAGCGGTTGAAATCATGCTAAAAAAACTTGATAAACCAGAGTTTATAATTTTTTCAGATGATCTAAACTGGGTGAGGGAGTATATTGATTTTGAAAAGCGATTCCCTCATGTTAGGTTTTTCTATGAAACAGGTACTGATTCTGTTGAAGAAAAAATTAGGTTGATGACTATGTGTAAAAACTTTATAATATCTAATAGCACATTTAGTTGGTGGGCACAGTATCTGAGCAAAAACAAGGATAAAATAGTTATTGCACCTAATGCGTGGTTTACTAATGGAAAAAAAATTGGGTTGTATATGGATAATTGGCTTTTGATTGATGTAATGAAAAACAAGCAAAGCTAATTACCCCTTTTTAACAATATAAAATATGAGGTGAGATAATGACTGGTGCTGGAATTGTATTATTCAACCCTTTGATCCAAAGACTTAAAGAAAATCTTGATGCAATTACAGTTCAAGTCGATTTTACTGTCTTAATTGATAATGGATCAAATAATCTAATAGATATTAAAAAGCTATTGTCGTGTTATTCAAATATAGAATTGATTGAAAACAACAAAAACTTAGGAATCGCAAAAGCTTTAAATCAAATTGTAGAAGTAGCTAGAAATAATGGCGTAAAATGGGTTTTGACGTTAGATCAGGACACGGTATGCAGGGAAGGTTTGATTGCTCAGTATCAACAATTTGTCTGTTTAGACAACGTTGCATCATTAACGTGTGAAATAGAAGACAGGAATTTCAGTTATAGCATAGATGATTCTTCTAATGCAAACTACACAATTATAGATAAGTGCATTACTTCTGGAAACTATATTAATATTGATGCATGGGCTAAAATAGGCGGCTTTGATGAGTCTTTCTTTATCGATTCTGTTGATACTGATTTTTGTTATAGGCTGCTTCAAGCTGGATATAAGATTGTTAGAATCCCATTTCTAGGGATTTTACATGAAGTTGGATATAATACAAAAAGGCGTAAACTATTTGGAAAAGAGATTGTGGTGTTTAATCATTCTCCTTTTAGGTGCTATTATTTAGTAAGGAATCAAATATACTTTGGAAGAAAACATCAGAAGTCATTCGGTTGGAGGAAAGCGTTAAGATATCGGCGTACCGCATGGACGAGAATCATAGTATATTTGTTGTTCGAGGATAATAAGATGAAAAAGATGAAAGCGTGGATAAAAGGATTGATTGATGGGTATTGTATGCAAGTAAAAAAATAGCAGATGATTAGTTATAGCAGTCTACTTTTTTATAAAATTGAAAATCAAGGTGTCTGTCTTTGTTTCGACTTTCATAAATCTATTTTAATCGATTGAATTACTTATTCCCTTATAATTGAGCTGAAAATGTTGAAAGTTGAGAAACTTTTGGTTAAGGAATGATATAATGAAAAAAGAAATTAGTATTCCTCTAAGAATCGGATTAATAATATACATGTTTTTATGCATATTTAATCCTGATTTTTTTCCTTTAGAAATGGTGTCATTAATGACTTATGTAGGTATTACTATTGTTTTATTATTTATTTGCAATCAGAATGGTATTACTTTTAGAAAGGAGTTAATCTACCCACTTCGTGTGTTTTCACCATTCCTAGTATACTTCTTGTCTATAACGTTTATTTTTTGCTTTTCTTCAATTGGGCAAAGGGGGGGATTTCTAAATAATTTTACAGCCTACATTATTCCTTTGTCTAAATGGTATGTTGCATATTTAGTTTTTTATTATATAACCCTATCATACAAGCTTGATACAAATGATTATATGAGCCTTTTGGTGATGGTTGGAATTATTCAAACAATTTGTGTTATAATTGCATTGATTAGTCCTCCCATTCGCAATGTTTTCAATGGCTTTACGATTGCCAATAGTCAAAGTCAGCACATGAAGAACTATGTATTAATGAATAATCAAAGATCATTTGGATTGGCTGATAATCTATTTGACTCTTTTGGATATACAACTTCATTTATAATTGTTTATACTTTTATCCTTTCAATCTCAAAAAACATAAAGTATATTCTGATTTTTTTAGCAATGCTTTTAATGCCATTATTAAACACAAGGACTGGAATATTGTTAGTTGGCATTTGTGGTGCCCTAGTTGCTTTGTATTTTTATTCAACCGTGTTCATAAAAAAGTGGTTAAGAACAGCTGCAACAGTCATAATAATTATGTTATGCGTCATGGCTCTATATTCAATTGTTCCAGAGGATACTAAAGAGTGGATTGAGGACGGCTTTGAATCGATATATGTTCTTTTTTCTTCAGGGGAAAAAACATCAGGATTTGCTGTTATGGACAGAATGATAGGTATTCCAGAGCATTTTATTATTGGCGAATGTTGTTCTCCCGAATCACTTGGAAGAGGAGCAACAGATATTGGATATGTTCAGTGCATTTGGAGATTTGGTTTAATTGGAACTGCCCTGCTACTGTATGGTTTTTTTAGAGTATTCAAATTGGCATACGTAAAAGCAAAATCGAAAGAACAGAAATGTTTTTCGATATGTGCGGGATTAATATTTTTTGTGTATTTATATAAATTGTATTCGATAGGAAATCCGTGTGGTAATTTCATTATTTTTACTTGGCTTGCCGTAATTATAAATGATGATTGCAATGAAAATGAGAATCATGTTTATCATTTTTGAAAAAAAGGAGAACTGAAAATGTCTGAATTGGTTTCGATATTAATGCCAACATATAATCATGCAAGATGGGTTGAAAAAGCCATTCGTAGTATTTTAGCGCAAGAAACACAGTATAGTTTCAAGTTGTATATTCATGACGATGCTTCAACAGACGGAACTCAAGACATAATAAGAAAACTTGAGAGCGAATACCCTGACGTGATATGCTGTATTTATCAAAAAGAAAACCAATATTCTCAAGGAGTGAGTGTTAGTCGTTCATTTTTGTATCCTATGGCTCATGGTAAGTATGTGGCAATTTGTGAAGGAGATGATTATTGGATAGATACAAATAAACTGCAAAAACAGATTGATTATATGGAAAAACATGATGAATGTACATTTTGTTTTAGCAATGCTAGTATAGTTGATGTTGATGGAAATCCAATTAGAAAGTTTTACTCTAAACCATCTTGGAATGATAGAATGATTATTAAAAAACTTAAGAACAGCAATGGAGCCGATTTTGATGTTGATGAAATGCTTTTGTTAGATTTTACCCCAACAGCTTCTACAGTATTTCGATATGACACACTGGTGGAACTATTCAATTATCAGAAAAGTTTGGATTTGCTGACTAGATTGGTAGCTACAAATATGGGCTATGCACATTATCACAATGAGATTTTTACAGCGTATAGAGTTGGAAATGAACAATCAGCGTCGGGGAGTATACAACATTCATATGAAAAACTTAAAAAGAATTTTTTTGATTTACATGTTACCATTCTTAAAGAATTTAATAGTCGTACAAAAAAGAAGTATTCGAAAACGATTGATCATGTAATTAAGCGAAAAGAAATCACTTTGTATTTAGCTTCGGGAAAAGAGTATTTATCGAGGGTGTGGACGATTGACTGCTGGAATGAGTTGCCTACTAAGCGGAAAATAAATCTGATTATAAAATGCTTCATTTATAGGTTCGGTTTATAATAGTTTCATATGTCAATCTGTATCTATTAATTCATTAGGAGGCGTGTGGTAGATTAAATGAAGGACAATAACACGAGAACAAAAAAAAGCAACTCAGTTCTATCAAATTTCTTATGGCGCTTTTTTGAACGTTGTGGAGCCCAAGGAGTAACATTCATTGTATCAATAGTACTTGCAAGATTGCTTGATCCATCAGTTTACGGCACTATTGCGTTAGTAACCGTTTTTACTACGATCATGCAGGTATTTGTTGATAGTGGCATGGGTAATGCATTGATTCAGAAGAAAGATGCTGATGATCTGGACTTCTCCAGTGTGTTCTATTTTAATATAGTAGTATGTACTGTTCTCTATATTATAATGTTTGTAGCTGCTCCGTTTATTTCAGCTTTTTATAAAATGCCGGAATTAACACCCGTTATTCGTGTTTTGAGTTTGATTCTAGTTATTTCAGGAGTAAAAAATGTCCAGCAAGCATATGTGTCTCGAAATATGCTGTTTAAGAAGTTTTTCTTTTCAACATTAGGCGGTACGATAGGAGCGGCGGTTTTAGGTATACTCATGGCATACTTGGGCTATGGAGTATGGGCATTAGTTGCACAGATGTTATTTAATGCGGCGATAGATACAACCATTTTGTGGTTTACGGTAAAATGGCGTCCACAAAAAAAGTTTTCACTTCAAAGATTGAAAGGATTATTCTCATATGGCTGGAAATTGCTTGTTTCAGCTTTGATTGATACAGTATATAATGATTTAAGACAATTAATAATTGGTAAGATGTACAGTTCGTCTGATTTGGCATATTATAATCAAGGAAAAAAGTTTCCGCAGTTCATTGTGACAAACATTAATACCTCGATAGATAGTGTTCTCTTGCCTGCAATGTCTAAAGTTCAGGATAATCCAGAAGCCGTTAAAAGTATGACGCGAAGATCAATTAAAATTAGCACATATATCATGATGCCTTTTATGGTTGGTTTGGCAGTATGTGCAGAACCATTGATTTCACTGATATTAACAGATAAGTGGTTGCCGTGTGTACCGTTTTTACGAATATTCTGCTTTACGTTTGCTTTCTATCCAATACACACAGCAAATCTTAATGCTATTAAGGCTATGGGACGAAGTGATTTGTTTTTAATTCTAGAGATAATAAAAAAGGTTATTGGTATAATTGCAATATTATCCACAATGTGGATTAGTCCTTTGGCTATGGCATATAGCTTGTTAGTAACATCTGTTCTTGGTCAAATTATTAATTCATGGCCAAATAAAAAGCTTATGAATTATAGTTATCTTGAACAGCTAAAGGATATGATGCCTCAGATTTGCCTTTCCCTTTTTATGGGCGTAATTGTGTTTTGTGTTCAGTTTATTGGATTGAGTAGTGTATTGACATTGCTCATTCAAGTTCCTGTTGGAGCTACAATATATATTGTATTATCAAAACTGTTCCATATTGATAGCTTTGAATATCTTATCAATACTGTTAAGGGATTACTTCATAAAAAAAAGAAAGAAGCGTAATTATGAAAAAAATACTTTTATTGGGCGGTTCTGCACAACAGGTTGTAGCAATCGAAACCGCCAAGCGATTAGGTTATTATACTGTTGTTTGTGATTATCTTTCAGACAACCCAGGACAGTTTGTAGCTGATAGATTTTATCTTGTGAGTACGACTGATAAGGATGCGGTATTGAGGGTTGCCGAGGAAGAAAATGTTAATGGCGTGATTGCATATGCTTCTGATCCTGCCGCTCCAACAGCAGCTTATGTTGCGGAAAAGCTTGGTCTTCCGACAAATCCTTATAAATCTGTGGATATTCTTTGCAATAAGGACAAGTTTAGGACATTTTTATCGGATAACGGTTTTGATTGTCCTTTTGCAAAGGGATATTCAAGCGCTGAATCGGCAATTCAGGATAAGGATAGTTTTGATTATCCTATCATCATGAAGCCAGTTGATTCTTCGGGAAGCAAAGGCGTGACAATCCTTCAATCCTCAAATGGATTTGAGAATGCTGTGGAGTTTGCGTTTTCGTTCTCACATTCCAAGAGAATCATTATTGAAAAGTTCATCGTTCAAAAGCATAAGTACAATATCGGTGGGGATATCTTCATTGATAACGGTAAGGTCATTATTTGGGGATTAATGAATTGCTTTCGAGAGCATTCGCCCAATCCACTTGTTCCAGGAGGGGAAATCTTTCCGGTATTGCTGAGCGATTCGGATTTGGAGAAAGCTAAAGCCGTATTACAAAATCTGGTGACGAAATTAAACATTCAGAGTGGCAGTATGAATGTTGAGCTGATGATTGATAATGATGACAAGGTTTATCTGATCGATATCGGACCGAGAGCCGGTGGGAATATGATACCAATACAACTTAGCGCAATTTTCGGTGTGGACATTGTTGAGATGTCCGTGTTGGCTGCTATGGGTGAGAAACTGAACATTAATCCTCATATTGAGATACCTTACTGTTCACATTATGTTCTTCATTCTGATGCAGATGGAATCTATCAGGATATCGTCTTTTCTGATGAGATAGAAAAGAATATTTTCCGAAAGGAATTGTATAAAAAAGAAGGCGATTCCGTAGAGTGCTTTGATAATGCCGCTAAAGCACTTGGAATTATCTTCTTGAAGTTTTCGAGTGCTGATGAAATGTATGACAAGATGAACCACATGAATGACTATGTTAAGGTGGTATTGAAGTGAGATTAGGACATACAGATTCAGGTCATCCAAGTATTTGCTTTGTAATCTGTGATAATTATGCAGATATTGAAGTGGTCCTGAATTCTTTTCAAAATGAACTTACTTCTTTACGAAACAATGATGAGTTTAGGCATAAGATGGCTCTAAAATTAGCTGAATACGCTTGCTTCCTTGTAGTTAAAATAGGTGATGAAGTTGCGGGATTTGTTGCTGTATACGCAAACGATGTTTTGACTCGAACGGCATACATACCTTTTATTGCTGTAGATCCGGCGTATAGAGGAAAAGGTGTGGGAAGATTATTGTTTGATAAAGCGTGTGACTTAGCAATTAAAAAGGATATGCTTTATTTAAAACTTGAAGTAAATAAATCAAATAATAATGCAATAGCATTTTACAATAAAATGGGAATGCGTTGTATAGGTGAAGCGAGCCAGTCTTCATTTTATTATATCAAAAAAATAGGTGATTATTTATGAGTAATATATTAGTAACACGTTCCTCAATGCCTGACTATGAGGAATATTGTGAAGAAATCAAAGAATTATGGGATAGCCATTGGCTGACCAATATGGGAACAAAGCACAAGCAGCTTCAAGCTAAACTTGAGAACTTGCTGAACGTTCCACATGTTGTTCTTTACACCAACGGCCATCTTGCACTTGAAAATGTTCTTGCAGCAATGAATCTGCCGAAGGGTGGAGAGGTTATCACCAGCCCGTTCACTTTTGCTTCGACTACGCACGCAATCGTTCGCAATAGTTTGAATCCTGTTTTCTGCGACATTGATCCTACATACTATACGATGGATGCAACAAAGATTGAGTCATTGATTACGGATAAGACCTGTGCAATTGTTCCCGTGCATGTGTACGGTAATGTCTGCAATGTCGAGGAGATTGAGCGAATTGCCAAGAAGTATGGCTTAAAAGTTATCTATGATGCAGCACATGCGTTTGGTGTAAAGTACAAGGGGATAAGCACGGCTTGCTTTGGCGATGCATCGATGTACAGTTTCCATGCTACAAAGGTATTTAATACCATTGAGGGCGGCTCTGTGTGTTTCTCGAATGACGCTCTTGTACAGACGCTAAATGATATGAAGAACTTTGGTATCAGAGGACCTGAGACGGTTGAATTTGTCGGCGGCAATGCAAAGATGAACGAGTTCCAAGCGGCAATGGGCATTTGCAATCTGCGGCATCTTGATGAAGAGGTTGCAAAGCGTAAAGCGGTTGTGGAACAGTATCGTTCAAGACTCTCTGGTGTTGATGGCATTATTCTTTGCCCTACTCAGAGTGATGTTGAACCTAATTATGCATATTTCCCGGTGGTATTTGAGCCGACACAGTTTGGTGCAACCCGCAATGAAGTGTTTGATGCTCTCGCGGAACAGGGCATCGGTGCAAGAAAGTATTTCTATCCGCTGACCAATACATTTGATTGCTTCCATGGAGCATATGATGTGAATCAGACACCTGTTGCTTTGCATATCAGCAAGCGCGTGCTTACATTGCCGTTGTATGCTGATTTGAGTATGGATGATGTGAATCGTATATGTGATGTAATACTATGCTGTAAAAAATAATTAAAGGTGAATAAAGTATGTCAAAAATGTTAGCAGGTGGGGGAGAGGCCGCCTCCTCAAAAAGAGCATCAAACATCGAGTTGTTTCGCATTATTACGATGTTGCTGATTGTGGCACATCATTATGTTGTTAATTCTGGCTTAACAGCAGTTGATGGTCCAATAGCCGAGTCTCCGACTTCGCCACTTTCTATTTTTCTTTTGTTATTTGGAGCGTGGGGTAAAATCGGCATCAATTGCTTTGTAATGATAACAGGATACTTTATGTGTAAATCTAATATTACCGCTAAGAAATTTGCAAAGCTCTTATGTGAAATAATGCTTTATCGCATAGTTCTCTTTCTTATTTTTCTGTTAACCGAGTATGAAAATTTTTCAGTCACTGCATTTGTCAAAACAATTGTACCTATCACATCAATTAAATATAAATTTGATGATTGTTATATGGTATTCTTTTTGTTTATTCCGTTTTTGAATTATTTGATAAAGCATATCAGCGAGCGAACACATTTCTTTCTAATACTACTGAGTTGCTTAACATATGTTTTGTTTGGAACACTTAAATGTGGGCTTTTTGCTTTGAACATGAACTATGTGTCATGGTTTATGGTGTTGTATGTTATAGCATCTTATATTAGGCTTTATCCCAAGAAGTGGTTTGATAACACTAAGATATGCGGAATATTATTACTGTTGTTTGTACTTATGTCCGCGGCAAGTGTTATATGTTGCGCATATTTAGGTGAAAGATTCAATATTTTTATCCCTTTTTATTTTGTAACAGATTCTAACAGCTTTTTGGCAGTAGCAGTTGGCGTGCTTGCATTTCTTTTCTTCAAGAATCTCAGAATTCCATATAACAGGTTTATAAACACTGTTGCTGCGTCTACATTCGGTGTTTTGTTGATTCATGCTAACAGTGACACAATGCGGCGTTGGCTCTGGAACGATACATTGGATGTTGTTGGTCATTTTGGTGATGAACTGATGCCGTTGTATGCTATAGGATGCATGATTGGTATCTTTACAATTTGTAGTGTGATTGATATTATAAGAATCAATTTGCTTGAGAAGCCGTTTTTCAAATTGTGGGATAAGTATTGGAATGGAGTTAGCTCTTGGATAACTCGAAAAGAAAAAGCATTTCTTGATAAAATGAGTATTATGTAAATGACGGGTTATTGAAGTAACCTGTGTGAAGATTTTTTATGGAGGTATTTAAATCATGACCATTATCGTAACAGGCGGTGCCGGCTTTATCGGTTCAAATTTCGTGTTCCACATGCTGAACACCTATCCAGACTACAGAATCATCTGTCTGGACAAGCTCACCTATGCGGGCAATCTTTCGACACTTGCTCCCGTAATGGACAACCCGAACTTCCGCTTTGTGAAGCTCGACATCTGCGACCGCGAGGGTGTTTACAAGCTCTTCGAGGAGGAGAAGCCGGACATCGTTGTGAATTTTGCGGCGGAGTCCCATGTTGACCGTTCCATCGAGAATCCGGAGATTTTCCTCCAGACCAATATCCTCGGTACACAGGTTCTCATGGACGCTTGCCGTAAGTACGGTATTCAGCGTTATCATCAGGTATCTACCGACGAAGTGTACGGCGATCTGCCGCTTGATAGACCTGACCTGTTTTTCACCGAGACGACCCCGATTCATACTAGTAGCCCGTATTCTTCTTCCAAGGCAGGCGCTGATCTGCTCGCCATGGCTTACAACAGAACCTACGGTCTGCCCGTGACCATCTCCCGCTGCTCGAATAACTACGGTCCGTATCACTTCCCGGAGAAGCTGATTCCGCTGATGATTGCAAATGCACTTGCAGACAAGCCATTGCCGGTTTACGGTGAGGGTCTGAACGTTCGCGACTGGCTGTATGTCGAGGATCACTGCCGCGCCATTGATCTGATTATCCACAAGGGCAGAGTCGGCGAGGTTTACAACGTCGGCGGTCATAACGAGATGAAGAACATCGACATCGTAAAGCTGATCTGCCGTGAACTAGGCAAGCCTGAGAGCCTGATCGTCCATGTTGAGGATAGAAAAGGTCACGATATGCGCTATGCGATCGACCCGACCAAGATTCACAACGAGCTTGGTTGGCTGCCGGAGACGAAGTTTGAAGACGGCATCAAGAAGACCATCAAGTGGTATCTCGACAACAAGGAGTGGTGGGAGACTATCATCTCCGGCGAGTACCAGAACTACTACGAGAAAATGTACGGCAATCGTGTGGAGGTTTGATTGTGAAAGCGTTTGTAACAGGTGTCGGCGGACAGCTCGGATTTGATGTGGTAAATGAGCTGAAAAAGCGCGGCTATACCGCGATTGGAAGCGATATTCTGGACGAGACGGCTGCTGAATGCGAGTATGTCAAGCTGGATATTACGGATGCAGTGGCAGTTGATAAGGTGATTTCCGAGGTCAAGCCGGACGTTGTGATTCACTGCGCTGCATGGACAGCCGTGGATGCTGCTGAGGACGAAGAGAATCAGCCAAAGGTCAAAGCAATCAATGTGGACGGTACGCAGAATATTGCCAATGTTTGCAAGAAACTGGACTGCAAGATGATCTATATCTCGACTGATTACGTTTTCAACGGTCAGGGTGAAGAGCCGTGGCAGCCGGACTGCAAGGACTATGCGCCGCAGAATGTCTACGGTCAATCCAAGCTCGATGGTGAGCTCGCCGTTGCGAACACACTGGATAAGTATTTCATCGTGCGTATTGCATGGGTATTCGGCGTGAACGGCAAGAATTTCATCAAGACGATGGTCAATGTTGGCAAGACGCATGATGAGGTGCGCGTTGTTAGCGACCAGATCGGCACGCCGACCTATACTTATGATCTTGCGCGGCTGCTAGTGGATATGGCTGAAACGGATAAGTACGGCTATTATCATGCAACCAACGAGGGCGGCTATATTTCGTGGTACGACTTCACAGTTGAAATTTACAAGCAGGCTGGGATGTCTACAAAGGTGACACCAGTTACAACTGCGGAATACGGTCTTTCCAAGGCTGCAAGACCGTTCAATAGCCGACTGGATAAGTCCAAGCTCGTCGAGAACGGCTTTGCGCCGCTGCCGACATGGCAGGATGCGCTTGCAAGATATTTAAAGGAGATTCAGTAATGGGACAGATCATAGTTGAGAAAAATGTCGGCGGTATCGAGGGACTTTGTGTTATCACGCCAGCAGTTCACGGCGATAACCGCGGTTATTTCATGGAGACCTACAGCCAGCGTGACATGGCGGAAGCAGGCATCGACATCGTGTTTGTGCAGGACAATCAGTCATGTTCGACGAAGGGTGTGCTTCGCGGTTTGCACTTCCAGAAGCAGTTTCCGCAGACAAAGCTTGTCCGTGCAATCAAGGGCAGAGTGTTTGACGTTGCAGTCGATCTCCGAACCGGTTCCGCGACATACGGCAAGTGGTACGGTGTGGAATTGACTGAGGAAAACAAAAAGCAGTTTCTGATTCCGAAGGGCTTTGCACACGGTTTCCTTGTGCTCTCCGATGTGGCGGAGTTCTGCTATAAGTGCGATGACTTCTATCATGCAAATGACGAGGGCGGCATGGCATGGAACGATCCGGAAATCGGCATCGAGTGGCCGGAGCTTGTCGGTACATACAACGGCAGCGCAAGCGCAGAGGGCTATACGCTCACTGATGGCACAAAGCTAAATCTCTCTGATAAGGATCAGAAGTGGCTCGGCTTCAAGGATACATTTAAATTCTGAAAGGTTGTGAATTGATATGAAGGGTATTGTTCTTGCAGGAGGCAGCGGTACACGTCTTTATCCGCTGACAAAGGTGACATCGAAGCAGTTGCTTCCGATTTATGATAAGCCGATGATCTATTATCCGCTCAGTACGTTGATGCTTGCAGGGATCAAGGATATCTTGATTATCAGTACACCGGATGATACTCCGCGCTTTGAAGCACTGCTCGGTGAAGGAAGTCAATACGGTATTAATTTGTCTTATAAAGTTCAACCAAGTCCTGATGGACTTGCTCAGGCATTTATTCTCGGTGAGGAGTTCCTTAACAGAGAAGCAGGAGCAATGGTACTTGGAGATAATATTTTCTATGGTAATGGATTCAGGAAGCTGTTGAAAGCTGCTGTTTCCGATGCGGAAGAAAAAGGAAGAGCAACCGTGTTTGGTTATTATGTACCGGATCCGGAGCGTTTCGGCGTGGTAGAGTTTGACGAGAATGGCAAGGCGCTTTCAATTGAGGAAAAGCCGAAGAATCCGAAATCGAACTACGCGGTGACCGGTTTGTATTTCTATCCGGCTGGCGTGAGCGACAGAGCAAATCAAGTGAAGCCGTCTGCACGAGGCGAGTTGGAAATCACCACGCTGAATGATATGTATCTTTCAGATGGACTTCTTGATGTTCAGCTCCTCGGACGTGGTTTTGCATGGCTCGATACTGGAACAATGCAGAGTTTGCTTGAAGCAGCAAACTTTGTTGAGATGGTTCAGAACAGACAGGGCATTACCATTTCTGCGCCGGAGGAGATCGCATTCATTAATGGGTGGATTGATAAAGAAGGTCTACTGAAATCTGCAGAGGCATATGGCAAGAG
Source organism: Ruminococcus sp. (assembly GCF_024691275.1). GTDB lineage: Bacteria > Bacillota > Clostridia > Oscillospirales > Ruminococcaceae > Ruminococcus. The sequence continues at coordinate 955 of NZ_JAILNU010000065.1, read as the reverse complement.
CCCTTATGGGGCGCATTTAAAGGCTGTGGCTGAAGGCAGAGTGAAGTATTAAGATATGAACATTGTTGCTTGCACCGTAGCTGTCGTGCAGGTGACGCTTTGAGAGACACTCAGCGGTACGATCTACTGCAAGGGAAAGTCAGCTCTTTTCAGCAGTTCCTTCCTCACCGTATTCAAGCGGGAGTAGTATGTGTGCTGGCTGATACCTTTTTCCTTGCACCAAGCAGTTACGGTCATGCTGCTGCTTTGGCATTCCTGTATCTGCTCTGACCACTTCCTGTGACGTAGCTTGGTCTTTACTTCTCTGATCGTTGGCATATTCTCAGCTCCTTTCGGGTAGAACCCTTTGGAACTATTTAATCGCATTTTTTGAGCCTCGTAAACGTATGGGTGGGGGTGGCGCTTACTTTGCGATGTGATTTTGGAGGACAAGAAGTAACTATGGTAGATTGTAAAGAGTTATCGATGAATAATAAAGGTGGGTATCAACCTAAAATCCGCGAATCGAATTTGGAGTTATTCCGAATCATTACCATGCTATTGATTGTTGCACATCATTTTGTTGTTAATTCTGGATTAATGAGTGATGATGGACCGATTGCTGAAAATCCTATGTCTGGAAATTCACTGTTTTTGTTTCTGTTTGGTGCATGGGGAAAAATCGGAATCAATTGCTTTGTGATGATAACCGGATATTTTATGTGTAAGTCTCAAATCACCGCAAAGAAGTTTGCTAAGCTGTTTTGTGAAGTGTATTTCTATAAGATGTTGTTCTTTTTGATTTTTTGGCTAAGCGGATATACTGCTTTTTCATTGATGCCTTTGTCAATAAAAAACTGAGCCACAGCGCTAATAAAAAAGTGAGCCGGTTTTGATAAAAAAATAATGAGCCACTAATCATTATTCATGGTCGAGTCGATGCGGTAAGATGAGCTGCAGTTCATATTAAGAACGA
>NZ_JAILNU010000014.1 GCF_024691275.1 Ruminococcus sp. | reverse complement strand
TGAACAACCTGAATAAGCAGATCGAAGATTTGCAAGTCAAGCTCAATGTTCTGCGAAAATATCGCAAGCTGAAAGTATATGCCGAGGAGCTGAAAAAACTCAAAGGCAGTGCAGCGAAGAAGTATCGCAATAACAACAGTTCCGAGCTTGAAGAATATGGGGAAATCCGAAAACGGGTTCTTGAACTTTACCCGTCAGGCGTTATTCCGAAAGTAGAGAATCTTGAAAAGCAAATCACTGCTATGCGGGAAAAGCTGTCACAGACAGATGCAGAATACCGTCAGGCAGACAAGAAAGCTCGTGAGCTTGCCGACGCACAGCGGACAATCGAGGAATATCTCCGTCAGGAGCAGAGCCGAGATCAGCAACAGAAGCGTAAGCGGAATGACCTTGAATGATGATAGGTTCTCTGGCGAACGGCAAAGCGCCTCAGAGCCGTCTGTGACGGTTATGGGGAAAACTATCCGCTGAAAAAGAAAAACGGCTCAGGGAGCTTACTATACGCTCTCCGAGCCGTCTGTATTTGTGAAATCAATCACTCTGTTGCATATCTCCAAAGCCGCCGGGCGGTGTGTAACAATAACAACTGTCTTGTCGGTCATACTCCTGAGATTTTGGAGCAGCAGTTTTTCCGTATCTGCATCGAGAGCAGAGGTCGCTTCATCAAGGAGCAGTATCGGGCTTTCTGAAAATATCGCCCTTGCGATTGCGATTCTCTGCATCTGCCCCTCTGAAAGACCAGTGCCACGCTCACCGAGCAGGGTATCAATACCGCTGTCAAGTTCCGATACAAAATCATCGGCGCAGGCTATATGCAAAGCTCTGTTGATACGCTCATCATTCTGCATATCTGCCTTGTCAGCGAAAGCCACAACCTCACGAATCGTACCCGACATAAGCTGATTGCCCTGCGGAACGTAGGCGAACAGCCTGTGCAATTCAGACGTCAACGTTTTCTCTCCGTCGGTGTCAGTTAAATATCGTTCACCGCCGTCAAGCTGATAAATGCTCATCAATAGTTTCAGCACCGTAGATTTTCCGCAGCCGCTATGTCCCGTGAACGCCACATATTCGCCCTTGCCGATCTCAATGCTGATATGTTTCAGCACGATAGGTTGATTATCCTTTGACAAGTCCTTTATACTGTCAACCGCAGGATAATAAGTAAAATCGGTATTTTTCAGACCGAATGATTTGAATGAATCGGAGTAATACGCTTTGACCGTATCAATATCAAGAGCCTGTTTTTCGTTGTCATTCCGGAAGCTCTCAATTTCCATTAGTCGTTCCGCACTTGCCGTCATTGCGTAAAAACGTGGGAGATAGCCTGTGATATTGGCAAACGGGGCTTGTATCTGTGAGATAAGCTGTGTGATAGCGGTCAGTGTTCCGTAGCTGATCGTACCGAGCAAAATGCCGTAACCGCAGTAGCACACCCCAAAGAGATACATTCCATTCATCGCAAGCCCGAAACCGATATTGCAGAAATTTGAGAAATGATTTTTACGCATTCTTGCGGTTTTATGCTGTATCATCTTCTCATTTGCTTCATCTTCCGTCTGCTGTTCCGTAGCAAATGAACGTATCATCATCATACTGCTGATATGCTCTTGCAGGAAGATACGGAGCTTGCCGTCACGCTCCTGCACCTGTTTATGGAGCTTTTTCAGCACCTTGCGGAAAGCGTAGGTAAATACAATAAGCAGCACTCCGCAGGGCAGGAGGACACAGGCAAACCGCCAGTCGAGGACGATCATCATAATGACGGCGCTTATCAGCTTGACAACCATTCCCACCAGTCCGGGGAGAATTTCAACATAGCTGTCAGCGACAACTACCGTGTCATTGGTGAGCCTGTTCAGCCATTCGCCCGAATGGACGGCATTCACGCTTGCGAAATCTTTTCGCAGGATATTGTGCATCAGCCGAGCCTTGAAGATATTTTCAAAAGTCGATTTTGATAATTCGTTGAGCCACCGAATGACCGCCCTCATACCGATCTGAGCCAGTACAAGCAGAACGGTCAGAACCACAAAATGCCAAAATCCTGCCTTATCGTGTGCCGTGGCGTTGTCCACGATATTCCGCAGGAGCAGAGCATACAGCACACCGCTTGCGCCGTGGAGCGCCTGTACCAGCATCAGAGCGAGGATATACAGCTTTTTCTTTTTTGGGACGGCATAGAGCCATTTTATTGCATTATTTTTCATCGTTTCAGTTTTCTTTTCAGCCATTTCGGGAAGTGTTTTGCTTTGAGGATAAAGGCGCGGAGCGGAAACAGGTCACACCACAAATGCACATACAGCCGATACCGCCAATCGGTTATGGGGATCTCTTTACCGTCACGCACCACCGCCGTCAGCACCCCTATGATATGACGGTCGGTGATGCCGTATTCTTTGCAATAGCGGTTATCTCCGCAGATCACATAGTCATTCTCACGGACTTTCAGCACCCTATGAAGCACATATTGTCCGCTGTCACGCTTATACAGCGGAACATCGTACTTTTTCAGTCTGCCGTGGGGCTTTTCGATGATGAGAATATCCCTGTCCTGCCGTATCAGAGGGCGCATACTGTCTCCGACATTGGTATAGACGAGCCGCCCGTCACGCTCGATCACATCTTCAAATCTCGTCATTGCATTCCCTCATAAGCGATTTTTGCTGCCGAAATATCCATATTACAGTCGAGTTTGTAGAGTTTCACGCTGTCTGCAAGCCTGTCCACCAGTTCAAGCGTTTTCGTCATTTTCAGCATATCCGCAGGGCGGTAGACCTGTTGCAGAAGTATTGTATACGCCTGTTCTCTGGTGATCGCTTCAATATGATTATCGGCAGACCGTGTGAGAATACATATCGCTTTCAGCGGAACAGAAGTGTTTGTACCGAGCCTGTGCTTGCCATTATAAGGCGTACCATAGGCGATCACACCGCTGTCCGTGATTTTCAGCAAGGGCTTATCATCGTTCACCATGACCGCCCGATCTCCGAAATATTCTCGCCAAAGTCTTGTATGCGTGGACTTGCCCGTGCCGCTTTTCGCTGTGAACAGATAGCCCACACCGTCCACCGCCACAACAGAGCCGTGAAACAGTATCGTGTCATAGCTTATCATCTGTTCCGCTATCTTGCGGTAAACTGCCAATTCTTCGAGGTAGCTGTCTGAAAAATGCCGTGTCGGAATACCCTCGATCTCGTCCTCACGGGCAGACTTCTCACATTCAAAGTCAATATCTGCTTGTGTTGTGGTAACGGAATAGTCAGCAGGCTCGTCCGTCAGGTAGTCGGTGCAGTATTCGTGTACCTCGTCATATATCGAATTGACCTCAACCACCTTATCCGCTATCTTATACTTTCTTGTTATCATATTTCCTTAACGCTCTCATTTCTGCCTGTAACTTCTTGCGATTTGTGGCAATGCCCTTGCACC
>NZ_JAILNU010000117.1 GCF_024691275.1 Ruminococcus sp. | reverse complement strand
CTCACAGCGTTTGGTGTTGTGATCGGAAGCCTTGTGTATCAGCTTACCGTTCATGTAGAATTTGTTCATCTGTTTTCCTCCTGACATAATTATTCCATAGACAGCAGGCGTGATCTGCTTTCTATGTATCTGCCACAGGAGACTCAAAAATCGTTCACAACGGCTTTAGTTGATCTTGGTTGTGTAGTTTCACGACCTGCCACCGATGCCGTCAAAAACGGCTCACAAATCGCTGATAGATTTACTATCAATCGGTTTTCTGGAAAACAAAAAAAGACTCGATTCCAGTGTTTTCACATTTCGTGAAAACCACTAAAACCGAGTCCGAAACTTTGTATACTATTTTTGGGCGGCAAAATCGAGATTTGCCTGTATTTCGACCTTTGGAGGGGACTGGATCTGCTTTTTTGAGAGTTCAAATCCTTACACATGGCTAAAACAGCCCAATGTCATCTATGAAAATCGAAGTAAAATTTTCGAGATTTGGGTAGCAAAAAAGCCCGATATTTCGGGCTTTTTTTGGCATGTCATCAATTTTGTTATGCCATCATGGTTGGGGTGGAAGGATTTGAACCCTCGAAATAACGGAGTCAGAGTCCGCTGCCTTACCACTTGGCGACACCCCAGTGTTTTGTTTTGCTTGATTCAGCTTTATTATTATACCACCGTAATCAAGCGTTGTCAATAGTTTTGAATATATTTTTATATTTTAACTATAATTCGATTTACACAAGAACTCCCCCTGTGACCGCAGAGGGAGTTCTTGTCGCATATAAATACATTTTTCTTTCTTTTGGACTACCTTAATATTATCTTCTCTGAATAATCATCCTGTTAACGCTTCCTGTAGATCGTGTTTGCAATTTCCGCCAGCATAGACAGTTCCTCTGTTTTTTCGCCCTCGATGTCATTTGCTGTCTTCATAACATAATCATAGCTGGAGCTTCCCTTATATTCTGAATTTCTGAGGAGCATTGCGAACTCAGCAGCTGCTGACGCAAGCTTAATAGACTGCGACGGCACTTCGTTGTACTTTTCCATGCCAAAGAGCTGCGATTCGTAAATATCCCCTGATTCGCCGACGGGCTTATATGTTACAGAAAGCTTGCAGAGCTCACTCCTGCTGCCGCTTTCAGCAGGCTCGGTCTTGTGCTCAGAGCCGAATTCAAGCGGAACGCCGCGATATGTTTCGCCTGAATTTGCCAGTTCTACTTCATAAAGAGCCGTTACACTGTGACCTGCTCCGACCTCTCCTGCGTCCTTGGTATTGTCGTAGAAGTCCTCAGCGTTCATAAGTCTGTTATCGTATCCGATAAGGCGATAGCTCTTTATCTGTGAAGGATTGAATTCCACCTGTATCTTCACATCTTTAGCGATAGTATAAAGAGTGCCTGACATTTCCTGAACGAGAACCCTTCTTGCCTCGTCAACAGAATCTATATAGCTGTAGTTGCCGTTGCCGTTATCCGCAACAGCTTCAAGTCTGTCGTCCTTGTAGTTGCCTGTGCCGAAGCCAAGAACAGAGAGGTAAATACCCTTATCGCGCTTTGTCTTTATAAGCTCGACCAGCTCATCTTCGGAACTTGCACCAACGTTAAGGTCACCGTCTGTTGCAAGGATAACGCGGTTGTTTCCACCTTCGATGAAATACTTTTCAGCAAGCTTGTAAGCCTTATCAATGCCGCCCTCGCCGTTTGTGCTGCCTGCCGCAGTAATAGAATACAGTGCCTCAAGGATATCGTCCTTTTCCTTGCCGCTCGCACCCGAAATAAGTGTATCAGCACTTCCTGCGTATGTAACTATGGAAATTCGGTCATTTTCCCCGAGCTTCTCTGCCAGCATCGAGAATGCGGTCTGGACCAGCGGCAGCTTGTCATACGATGACATTGAACCTGACGAATCTATGAGGAATACAAGATTTGACGGAGGTGTTTCTTTTGCGTCCAGTCTCTTGCCCTGAATGCCTATCATCATGAGCTTATTTGCAGGATTCCACGGACAGTCTGCAAGCTCTACATAATCTCCGAACACTCTGCCTTCCTCGGGGTCTGCGTAATTATAATCGAAGTAATTGATGAACTCCTCTGCACGGACAGCGTCCTCGGGGACAATATTTCCGTCTTCAAGAAGTCTGCGCGCATTTGAATAAGAAGCTGTATCGACATCGACCGAGAATGTTGAAAGAGGGTCAACATTCGGGTCTTTGAAGCCTTCCTCTACATACTTTTTATATTCTTCATTTGAGGAAGGATAGTCAGGAATTTTAGTATCTATGCTGTATCCGCTGTCCGGTGCCAAATATTCTTCAGTAGCTGAATCTATAACATTATTATTTGAATGTTCGTCCTTGCGATAATTATCGTATGCCGCATCTTTCATATCTCCCGATGCACAGCTGCACATACAGCTCATTACAACAGCACACGCTGAACCCAATGCTAATATTTTTGATAATTTGGTACTCATAAAAAAGCCTCCCTTAAATTCCTTTCGGAGAAAATATAATTCGTAATACGACTATGCCGTATCTTTTCTATGCTTTAATTATACCCCTCGGGCGCTGATATTACAATAACAGGAAAATGCCAGTTTTAAGACGATTTGGTCTATATTTTCTTTAAAAACAGTTGCAACTTCTTACGATGTGTTTAAAATATTACATTTTTCTTTCAGACAGGAGTTTCTCCCGAAACTCCCTGCGCACAGGCAAAACAACGATATTGCGCCGATCCGCTAACGACACGCGATATTTTTAACAATTTTATTACATTATGAAAACATAAGACGAATCTCCGCTGTGACTTTCAAAGGCGCTGCTTTATATCAAAAATTTTCTGTAAGCCCCCAATTATTAATAAAAAAATTTCTGTCAGGTCTTTTCAAGCATAGATAAATGTGCTATAATATATTTATTGAAATTTATAGAGTAAAAACACTATACTGATCTTACGGGAGTATTTCGGGATATTGCTCCTGTATCAGCGTAATATGGAGATCTTTGTTATGGACATTAATTCTTACAAATCAGCAAAACAGGCAGCGCTGAAAAGATATTTCAGCCGTATGAACGAAATGCAGCAGGAGGCTGTTTTTACCGTTAACGGTCCTGTACTTGTGCTGGCAGGTGCGGGAAGCGGCAAGACCACTGTTATCGTCAACCGTATCGCAAATATGATAAATTTCGGCAACGCATATTTCGATACTGCCCGTGAGGGAAGTGCAGATGATATCGCTTTCCTGAAAGACTATGCCGAAGGAAAAACCGACGACTTCGATACTCTCAGAGAGACCGTTGCCGTCGAGCCTGTACGCCCGTGGAACATTCTCGCTATAACATTTACAAATAAAGCCGCAGGCGAACTTAAAGAGCGCCTTTCCGCTATGCTCGGTGAGGAGGCTCTTAATATCCACGCCTCAACCTTCCATTCTGCCTGCGTTCGTATACTCAGGAGCGAGATAGAAGCCCTCGGCTACGGCAGAGACTTCACTATCTACGACTCCGATGACAGCCAGCGCATGATAAAGAACGTTATGGCAGAGCTCGACGTGTCCGAGAAGCAGCTCGCGCCAAAGGCTGTCCTCAGCGAGATAAGCTTCGCAAAGGACAAGATGATCTCTCCTGTCGATATGCGCAGCGATGCAGGTCAGGACTACCGCAAGAAGATGGTCGCTAAGCTCTACGCTCTCTATCAGGAGCGCATGAAGGCTGCAAATGCCCTCGACTTCGACGATATCCTCGTGCGCACGGTGGAGCTTTTCGAGCAGTTCCCTGATGTACTCGCAAAGTACAGAGACCGCTATAAATATATAATGGTAGACGAGTATCAGGACACCAACCATGTCCAGTTCAAGCTTGTCTCACTTCTCTCGGGCGGTCATAAGAACCTCTGCGTTGTGGGCGATGACGACCAGAGCATATACAAGTTCCGCGGCGCTAATATCGAGAATATACTCGGCTTTGAGGAACAGTTCGAGGGCGCTAAGGTGATACGCCTTGAACAGAACTACCGCTCCACACAGACTATCCTTGATGCTGCTAACTCAGTTATCAGCAACAATAACGGCAGAAAGCCCAAAACTCTCTGGACAGCAGGCGAAAAGGGCGATAAGGTATACTGGTATAAGGCTGTTGACGAAACAGACGAGGCTAAATTCGTTGCAGATACTATCCTCGCTTCCTACAAGGAAACAGGTCGCTATTCCGACAACGCCGTCCTCTATCGCATGAACGCACAGTCCAATTCTATCGAGCGTATGCTGGTAAAGTGCGGTATCCCCTATCGTGTTTACGGCGGTATGCGCTTCTACGACCGCAAGGAGATAAAGGACGTTACCTCCTACCTCAGCTTCATCAATAACCACCATGATATGCTCAGGTTCAGACGTATAATCAACGAGCCCAAGCGCGGCATCGGCGATTCTACCCTCGCACTTATCGAGGATATCAGCCGCGACCTGAAGATATCTCCTTTTGAGGTGCTGAAGAACTGCGAGGAGTACGCTCCCCTTGCAAAAAAAGTCACAGCACTGAAAAATGCCTATGCGTTATTTGAAATGCTTACCGAGAAGTCCGAAGAACTCCCTCTCGACGAGTTCCTCGACCTTCTCCTTGACAAGACAGGCTATCTCGACAGCCTGAAAGTTCTCGAAAATGCAGATGTGAAGATCGAAAACGTACAGGAGCTCCGCACTTCCATGGTACAGTACATGGAACAGGCAGAAGAACCGTCCCTCGGCGGCTTCCTCGAAGAAGTTGCTCTCTACACAGAGGCTGACCGCGACGACGAGAGCGATGACAAGGTAACTCTCATGACTGTTCACTCCGCAAAGGGTCTGGAATACGAGAATATCTTCGTTGTCGGCATGGACGACGGAATCTTCCCGAGCTCACGCTCCTTCGACAGTGAGGACGATATGGAGGAGGAAAGAAGGCTCGCATACGTTGCCATTACCCGTGCAAAGAAGCGCCTCTACCTCACAAATGCCCGCCAGCGTATGCTCTTCGGTCAGACACAGCACAATATCACTTCCCGCTTCATGCGTGAGATAGGCAGCGAGCTTATCGAAAAGCACGACAACGCTGCTGCTATGCGCAGTCAGCTTGCCGATAACGACAAAGCCGTTACCGAAGTACACTCAGCTACTTTACAGCAGCAGCTTGCCCGCAATAAGAAGTCCGCAAGCAGCGCTCCAAAGGAAGCTGTTACATATACCGCAGGTGAAAAGGTATCCCACAGCATTTTCGGCGAAGGTACTATCATCTCCGTAAAGCCCATGTCAAATGACTCCATGCTGGAGGTAGCCTTTGACAAGGTAGGCACAAAAAAGATAATGGCTAATTACGCAAAACTCAAAAAGCTCTGATTATCAGTGCTCTCACAGAAAGAGGGATCTGCAAATGAGAAAAACAAAGATCGTATGTACAATAGGCCCTGCCACCGATGACGAAAATATTATGCGCGAACTCATGCTGGCAGGCATGAACGTTGCCCGTTTCAATTTTTCACACGGCGACTACGAGACCCATGAAAAACGCTTCCGCGTTATCGATAAGCTCAGAAAGGAACTCGACCTTCCTATCGCTACCCTTCTTGATACAAAGGGTCCTGAGATAAGACTGGGCAAATTCGTAGACAATAAGCCCGTTGAGATACATGACGGCAACACATATACTCTCACCACCGAGGACGTGCTCTGCGATGACAAAGTCGGCAGCATCAGCTTCAAAAAACTGCCCCGCGATGTCAGCATGGGCACAAGGATACTCATAAACGACGGCGTTATCGAGCTCATTGCCGAAAAAGTCACCACGTCCGACATCGTCTGTCGAGTTGTTCACGGCGGCACTCTTTCAAACAACAAGGGCATCAATGTCCCCGGAGTAAAACTCTCCATGCCTTACCTCAGCGAAAGAGACATGGACGATCTCGAATTCGGCTCAAAAATGGGCTTTGACTTCATCGCAGCAAGCTTCGTTCGTACAGCTGCCGATATCAACTACCTGAGGAAATTCACACAGAGCCTGGGCTGGTTCGATGTAAGGATCATCGCTAAGATAGAGAATACCGACGGTGTTGAGAACATTGACGAGATCCTCGAAGCTGCCGACGGCATAATGGTTGCCCGCGGCGATATGGGCGTTGAGATACCTTTCGAGCAGATACCTGCTATCCAGAAATCCCTCATAAAGAAGGGCTATAACGCAGGCAAACAGGTGATAACCGCTACACAGATGCTGGAGTCCATGATAACCAATCCACGCCCGACCCGTGCCGAGATAACCGACGTTGCAAACGCTCTCTACGACGGCACAAGCGCTATCATGCTCTCAGGTGAGACTGCCGCAGGTGCTTACCCTGTAGAAGCCGTAAAGACTATGGCTCTTATCGCTGAGACTACCGAAAACAACATCAACTACAAGGCTCGTTTCTCGTCGCGCCGTGCAGAACAAAACGGAAGTGTTGCCGAAGCTATCGCTCACGCTACCGTTACCACTGCCCACGACCTGAACGCTAAAGCTATCATAACCGTATCTCTCGGCGGTCAGACTGCGAGACTTATCTCAAAGTACCGCCCGAGCTGTCCTATTATAAGCTGCACCATGAATGATGTGGTCTGCCGTCAGATGAATATGAGCTGGGGCGTTATCCCGTTCATCATCGACGAAAAGACCAGCACCGACGAGCTTTTCGCAGCTGCTGTTGAAGCCGCAGAATCTCACAGACTCGTCGAGGACGGCGACCTTGTTGCTATCACAGCAGGCGTACCTCTCGGCGTTTCGGGTACGACAAATCTTATGAAAGTTGAAAAAATAGGCGGCAAATAATAACGACAACTCAAAAACGCACAAGAATACTTGAAACCATATAATAACACGTAAATACGACCGAATATGGTCGAAGCTTCTCGTATTTACATCACTTGCAGCATACTTTTATTCAGACAGAAATATTATTTATCTGGAAAGTTTCGGAGAGAATGTCAGAATATACAGCCATGACCCGATAATCATTTTAAACCAGCTGTTCCATATATTATTGTTCTTTGTCGGTATTACAGCAAGTATCCTCCTTGTTCTTACGATGTTCGGAAAAATAAAATGGAAAAGCCGAACTTTCTCTTATCATCCATGCTTATATAATGACAGGTATCATGGCTCTGGGTTCATTGACCTATAATTTCCATAATATTTATTACCTTGAACTTGTCTTTATGACGTGCCTTATCTACGAATTGCAGGAAAAGAGTGATATCAAGGCTATTGTGGGCTGGGTTGGAGTTCTTATCGCTGCGCTGTCCGATACGATCTTTGAATATTTGAACGAACAAGACAGCGGAGACTTCCTTAATTACCTGAACTATTCCTCAAAATATGAGGAATTGGGTATTTGCAGCTGCAATTCTTCTTATGCCGCTTATCATGTTTGAACGCAAGGAAAAGCTTGAAAGAATTGTCATTCCTGTAGATGACAACGATGACGAGGAATGATCCGAGGTTAAAAATATAGAAAATGACAACGATAACAACTGAACGTCTTATACTCCGTCAGCTGACTCTCGATGACGCAGAAGCGGCTTTTGAGTGGACAGGCGACGCGAGAGTTGCAAGATACATGATATACTCCACCCATGAGAGCGTGGAGACCACAAAAGAATGGCTCAGGACTGTAAAGTCCACGGATACACAGTTCGAGTTTGGCTTTGTCCGCAAAAGCGACGGCAAGCTCATAGGCTCAGGCGGTATAAAGCTGCTTGAGGACGGCTTCTGGGAGTTTGGCTATAATTTCCGCTATGACTGCTGGGGACAGGGCTATGCTACAGAGGCTTCAAAGGCTATGATAGAATACGTCCGCAGCAAGTACGGAGATATCCGTCTCAGGTCTGCGTGCGCCGTGGAGAATACAGCCTCCGCACACGTTATCGAAAAATGCGGACTTGTGTTCAAGGAGTACGGCGAGTACCAGAGCTACGACGGACTTAAAACATTCAAAGCTAAAATATACGAAAGCAGGTAATAATCATGATAAAACACATCGTTATGTTTAAATTAAAGGAAGCCGACGGCAGAAGCGAATACGAAAACGCTCTTGAAGCTCAGAAGCGCTTCGACAACGTTATCGCTAATGTCAAGGAGCTCAAAAAGGGCGAGGTAGTTATCAACTCCAAGGACACTCCCGAAAGCAACTACACTATATCGCTCCTCTGCGACTTCGACACGATCGACGACCTCAATGCATATCAGGTACACCCTGCACACCTTGAATTCGGCAAGTTCATCGGCACTGTAAAGACCGACAGAGCTTGTATCGACTACGAATATTGATGATGATTCTCCCGCCTTTTGACGGGAGAATCGCATATATAACCACTAAGGAGGAAAAAAATGGTAAACGTAAAAGGCAGATGGGCACTCATTACAGGTGCAAGCCGCGGCATCGGCTATCTTTCAGCTATATTTATGGCTAAGCTGGGCTGCAATCTGGTACTCCACAGCCGAACCGAAGAACACTGCGCAAAGGTGCTCGACGAGGTAAAGGCTCTCGGAGTTGACGCTTACATTGTGACAGCAGAGCTTTCCGACATGGAACAGGTAGAAAAAATGTGCCGCACTATCGACGAAAAAGGCACTAAACTCGACATTATCCTCAACAACGCCGGACTACAGATAGCCTACAGAACGGACTATCTCTCAACTCCTGCTTCGGACTACGACATAAGCTTTAAGATAAATACTACCGCTCCTATGATGATATGCTATCATTTTCTTCCACAGATGAAGGAGCGCAGCTTCGGACGCATCGTCAATACCACCAGCGGTATCGACCTCGAACCTGAACAGGCAGGATACTCCGCAGCAAAGGCGGCTCTGAACAAGGTAACACGCGATCTGGGCAAGAACTACGATGGCACAGACGTTACCCTCAGTCTCACAGACCCCGGCTGGTGCAGAACAGACCTCGGCGGCCCTAACGCTCCGAACTCTCCTGAAAGCGCTCTCCCCGGCGTACTTGTGGGAGCTTTTATCGACGATAAGAAATGCGGACGTATCTTCTCCGCACAGGAGTTCGCAGGTATGTCACTCGAAGAAGCTGTTGCAAAGGCTGAAAGGCAGGCAGGGGTGTATTAATTGAGAACACAGGGGCGCTTGACCAGTGCCCTATGCAATATCTATGAATTTAGTCATGAGGTGGGGATATGTAAATGACAAATGATGAGAAAATTAAAAAGATCCAAGCTCTTATTGATTCAAAAGCTCCGAGATTAGAGCATTATTATAAGCTTTTTGAGGAAATGGGTGACATTGAATATAAATATACAGAATATGTAGAATCCAACGTAGATAAAGAGATAAAAAGGCTCCGAAATGCTGACTATCATATGTGCTGCTGTCTGATGACACTGATTTTCAGAGAAGATTATATTATGAATGGGCGCTTTAATCAAAGATACAATTCGGGCATGGTCACTGCCATCTTAGAGCGAATGATGCTATTATTAAAAGACGAAGATAATAACCGTTCAACGTTAAAGGAGAAGAAAATGAAAATAGGCACGTTAAAAGAAGTTGACATTCGTGAATTATGGAAACATGAACAATACGACTTCTCCGCATGGCTCGCACAAGAAGAAAACATCAAGCTACTGAACGACAAACTGGGATTGACCTTGGTCGATATTAACACAGAAGCTTATGTTGGCGCATACAGATGCGATATTCTGGCTGTTGATGAAACAACAGGCACTAAAGTCATTATCGAGAATCAGCTTGAAAATTCCAATCATGACCACTTGGGAAAAATCATTACTTACGCTTCGGGCTTAGATGCAAAGGTCATTGTCTGGATAGTTAAGGAAGCAAGAGACGAACATCGAAGCGCTATTGAATGGTTGAATAATAATACGGTACAGGATATAAACTTCTTCCTGATAGAAATTCACGCTTACCAAATAGGCGACTCTGCTGCTGCGCCCATGTTCCAGATAGTTGAGCAGCCTAACGATTTTATTAAAGAATCAAAAGTTACTAAACCTTCTGATACCATGACTAAAAGCCAATCAGAAAGAGTGAAATTCTGGACACTTTTCAACGACCACGCAATTAATCGTGGAAAGCCGTTCAATATTTGTAAAGCAAGTTCTGTAAGCTGGTACAATATAGCTGTTGGAACAAGCGAAGCAAAAATAAGTGTTTCTCTTGTAAACAAAGATTCTTATATCGGAGTTGAATTGTACATTGCTTCTAATAAAGCTCTATATGATAAACTGTATGCCGAACGTGAAATAATCGAAAAAGAACTTGGCTTTGAAGTTGAATGGCAAAGACTTGATAATGCAAAAGCCAGCAGGATACTTTATAAAATCAACGGTTTGAATTTCGATGACCACAGTAACTACAATGAACTTATTGAAGAAGCCATTGATAAAGCAATAAAGATGCGCGAAGTATTCAAAAAAAGACTTAAATAAACATATATAAGGAGAAACCATGAACATCGAAGAATGTATGAGCTTCATAAACTCTTACTCAAAATCAGGAGGACGTATAACCGACTTATCCCGTGCAACCGAGCTTATGAATCGCGTGGGCGATCCGCAGAAAAGGCTTAAATTCGTCCACATCGCAGGCACAAACGGAAAGGGCTCGACACTTGAGTATATCGCAAGGGCATTGCAGCTCTCAGGCTATAAGACAGGTAAATTCACCTCACCGTTCGTTCTGCGCTATACCGACAGGATACGCATAAACGACGACGAGATCGACGAGAAGTCCCTCTGCGATATCGCGGAGTTCGTAAAGGAGCGCGTTGACGACAAGGCTTACTCTCAGTTCGAGATAACTATGGCTATCGCTATGCTCTGGTACGAGCACGAGAAGTGCGACATCGTTGTGCTTGAAACAGGTATCGGCGGAACGCTGGACTCCACAAACGTAATACCTCCGCCGCTGCTTTCAGTGATAACGTCCATATCCCTCGACCATACAGCTCTTCTCGGTGATACCGTCGAGGAGATAGCTTCCCACAAGGCAGGCATAATAAAAAGCGGCTCGGCTGTTATACTCTCGGAGGACAACCCCGACAGTATACGCGAATTAGTAAGAGATACCGCAGAAAAGGTCGGCGCAGAGCTTATCCCCTGCGAGCCTTGTACTCCCTCGGCTGACGGAGGTCTGTTTTCGCCTTTCATATACAGAGGTATAAAGCTCACACCTGCAATGGCAGGAATACACCAGAAGTACAACGCTCAGACTGCCATAACCGCCTGCATATACCTGAGAAGCAAAGGCTTTTCCATAAGCGAGAGTGCCATTATCGAAGCTGTCGAGACTACACAGGTACGCGCAAGAGTACAGTACATAGACGGCGAACCGCCTGTGCTCGTGGACGGCGGCCACAACCCCGCAGGCGTTGGTATGCTTTCGCTGATGCTCATGTATCTGAGTACACGCGGCAAGAAGATATACACCGTCATGGGCATGGTGGACTCCAAGGATTATGTGGACTGCATAAAAACTATCTCCGATATCTCCGACAAGCTCTTTGCAGTAGACGGCTTTGCTCCCAACGCCGTATCTGCCGATATCATCGCTGATATAGCAAGCTTCCGCACCGAAGCCGAAACAGGTACTCTTGCGGAATGCGTCGAAAAGGCAAAGGCTCTCGCCCTTGAAAACAACGGTGTAGCAGTTGTCTGCGGCTCACTGTACCTCGCAAGCGAGTACCTGAACAGTATCGAGAAATGACTAACGCCCGAAAGTTTAACTGTGATACTGATATAGAAGCTTATATTTACTTATCGGGAAAAACCTTTCTGAGGAAAGGTTCTTTTCCAAAGACTTTTAGCTGTTTTTTCTATAACAAAGCCCCTCTGTAGTCTGTACAGAGAGGCTTAATTCACTTTTTGGGCTTTATTATAGAAAAAATGAAATAACGGTCACTGAAAGTGATTCGAGAGCCTTTTTCAAAACGTTTTACTCAATAATAAGCATAAACTTCTACATGAATATTGCAGTCATACTTTCGGGCATTCTTCATATGGAAACATATTCAGGGTCGGAGTTAAGCGGTTTCAGGTAGCTGTCTATCTTCTCGCGGGAGATATTGTCGCCGATGACGATAATCACGGACTGTCCCTCGTTTACCTCCGACAGTTCAGTCTTTTCACGGGTAGCGTTGATCTTCAGCCAGCCGTCTTTCAGCGGAACCGCTCCCTTTATGCGGAACACTCTGCCGCAGTTCTCATCACTCATGATATCGGCGATAAGCGGCTCTATACTCTCACGCGGTATGTCGACGTGCATGAAGTAGTGTACAGCACTTACTATATCCTCGGGACTGTACTTCTTGACGTAGCTCGAACCGCGATAGCCTGCGTTCCTGAGAATTCTGAAATCCTCGGCTGTAAAGCACTTCCAGTCTTTTGCCACAATATCACGCAGCGAAAGTCTGCGGTCACAGCGTATCTCCTCAAGAGCGCTGTTCACATGATCGAGCAGTAGCTGCACATGGCTCTCGTCGATCTCTCCGTGAAGCTTACTCACCACTATCTTTCCGCAGCAGGCAGCTTCAGAGCCGAGGAGGTACTCCATTTGCGGAGAGAGCTTCTCCTCCATTTCGCCGTCAACGATAGTGAGTATGCTCCCTATCTCGAACCAGTTGTCCAGCGGCGAGTCGTGGAGGATATCAAAAAATTCGTCCATATCGAAAATGCCCGAAGGCTCGACGATAACGCGGTCAAAGTGCTGCATACCAAGTGAGATGAGCTGTGTTTTGAAGCGTCGTCTGTGGCAGTCCGCGTCGCAGCCGCCTGCTACCATTTCAAGTCTGCATCGGTCGCATTTAAGCTCCTGCAATATCATCATATCTATATTGACAGCTCCGAAATCGTTTTCGAGAATGGCGATATTCTGACCGCTGTCAATGAGATCACGGGCATATTTCAGCAGGAACGTGGTCTTGCCCGAGCCGAGAATACCTGTGATAAGGTCAATTTTAGTCATTACAAACAACTCCTTTAAGATAAGTATATCACAGGCAGGATATGAAGTCAAATCCTCCACCGCTCAAACTGAAAAAAGCTGCCGCTAATAAGCACTGTACTTATACAGAAGTTTATACGTGAGATATTGAGAAAGAACCCTTTTGAAAAAGGTTTCCCCGATAATTCGCATAAAGTTTCTATATGAGTACTCCGCTTAAATAGCGTCAGCTTTTTTCTGTCACAATATGCCCAACGGCATAATTAGCTGTAATTCCTTGCTATCCTGTAGTCGATAGCACCTGTAAACGGATCGTAGATTATATCATCGTTGTCCTTATTCGCTACAAGGTAGCAGTTCTTGTAAAACAGCGGTACAAAGCCGTACTGTCCCAGAACATTTCTTTCTGCCGCAGTATAATTATTTACAAGGTCTTCAACAGACAGGCAGTTCATTATGCCTTCCGTGACCCTCTGTCCACCGACTGCACTTCTAAGGCACGGCACGGTCTCGAACTTGTCAAAGACCGCAATACCGCTATTGAAGTCGGCTTTCAGCGGATAAAGCGCTATAGTGTAATTTCCGTTCTCTATCCTCTCGTTGAATTCAGCCGTAGTCAGGTCTTCTATACCTATATATATTCCCAGCGTATCCTGCCAGCTCTGAGAAAGGATATGCAGATAACGTGAATCTATGGTACTTGAATCAACTATTACCTTTACACTTTCTATGGAGCTTACCTTCAGCTCGGATTTAGCCTGCGCAAGGAGCTCCTGTGCCTGTGCCTTGTCCGATACGTCAAACTGCTTATCCGAAGCAAGGTCGCGGTAGCTTCTTCCAAGTATATCAACCGCAGGCGGGATAAGTCCGTATGCGGGCTGTATATCGCTGTTTTTCTCCTTTTCGAGAGCCGCCTTGTCAGCAGCCAGCGCAACAGCTTTTCTGAGGGAAAGGTTAGAGTACAGCTTGTCCTCGGGGTTGAAGATAAGTCCGAGAGTTATCGCCTTCTGACCGTCTATGCTGTACTTGCCGGAATTATAACCTCCCAGCTTATTTGTCGAGAAGCACTCTGCTTCCTCGTCCTTGAAGCACTGCTTTACTTCCGCTTCGCTGTCCTTAACGGAAAAGCTGACGTAGCTCGGGAGAACTTCGTACTTATCGTTTGCATTTTTCTCGTTCTTGCGCATATAAAGGATATTATTGCTGCCGTATGGATCGTAGAACCACTGGCGGACGTAGAACGGGCCGTTGGACATCACAGACCTGTCATCGAGCCCGTACCTTCCTTTCGTAGACAGGAAGAAATCCTCGTTGCAGGGGTAAGCCGCAGGAGTAGTGAGCAGCATAAGGAGTTCCGCACATGGATAGTCGAGACTGATCTCCAGCGTATAGTCATCAAGAGCTCTTACTCCGAGAGCATCGGTGCCGCAGCTTCCTGCGGAAACGTTTCCTGCCTCCCTAATGCACATGAAGTCTCTTGCGTAAGGTGAATGCATATTCGGGTCGAGCACTCTCCTCAGCGCAAAAACGTAATCATTGGCAGTAACGGGGAAACACTCCTCATCGGTTATCTTGTCGTCCTCGTTTTCGTCGAAGAACCAGTAATTGTCCTTACGCAGACTGAATGTATACACACAGCTGTCCTCAGAGACATTATACGACTCGGCATTGCAGCACACGATATTTCCGCTCTTGTCCTGCATGACCAGTCCGCTGTAGAGGTTCTTTATTACCGTAGCCGATGAGGGATCCGTTGCATACTGGGGGTCAAGGCTCTTTGGGTTGCCTGCAAGGGCTGCGCCGTACATATGACCTGTGCCGCCGCCTTTTTTATCCTTGTTTCCGCAGCCTGCCATGCTCCCCGAGCATATTGCCGCACAAACTGCAAGCGCCAAAATCTTTCTTTTATTCACATTTATCTCCTATCTCTCAGCCTGAAAGCTCGAATAATGATACTGACCTGCAATATTATTATTTATTCTGATAACCAAAATAGTCCCCCGTAGTTCGGGGGACATTTCAGACTTTAATTCATGCAGACGGTAACTATAAATCCGTCAACGTTGTTTCCTGATACCCAATACGTCTTGTTGGACGGTACAGGCACCTCTGTATCTCCCGATGCATTCATGGGAGCATAGTATATCTGATAGAGCTTATTGCCCACTGTTACCTCAACAGGCTTGTCGTTAGTATGCTCCTTGATCTTTGTAATATACTCCTCAAGGCAGAGGTTATTCTGCTTCATATACATAGCGTGCGGAGCTCCCACATATCTGTATGTATAATCTCTTGCACGTTCGCCTGTATAGCTTTCCTTGCCCTCCGGGAAACGAACCACGAATCCGTACTCTGCGGCGTGTTCATCGACCCAGCTGTAAACGCCTGTAGGCGAATAGTAGCCTGAGCTTGAATCCTTGGGGAAGATAGCCATATCGAAGCTTCTGCCCGTATGGTAATCGGAATATCCGCCCTGGAACTGAGAATTGCCGTTATTGTACTTGTCGTTCTGCTCCTCCAGTGTACGGAAACCGTCTATCACGTAGATATCGGAATTGTTCTCGGCAGCATAGAATGCGTCCATAAGGGCATTGAGCTGGTCGAGCGGCTCTGAATAGAGCTTTGTCACAAGGTCGCTGACATGGTAATGTGCATCATCATGATTGTCAAAAAGTACAACGAGATCGGCATCGCCTTCGGTGAACTTATACTCATGTTCGCCGTTTACAAGAACAAGGTTGCCCGTATTCACGTCTGCTGCGCTGTGTACTTCTGTTGTATACTGTGACTCTGACGGCTTCTGACCGTCGGGAGTACCTGTTATCAAAGAACTTGTCTCGTTGCTTGACTCAAGATTATCAACGATAGACGATTGCTGAGTATTATCAATGCTGGTAGTCGTATTTTTAGTAGCGGAGTTCTTGTTATCTCCTTTTTTTGAGCAGCTCTTACAGCATGAAGAAAGTACAACTATAAGAACGACAAAAACGAGGATCACCGCAACGAGCCTGTCATATCTGACCCTGTATCTTTTTGACACTTTATCTCTCTCGCGGTTTCTGCGCTTATCTCCGTTAGTCATAAAACGAAATCGCTCCTTAAAGATTATTCAGTTAAAAGTTCTGTGCCGCATATCCGCATGGAGCGGCATTTTGATACCTAATATATAACCGCATAATATTATGCAGGTGTTTTCTCACTCTCAGTATTATAACACAATTTTTTATACTTGTAAAGGCTTTTTTTGATTTTTTGCACTAATCGCCCATATATATTTACACATAATGCACTAAGCAAAAGATAAAATCGTACAGATGTCCACAAATTTCCGCTCATTCTTCCTGTGCCTTTATGCGTCTTCGGTACTCTGAAGGAGTGCAGCCCTTGTGCGTCTTGAACTGTCTCATGAAGTAGGACTCGCTGTCATATCCGCAAATCTCGGATATAGCCGTCACGGAAAGGTCGGTATTTTTCAGCAGGTCTGCGGCGTGTATAAGGCGGCTCTCGATAACGTCCTGACGGAAGGTAACGCCAAAAGCCCTCTGATACAGTCTATGGAAGTATGTCCTGCTTATCTGCATATCCTCGCACATATCGTCTACCGACCAGCTGTTCATGGGTTCTTCGTACACTGATTCACGCAGCAGCTTCAGCTCAGCGTACTTTGGTATCTTCTCCTCGGGGAGCTGAACATGGCTTGCTGTCATCTCGCTGAGGACTATGAATATTATACGCATGGAAAGCTCCATGAATTCTCCGAAGCGTTTTCCGCGGCGCATGGACTGGGATTTCATTGACCTGAGGGTATTTGAAATAACGTAGTCGTCCTCCAACTCCACAGGGATATCCAGCGGAAGGTTCATTGAGGAGATATACTGTCTGTCAGCGGCAGCTGTCTTGAAGCCTATGAGGTCATAGCGCAGGGTATCGCCCTTCACAGGGCTGAAATCGTGCTTGTAGCCTCCCGAAAGTATTACCGCCGAGCTGCGCGAGGTAGTATACTCCGCCCCGTTCTGCCTGTACACAACAGGTGAACGGAAGAATATGAACGCAGGATCGGCACCAAGCTCATTGCCGAACGAGATATCGCGGTGACAATTGAGCTGTATCTTATTGATCTTCATGGTGTTCTCCCCTTTCCGCGCTCAAATCAAAACGGGCGGCGAAGCTGCCGCCCTTTATAATTCTTTCAATTATTCAGCCGAATCAGCCATACGTACAGCCTTCATCATGATAGCACACTCAAGGCGCTTCTTTTCGAGCTGACATGATATCTTGTGAGCACTTCTGATATCGCCCATATACTGGTAATTATTGGCATTACAGCCGCCGCTGCAATAGAACTTAGCCCAGCACTCGCGGCAGTCCGGCTTTGAGTAAACGTGAGCCTTTGCGAAGTCCTTCTTCATCTCCTGATCGAAAGTACCCTCGTCGATATTGCCCATTTTGTACTCGTCGATCCCTACGAACTGGTGGCACGGGAAGATATCACCGTCAGGAGTTATAGCCACATAGTCGTTTCCGCAGCCGCAGCCCCTGAGTCTCTTTATTGCACATGGTCCCTGATCGAGGTCGAGCATAAAGTGGAAGAAATTGAACTTCTTTCCCTCTTTCTCGCGTTCAAGGAGCTTCAGAGAGAGCTTTTCGTACTCTGCAAAAACAGCAGGAAGGTCTTTCTCTGTAAGAGCATATATATCATCATCGCCAACAACAGGCTCAATGGATATCTGGTCGAAGCCTGCATCATTGAGTGCAAACACATCGTTGGAGAAATCGAGGTTCTTGTTTGTGAAAGTACCTCTTACATAGTACTCCTTGTCGCCTCTGCCCGCAACGAGCTTCTGGTACTTCGGCAGTATCATATCGTAGCAGCCCTGACCGTTAGGCAGTACACGGAAAAAGTCGTTGACTTCCTTTCTTCCGTCGATGGAGAGGACAACGTTGGACATCTCGCGGTTGATGAAATCTATCTTCTCATCATCGAGGAGCAGTCCGTTTGTGGTGATAGTGAAACGGAACTTCTTGTTGTATTCCTTTTCGCGGCTTCTTGCGTACTCCACAACCTGCTTTACTACCTTGAAGTTCATGAGCGGCTCACCGCCGAAGAAGTCCAGCTCAAGGTTAGGACGGTCGCCCGAATTCTCCAGCAGGAAGTCGATAGCGTGTTTGCCCGTCTCAAAGGACATGAGCTTTCTGCCCTTGCCGAAATCGCCTGTGGAAGCGAAGCAGTACTTGCATCTGAGCTGACAGTCATGAGCTATGTTCAGGCACATTGCCTTTACAGGAGAAGCTACGGAATACTGAGCGTACTTCTCGTAATCGTCCTCAGAGAAGAGTATCTTATCATTGTAAAGCTCGACGATCTCGCTGTAGCAGTCGCGGATATCCTCCTCGCTGTAGGATTTTGAGAGCTTATCCACAACTTTCTGCGGACATTCAGCCTCAAAAGGCGGCTCAACATTATCGAGAAGGTCATACGTAAGCTCGTCCACAAGGTGAACGCCGCCGCTGTTTACGTCAAGAACTATATTCAAACCATTAAGCTTATACTTATGTATCATAATATTTCCCTCTATTCAAAAAATATGAGGCAGCATTTGCATACTGCCTCGACTAAACTTAGCGTTCAGCTTATCTCTCGCACTTCTGGTTAGCAACTGTGCATGAAGTCTTGCAAGCAGACTGACATGAAGCCTGGCACTTGCCGCAGCCGCCCTTCTGAGCAGATTCCTTGAGATTAGCCTTATTGATAGTCTTGATGTGTTTCATTTTTTTGTTCCTCCATAGGTAATGATACGGCATTGCCGCAAAATACTTTATAATATTATACCATACATCGCCATGCAATGCAATAGTTTTTTCAAAAATTCAGTTTTTTACTCAACTTTCTCATCGGGGTGAAGGCTGTCGTACACAAAATTGTAGAGATCCACATATGTCTGAGATGTATAGTGGAGACCGTCGGTAGTGCCGAAGCCGTTATGCATCATATATGAGTAAGAATCGAGGAAGGTTATCCTGCTGTCGAGACCTGCCGCAAGAGCTTCATTGAAGGCAACTATATTGTTATTGAGGTAAGAATAGCTGCCGCTGCACGGATTTACCGAGAGCACGATGACCTTGTTGCTGTCAAGGAATTCAGCCGGGAGACCGTTGTAAAGGTCAAGGTAAGCCTTGCTGTTGTATACATCGTTTACGCCGAGATTAATGATGACCGTCTTATCGCGTATCTTTATAATCTGGTCATAGTTCCTCTTGAAGAAAGCTATTCCCTCGCCCACCTTTGCAAGGCAGTCGATAGATACGCTGTAGGACATACCCACTGTACGGGAATCACCTATCCAGAACCACTCAGCATACTCGCTGTCGATACGCGGATACCGATACGCCTCACCGATATCCTCGGCAGGCGGCATATCATTGCTGACAGGAGCTGCTGCGGCAGGTGCCGCGGGCTGTTCCGTCTGCGGTGTTTCTTCCTTTCTCTGAGGTATACCGTTCTTTTCGAGGAAGTCGGAGAGTATCGCGTTCTCGTCACCGCTTACGGAGTTCCAAGCATAATAAGAAAGTATAAGTGTAGCGTCTACTGCATCAACGTTATTGTCGCCGTTAAGGTCGGCTGCTGACTGCTGGTACGAATAAAGCGGACATTCTTTTCCTGATGATACGTACGCATATGCAGCGAGAACAGCGGAAGCATCAGCCGAATCCACCAAGCCGTCGCCGTTTATATCGCCGATCAGATACATACCTGCTTCACCGTGGACAGTAACACCCGACGGTGCAATGGCAAGCGCTGCTGCAGCGGCAATGCTCATAAGCGTTTTTATCTTCATAGTTTTACTCCTTTTCACTGGTCAAGCTCTATCAGAAGCTCGAAATCCTCGTCGATCTTCTTTTTGAGTTCGTCGATCTCGGCACACTTGCGGTTCATGAGTTCGTAATCGCTGTAAACGTCCTCTCTGCCGATCTCCTCGGTGAGAGCGTCTATCTGTGCCTGTAAGTCATCGATTTCCTTTTCAAGGCGTTTCATTTCGTTTTTTCTTGCAGCATCGGCACTTCTCTGCTGTTTGCTGCGATAGCCTTTTGCTGCCTTTTCCTTTGCTGCCTCGGCAGCCTTCTGCTGCTTTTCAGCGTCGAGGGCTTTTTTCTCGGCAGCCTGTTCGTCACGGAGCACATCGAGGTACTTGTTGAAGCCGTAGTTATGCAGCCTGTATGTACCGTCTGTGAGCTCTATTAGTCTGTCAGCGATCTTGCTCAGGAGATAGCGGTCATGGCTGACAAATATGACCGTTCCCGTATATTCAGCCAGTGCCTCCTCGATAGCTTCTTTAGAGCTGAGGTCAAGGTGGTTGGTAGGCTCATCGAGTATAAGAACGTTGCCGTGCTCCTGCATCATTATGGCGAAGCAGAGCTTTGCACGTTCACCGCCGCTGATAACGCCTGTT
Source organism: Ruminococcus sp. (assembly GCF_024691275.1). Taxonomy (GTDB): domain Bacteria; phylum Bacillota; class Clostridia; order Oscillospirales; family Ruminococcaceae; genus Ruminococcus. The sequence continues at coordinate 83,029 of NZ_JAILNU010000117.1, read as the reverse complement.
TCCTTGAAGACGTTCTCGCCCACCAGTCTTACCTGAGCCAGCAGGCTGCGGACTTCAAGATCAGAAAGGAGCGGATAGCGGCTGTGCAGCTCCTCCATTACGGTGAGTTCCTTGTTGAGGTTTGTACTTTCCTGTTCAAAGTAGGATATTTTTATATTACTGTTCCAGCGAACCAGTCCCTTATGCGGAAGCTTTTCCTGTATAATGCGGAGCAGAGTAGATTTTCCGATGCCGTTGTCGCCGATTATACCGATCTTTTCACCTCTGCGGACTTCAAAATCTATCTCGTCCACAAGAGTTTTGCGCGAGCTTCCCTCGCCCACGGAGATATCCACGCCCTTGACCTTGAGCACGTCTATAGGCGGCTCAACAGCATAGGTAAAATGTATCTTCGCGTGTTTGGTATCGTGTACGGGACGCTCGATGCGCTCTATCTTTTCGAGCTGCTTTCTGCGGCTCTGAGCCATTTTGGTAGTTGAAGCGCGGACGAGGTTCTTTGCGACATAGTCTTCCAGCTGAGCTATCTGCTTCTGCTGCATCTCGTACTCTTTTTCCCGTCTTGCGTCATTTTCCTCACGCTGACGGACGAAGGCGGTATAATTGCCTCTGTAGCGTGTAAGTACTCCTCTTTCGATCTCGCATATGGAAGTGCAGAGCCTGTCGAGGAAGTAACGGTCATGGGACACGATGAGGACAGCTCCCTTATAGCTTCTGAGGTAGTCCTCAAGCCACATGATGGTCTTGAAATCAAGGTGGTTCGTAGGCTCGTCGAGGATAAGCAGGTTTGGCTCTTCGAGCAGCAGTCTTGCGATACACAGGCGAGTTTTTTCGCCTCCGCTGAAGCCTGCGCAGGTACGTTCAAGCTCCTCGCCCGAGAAGCCCATACCGTTGAGGACCATGCGTATCTTCACATCGGTGTTGTAGCCGTCGTTCGCCTCGACCCATGATGAGAGCTGCTGGTACTCGTCCGCAGCCGAATTATCGCCCATCTCTATCTCCAGCTCTATTTCGCGGAGGCGGTCGATAGCGCGATGTATCGGCTCGAAAACGCTTCTCATCTCACCGATGACGGTATTTTCCGAGTCAAGTCCGCCCATCTGTTCGAGGTAGCCGACCGTAGTCTTTGCAGCCATGGAAATGATGCCGTCCTTTTCCGTTAAACGGTCAGGCTCTACAGAACCTGTAAGTATCTTCAGCAGTGTGGACTTTCCGCAGCCATTGTTTCCCACAAGACCTATCTTATCGCTTTCGTCGATAGTAAGGGAAACATTTTTCAGCACCTGATTGCCGTTATAGAATTTATTTATATTAGTTAGGCTTGCAAGCATAGTGACCTTTCCTTTGTCTTCTGCAAATCGCACAAACAATCGTTCCTATTTTTGTGCAGACTGCAACTAATATTACCATGATAACATATTTCATGTCAAGTTGTCAATGGTCACGCTAAATATAAATGAAGCGCTGTTTTTGTGATATTTTATACATTCTATATTAAAACGAGCCTGTTTTTCGTTATTTTCATTTAAAATAAAAAAGACGGCATAAATATAACACTTATGCCGCTTCATTATTTTATTCAGTCACTGACATCGGTATCGAGGGTTATGCTCACGCTGTATTCGGGGTAAGCTTCCTGCGTTTCCGTCAGGATATGGTCGTACAGCCCGCTTCTGTCGGGAGCTGCAAAATCTATGATTATATCAAAATGTATCGTCATTTTCTCATCATCAAGGTAAAATCCGTGTATCTGGAGCACATATTCGTGAGACATAACGTGACGGCGTATCTCCTCGTATATACCTATCGCCTTGTCGTTCTGAGTATTCACGGCATATACGCTTATGCCTGCCAGTATTACGCGATGCTCCTCAAGCACCTTCTCGTTGATGCGGTGTTCGAGCTTGTCGAGCTCCGCGACTGTCATAGTATCGGGAACTTCAATATGCACAGAGCCTATAAGCAGGTCGGGTCCATAGTTGTGAAGCAGCAGGTCATAAGCTCCGCAGACTTCGGGGAAAGACGTTACGGTTTCCTTTATCGCCTTTGACAGCTCCGAGCTTATGCGCTTTCCGATAATGCTGGAAAGGCTCTCGCCAAGTATCTCCAGACCTGATTTTATAATGACAAGCGATATCACTGCACCGAGCCACGCTTCCGTGCGGATATGGAGAGTGAGATATATCAGTGCTGCTATGAGAGTTGCTATGGAGATGACAGAATCAAGAAGCGCGTCCTTGCCCGATGCTATAAGTGATTCAGAGCTGACGCTCTCGCCCTTCTTCTTTACGTAAAGTCCGAGGAGTATCTTCACGACTACCGCCGAGGCTACTATGGCGATAGCAGCTCCCGAATAATCGGGCTTGACAGGGTGGATTATCTTTTTTACCGATTCCACCAGCGAGGTAATACCCGCATACAGGACTATCACCGCGATAAGAGCCGTGCTCAGGTTCTCTATCCTGCCGTAGCCGTACGGGTGCTTCTTGTCGGGACGTTTCTCGGCAAGTTTTGTACCTATTATGGTAATCACCGAGGACATTACGTCACTCAGGTTGTTTACAGCATCAAGTATTATAGCGATAGATGAGCTGAGAATCCCTACTGCTGCCTTGAATGATGCAAGGAATATATTGGCAAATATGCCGACCATACTTGTTTTGACTATTACTTTTTCTCTTTCCAATGGTTATCCCCCCGAGTTAGATACTTAACTGACAGACGATCAATAGCCGCCGCCCTTGACCTTTATCTCGTCCTCGATGACGCTGAGCCTGCCTGTATTTCCGCACCAGCCGCAGGTTATGCGCTCCTCGTTCGTCCAGCAGGTGAGCTTTCCGCAGCGTCCGCACTGTGCAAAATTCTTTGCTCCGCAGTACGGACAGCCGTTATATTCGTCTGTATAGTACAGGTTGCCCTTTATCGTGGTCTTGTCGAAGCCTTCACGAGCAGCGCGTTTTTCATCAATAGGGAACGCCCATGTCCTGAACCAGTCGCCGTCATGTTCTTCTACCCTTACGCCGTATACGCGCTTGGTCTCGTTGCATTTCATAAGTATGACTTCAGCTTTCATTTTCCTCCGCCTTTCTTTTCTGTTCGTCACGGTAGTCCGACGGCGAGCAGCCCTCACACATACGGAACTGTCGGACGAAGTAATTGTACGATGAATAGCCGCATTCACGGGATATTTCCGTAACGGTCATATCCGTCTGTGCAAGAAGCGTCTTGGCGTTGTTTATGCGGAACTCTATCATTTCCTCTATGATGCTCTTATTGAAATAGGACTTGTATATCTTCTGGAGATAGCTCTTGCTCAGGTAAAGGCTTTCGGCTATCTCACTGATGTTCCACGGAAGCTCGGGATTCTTCATTATCCTGTTGCGTAGCAGACACAGCTTCTCGAACTGCGGGTTCGTGGTTGGCTCAGATATAGCATATGAGAACACTCTGTTCACCGTTGCCTTATACATTGCGTAGGAAAGATCGGCTTCGGGCGAGATCTCAAAGCTGCACACTCCCACCGAGAAGTCTATATTGCAGTTCTCATCGCCGCCGAACTGCGAGCCCTTTATCTTGTCACAGAGAGCACTGTAAATAGCACCTGCACGGTTGCTGTCGGGACTTATGACACATAGGGTCTGTGCCGCCCACGCGCCGCATATCTCCCTGCTGTGTATACAGGAGCGAAGCTTTTTCGCAAAGGCTGCCATTATGCTGTTGGACTTTTCCTCGCCGCTCTGGTAGTAGGCTTTTTTCAGTCCGTGGAGCTCAAACGTCATACATTCTATGGAGCTGTGTATAGGATAAGCTGCAAATTTCGTACTGAATTCCTGCTCTATGCCGCTCCTGTTGAGCAGTCCTGTCAGGTGATCGTAGAGCAGTGCCTTACTGGTATTCAGGATAGTGCGGTTCATTATAGCCTTTATCCTCACCTGTTCAAGAGCGACATTGACATAGTTTATCCACTTCATGTACAGTGAGCTGAACGAACGCGGTTCCTTTCCGAACGAAACTGCGCAGTAGCCAAAGAAATTGTTATTGTAATGCAGAGGCGATATGAAAAATGCAGAGGGATAGCTGCGGTCTTCGCTGTAATCGGGAAGTATCTTCGATGAGCTGAACACCATATCGGTCTCGGCTTCACGCCATATAGCAGATTTTGCAAGTATCACCTTCATGTCATCGCCGATAGCAAAGCCGAGCTCCTCGGCGTTTTTGTCCACGGTCGCGTCAACATACTTCTTGGTGAGACATATCCTCACCCTTCTCATTTTATGCAGGAAGTAGGTGTAATTATCCAGTCTGTCGGCAAAAGTCGTTATATTGTCGGCATTGGTTATATCAAAGAGCATATCGCCGTAGAGAAGCTCAGACTCAAATCGGCTGTTTATGCTGATATTTCTCAGGATATTATGGCGCAGACTGGGGTTCTCGTCGCAGCCGCAGCTCTCTCCGAGGCGGAGCTCTCCGTTCTCGTTGGGCACCTTGCTGCATATCTTTCCCGTGATTATGCGGTAAAGTCTCCTTACAGCCTCCGCGCCGAGCTGAAAATTAGGACGGCTGTAGCTGGTTATGGAAGGGCTGGACTGATAGCCCTCAATGGAAGCATCATAGCCTGTTATGGCGATATCTCCAGGAACGCGAAGTCCTGCGTCCATGAACAGCTTTGTGAGAGTTATTGCCATTACATCGTTTCCGCACACGATAGCTTCGGGGCGTTCCAGCTCGCCGCTGAGTATGCGTCTGGCATATTTTTTCGGAGCTTCTGTCCAGAAGTCGCCGTACTCGCACCATTTCTTTTCTATTTTTATGCCGTGGCGTTTCATAGAGTTCTTATAGCCTGCAAGACGCTCCTCGCCGCTGAACGTATTTTTCGGGCCCGTCAGGCAGTATATCCTTTTATAGCCGTGAACATTTATAAGGTGATCGGTTATGGTCTCGAAAGCTTCACGGTCGTCCACGGAAGTAGTCTCAAAGCTCTTGTGATCGTTGCAGTCAAGGAGCATGACAGGCTTTTCGGCACGTTTGCAGAGTTCGTCCATGCTTCGCCTTATATCCTCACTGCATATGGAGTTCCTGTCGTAAATTATACCTGCTATATCTTCGGATAGTACGAGGTCAAAAATGTTTTTCTCCGCGTCCTTATGTACGGAGCTTATTGAAAAATTATGGAGGGGTGAGATAACGGCAACATCGCAGTTGCTCTTGAACGCCTGAGTTATTATACCGCGCAGTATCTCGCTCTGAAAAGCGATGTGGCAGTCCGTGATTATCACACCTATAAGTATCCTTTCGCTCATTTTATCCCTCCTTTGCGAGCTGTGTTCCTTCAGCGTCAGAGCGGAAACGCTTCCGATGCCGTTCGGCGTTCTCCGTAGACTAAAGGCATACAGCCGCCAGTTCTTATATGTATTATTGTATCATACCAATGTGAGGATTGCAAGATGATTTTATATAATAATTGTTGTAATTTCAAAAAATCTTCTGAAAATGATAGTATTTTTCATTGTTTTCGCTCTGCTTTTCTGTATAATATTATGTATAGACGCAAGTAAATTACACGGAGAGTAATTTTTAGTATTGTCGTCTGTCTTTCAGGGGAATACCGCAGTGTGCAGGGAAATAGGCAGCCCTGCTCACTTCTGCGGCAAAACAGCTGACGCAGCTGTCTGTTACAGGGCACGTTATAAATACCCTCTGAACCTCACTTTGAATTTCCTCATAAATAGCCGTCCACAGGTCGCACAAAAGACCTGAGCGCGGCGGGAACAGGCATACAGTTCATGCATGATGATCTGTATGCTTTTTCTTTTATAAACGCCTTACATAACCGCTGTACTCATATAAAAGCTTGCTGTGCTATATGGGTATCACGGTTAATAAATCAGGGACGACAAAAACCGTCCCTGTAAGCTGTTATCACTTTGAAATCAGGAGCTTTCTGAGAGCTACCTCGTCATAGATGTCAACAGTTCCGTCACCGTTGAAGTCGAACTGCTCTGCTGCTTCCTTACTGCTGAAAGGCTCTGAACCGAGAAGCATCTTGCGGAGCCTTACAAGCTGCGCTACCTTGTAGACCTTTGCAGGCTTTGTGCCGTCAGGCTCGGTACCGCCGATAAGCTTTCCGTCCGCATATACACATACATTGTCGCAGCGCTTTGCAAACTCAACGCCGCTGACGATATTATCATAGTCCTCGCCTTCTTCGGTCAGGTCTATCATGCCCTTCTTGCTCCAGTCGTTGGAAGAATCCCACTTCTCACCGTAGTAATTGCCTATGATGAGCTGATACTTCTTGTTGGAGTTGGCTATAGCATAGTCAGGCCACGATATCTCAACGTAGTAGATATCGTCCTTGTACTGCTTCGGCTGTGAGAGCACTGCTGATTTGTCAGCTACCTCAGTCTCCACCTGATCGTAGGTCTTTTGCAGTACAAAGCTTCCCGGGATCTCCTTTTTGCCAAATTCCTCTATACTGAAATAGTAGCGTATGGATATATCATCATGAGGTTCAAGAGAATCCGTATTCACAAAGAATGTGAGCTTTGTCACGCCCGAGCCCGTTCCTTCGGGAGCGTCCGAACAGTAGCCCGCTACCCAGAAATCATCTCCGGAGAAAAGCTGTGTATCGTCCACCTTTTCAGCAGGCGGGAAATTCTCCTCGGGCTTCATGGTCTTGTCGCCCTTATAAAGGTATAAGCCTGCCGCTGCACCAACGATAGCCGCATTGTAGTCTATGGTAACCTCATTGTATACCCAGTCCTTGGTGATATCATTGTGCTTGTCGTTCTCATCGGGACCACCTGCAAGAGCACCGTAGAGTACGTGCTTGTGCTCGGCAGGGTCTTCCGCCATTGTAAGTCCTGATGCCGCACGGTGGTGAGGATACTTGACGGAATTCTTTCCATAGCCTACAACATAGCTTCTGCCCAACGGATTGTCGCCGATGATGTATTCCATCTGCCCCAGCGACCACTGCGTAAAAGTATAGTCAGGATTCTTGTCATTGTATCTGTCCTTGCCCTTCTGGTACTTATCGTATACCAGAGCCGTGAACTGTACTGCTGTGTTGTATCTTGCACTTCCCCATGTATCAAGGTGGAAGTATCCCGCAGGTGTCAGCTTCTTGTTCATAACGGTATTGAGTGCTTTTGCTTCCATTTCCCAGAAGTCCAGCACTTCATACTTTCCTCTGCCTATGGCAACACGAGTTTCCTCGCATACCTCAGGATATATGTCCTGTATGCGTCCGAATACAAGTCCTACACCGTTCCACATATCGTTCCAGCAGAGGACATATCCCGGAGGCGCATAGTAGTCGATGTACTTTTCGCAAGCTTCAAGATAATCATGATCGCGGGTAATGAGGTAAAGCCAGCCTGCTGCAAAGCAGAAATCGTCCTCCCACTTGCTGGACGTATAGAAGCTCATAGGACCGTCAGCTCCTGCGCCGACTTTCTTTTCGTTCTTGTTTGCAAAGTCAAAGAGCGCCTTTGCATAGTCAAGGCACTTCTCAGCGTATTCAGGGTCAGTGTCCTTGAAGTTATAGTAATTTATAGCCAGAGCTGCTGCACTCTCGGATACATCATCTGTTGTCGGCAGCTCAGAGGTTGCAAAGAAAGCAGGTCTGCCCATAGCGTCTATCTCAGGCGACTGCCAGTAATCGTGGTCAACGCTTCCATCGCCCACCTGATAACAGAACGCAACTACATCACCCTTCTTGTCACGGAAGGTGCATTTCATAAAGTAATCGCAGAAATATCGGCAGATAGTCTCAACATGGGCTGCCTGTTCGGTCTCCTCGTAGGCTTCACGGAACTCGTAATAACCCCACGACACAACAGAAGCTGCATATGCTTCGGGAAGTCCGAACTTTACGTGGTCACCAGCATCGTGGAAGCCGCCCGAAACATCAATATATCCATCGCCGTCAGGGTCGAGGATATCCTTGTACTCCTTCATGAATGATTCGGGAAGATTCGTTCCCGTATGGTTGCTGTCAATAGACTGCATCGGCACCTTTGCATCGTATACGTGGCAGTCTCCGCGCCATGAAAGGCGGTTGTTTTCGCTCACTCCTGTTCCGCACATATTTGCATCATAAAAATACAGCGTGTATTGCAGAAGCTTCGCCCAGTTGTTCTCGGTCTCCTCATAATCCGCCACATCCGGAGTAGTCGCTGCTGTTGCAGATATACTTGGCGGAAGTCCAGCAGCCGCAAGCACAGCCGCCGCTGTAAAAGCAGCCGTTCGTTTGAATAGTTTCATAAGCTCATTCCTTTCTGAGTAGTCTCATAAAATATCACTTTCATTTTACCGCAAATCGCCCCCGATGTCAATGCTGCTGCCCAAAACCGCAAAAAAGGACTGACCAAAAACGAAAAGTTCCATTTTTTATCAACGGCTCACAGTTTCTATCCAGTAAAAAAAGCACTCCCTCATATTGAGAAAGTGCCTATTTGCGTGTGTATGTGTTGCGTTTCAGATACTATTGCCGTGAGCGAATGCTTAATAACTGTTTCGTACAACGCGGGCAAGTAATTAACGAGCCCCCCGTGCATGGGTTCGCAGGCTCTGTACTTTGTATATGTCACAGCTTTGATGCAGTATTTAACATGGATAAAAACTAACGCCCCACTTAAAGTGAGGCGTGAACTTTACCTGCGCAGGCTCTGCGCTGGAGCTGATGATCGGACTTGAACCGACGACCTACGCCTTACCAAGGCGTTGCGCTACCGACTGTGCCACATCAGCATCAACAGATAATATTATACAGCAAAAGCGAGCAAAAGTCAATAGGAGAAATTATATTTTTTATGTTAACAAATTTTCTTGAAAAAATTTCGATTTTTTTGAAAAAAGGGGTTGACAAACTCATTTTTATCTGCTATAATATTAAAGCAATCGGGAACACCGACAAAATAAAACAGATGCGAGTGTGCTGGAATTGGCAGACAGGCACGTTTGAGGGGCGTGTGTCGACAGACGTATGGGTTCAAGTCCCATTACTCGCACCAATTAAGCGTTTACCAAATGGTAAACGCTTTTTTGTTTTTATTTTACAGGCAGAATTGATCCAGCTGAACAAAAAAGCCTTTTCCTTAAACAAGGAGAAGGCTTTTCAAATATCACAGTGATGCTGCCAGCAAATATATCCTTATTGAACCGATAAGGATAAGTGCCGTACTAACTATTACTTTCACACACAAGACCAAAGACGGTATGGTTAAATACATTTTTTTGGATACAGCTCCCATCATCGCAACGAGAAGCAGAACAGGAGACACTGCATTAGCAAGTGTAAAGATAATTCCGAGAACTATACTCTGTACAGGTTCAAGACCCGCAGCATATCCAATGAGCATAAGGAACGGCGCACATGGTGTTATTCCGTAAACAGCTCCTACCACAACAGGTGTCAACGTATAAAAGCGGCTTTTATCAGGACTTCTGTCACAGCTGCACTTATGATTTTTTGCTTGTATAGCTCTGATTATCGAAAATATTCCCACAGTTATGAACGACAGATTGACAATTATGCTCACGGCATTGACGTACTCCGCAAAATAATCGAGCAAAACACATCTGCCGAGCAAAGATGTCATCACGCACAGTGTCAGAACAGAAAAAAGCTTTCCTGCATAAAAGACAAAAAGGGTACGAAAAGCGCGGCGGATACCGTCCGACGAAAACAGCACACACGATGAAAGGAAGTAATTTATCTGTGAGTTGCAGCCGAATCCGCAGCCAAGTCCCGTAACGAGCATCGTAAGGCAGCAAGTCGCAAACATCAGGCATTCTCACTTCCGAGGAGAGCTGCTCCTATAGCGCCGTTGAACTGCGGGTGACTTGCAACATAGACATCTCGCAGCAGTTCTTCTTCAAAAGCTCTGTGCAGACCCACGTTCAGCGCACCTCCTCCTGTCATGAGGATATCGCCGTTCATCTCACTCTTTTTTATCATACGCACCATGCGCTTGACCATAGAGCGATGCATTCCCGAGAGTATATCGCAGCGGTCATATTTCCGTGCGATAAGAGATATTATCTCAGACTGAGCAAAAACGACACACATACTGTTTATATCACAGGGAGCAGTGCTCTGAAGCGAAAGCGGACCGATCTGATCTATGGTCGTTTCCAGTATCTGAGCAGTGACCTCCATAAATTTTCCTGTACCTGCCGCACATTTATCATTCATATTGAAGTTTTTGACATTAAAATGCTTATCAAGGTAGATTATCTTGCTGTCCTGACCGCCGATATCAATTATCAGTCCGGGTTCAAATTCAGGCGGAGCAGTCAGGCGAACTCCATACGCATGAGCAGTTATTTCGGAAACGTCATCGTCTGCGATCTCAATGCCTTTGCGGCTGTATCCTGTCGCCATTATATAGCGTATCTCACTGCGCTCGATACCTGCTTTTCCGACCATATTTTCTATCAGACGTTCAGCAGAGCCCGAATTATCTATTCCCGAATTGCACAGTGCTGTCTCTATCACCTTCTTGCCGTCTGTCAGTGCTGCCTTTACATAAGTCGAGCCGCCGTCAATACCTACGTAATACGCTCCCATGCTATTCACCCTTCTCCTTTCTTTTCTTCGCAAACTTTATGACCTCTGTAAACGCCTCTATCCTTATCCTGAGCTGTTCTATATCCTCCTCGCTGTAATCTGTTTCAAGGCGGATCACAGGTATCTGAAGCTTATTAGCAGTTTCCTCGATAAGCGCATATTCATAATCGTATACAAGACAGCCGCGCAGCACATGATAAATGATCCCGTCCGCCTTATTTTCGTTAAGGATACGGGTGATACGGTATATACGCTTCTGAGAATTTATGAACGTAGGGCATGAACAAGGACGCAGATAGCGGTTTGCCAGTGCCTGCATCATACCGTCAAGCGTAGGCTCGCTCACACTGACAGGATCGCTCAGGGCACGTTCGCCGCTGCACGTTTCGTCTCCTACGACAATTCCCCCGTTTTCTTCTATGAGCATCGGTATTTTTATATTGGGAAAGATCATCGGAGAACCTGTCAGCAGTATTCTCGGACGATTCGCCTTCGCAGCAGGTGTCCCGTCACTTTCAAGGTGATCGTTGAGTATACGCAGCTTTTCCGTCCATGCAGTTATCTCATCATATCCCAAGCTGTTCATTATCATGATGCTCTGGGTACCTGTTATAACGGAAGGGCAGCTTTTTTTCAGCTCTGAAAAGCGTGTCAGCTCATACTGCATATCATGCTGTTTTTCGATAGCTCTGCGAAGCGAATCAGCAGTTATCTCATTCCCTGTCGAACGCTCCAGCGCCTCCTTCAGGCGGTACAGCTCTGCTTTATAGTTTCTTATTGAGTCATCGGACTTCGGATCAGCAGGCACCTGTATTGCGAACACCTTCTTGTACTCTGACAGCATTCCTGCCATCTTCCGCTTACAGTCACAGGTTATCGGCACTACTGTCAGTTTACATTCGTTGGTATGTACAACACATGATACCGATGCTTCTCCGATAACGGATTTGACCAGCGGACAGGCATCTTTCGGAACTATGCCGTCGCCGATCTGAAATGCTGTTTCATTTCCTGCACAAAGTCTTACAGGAACAGCTCCTGCCGCATTTATGAGTTCCAGCGGAAGCATGACGCAGTGTACGCCTATTGTCGGCATACCATAGCGCAACGCTATGCTCCCCTCCTCGGAATGGACATTCCGAAGTATATCATAGAACGGCTCAAGCTCACTGCGATGCTGCTTCCACTCGCTTATACGCCGCAGATAACGCAGTGCCGTCTGAGAAGAACGCACACGGTACAATTCCATCTGCTTGAGCCGACGCTGTTCTTCACGCTGCTCATTGATCGTCATTTCTTTTTCTTATCCTTTCTTTTTGAGATATTAAAGAACTTCTTTCTGGACGAGCAATAGACCGTTTTCCCGAACACTGTCATTCTGAGAGCTTCGTCTTCGGGGCATTTCTTTATGCATCTTCCGCACATCAGACATTCATGTGTTGTGATCTTTGATCTCTCACGCTCTTCGTAAACGTTTTTGATACCCATGGGACAAGTTTCATAGCAGGCACCGCATTCAGTGCAGTTCTCGCACTTCTTATGAAGCTGCACGGCGCTGAAACGGCTCAGCAGTCCCACAAGGAAGCCGAGAGGACAAAGATTGCAGAAAAAGCGTTCCTTGAAAAAGCTTGCCACGAGTATCACGACCGCAAGTACGCCGCTGACATACAAGCTGTACTTGAAGCCCGCGAATGCAGGCGAGGTCAGTGCCGCAGCGGGACAAAAATGGCAGTAGTCCACTCCGAAGCAGCCTATCAGGATAAATATTCCAAATATAATATTGCGAAGGAGCCTTATCCAGCGATAGGTCTTTTCGTTCTGCGGTATGCCGCGGATATTCAGTGCGCAGCGCAGATCTGTGAGCATATCCTGCAATGTGCCGAGGGGACATACAAAAGCGCACATAAGCCTTCCAAAAAGGAGCATGACCACGATTATCCCCAGCGTAAAGCAGACTGCCCAGAGTATCACGTCTGCTACCGACCACGATATGGCTTCCATGTACGACTGATAGTCCGAAATAGTCTCTCCCATATTGCGTATCATATATGAAAGATGTGATGCAGGGTAGCATACGCCGCATATAAAGAACTGATCCTCATTCCAGCCGCATGAAAATACAGGAAGCTGGAGCGCAGGGACTTTGAAACGCAATATATGATATCCGTAAGGAATAAGTATCATGAAAAATATCTGTACTGCACGGCGTATGTACTTGTATTGAAGGATACTGCCGCCGTTAGCTCTCCTGAAGCGTGTCTCACGTATCCTGACAGTTTCGGGTCTTACGATGCGCATAATTACAACAATAAGTATTATAAACAGTGCCGCTGTTCCGAATATCGCAAAAACAGGACGCATAATGACCAGATGCGACGATGTGAATATCGGGTAATCCTCAAGCACAAAGAAGAAGCGATACCTTTCACCGCCATGCTCATAGCTGAGTGTTACGCCCTGACGTATCTCCTGATTGCGTACCGAAGGAAGTCTGCCGTCACTGTCGGTAGTGACCGATGTGACATTGCCCTTGCTGTCAGTACACTCCAGAACTGTATCAGCGAGGGGCTCGCCGTTGAAATAGACTACCGTATCATAATCATGCAGTATCTCCTTTATATGGCGGAACACCTCAAACGGAAGCACCTCTTCTCCGTAGCGGCTTTCCTCAGCATAATAGCCCTCAGTCTCGGCAGTATCCGCCTTGGCGACATCATGCACTTTTATCTCTCTGCCGTTTTCGGTAACTACGCTCTCAGCAACCGCAAGGAGAGATATATTATACTTTTCAGGTATCATATCACCGTTTTCAAGAGCCAGAGCTTCTGTATTGCCGTCGGCATCTACTGCATAAAGAACTGTATCCGCACCGCCCGTATATAAGGTCATGCGATCCATTTCAAGCTCAAAGTGCAGCGGGATACCTGAAGTATCATCACGAAAGAAGCGCCATGACTCGTCATAGATATGAACGGTAATACTATCGGCAAACACTGCCAGCAGAACAAGCACTGCTCCGATAATAAAAGTCAGTATCCTCATTCGCTTTTCATTCATTGCTGTTTCCTTTCAATCTGACTCTGTGATGCAGTATCTCACTGAAAGCTTCAAGACGTATGCGAAGCTGTTCGATATCGTTATTGTTATAATCAGTTTCGATACGGATAAAAGGGAGTTCATGCTCCTCGGCAATGATCTCAAATGTACGGAGATCAAAATCGAAGCCTATATGCCCTTTCAGCACCACATAAATTATTCCGTCGGGACGCGATACTCCGATCATGCGCCTGAACTCCTCTGCCATGCGCTTGTTGTCAAGTCTTGATGAAGAATAGATATCGGTATAGAAATTCTCTGCGCAGGAACGAAGCATTCGTCTGCCTTTTTCCAGCGGTTTATCCGACAAAGGTCTGAATCCCGCCTGAAAATGCCGAACGATAGTAAGACCGCTGCTCTCCGCAAGATCGGGCACCTTGAAATTCGGTGCGAACACAGGCGAACCCATAAGGCAGACGCGCGGTGCTTCCGCAGGAGGACTTACCGCTTCGGCAAGTTTTTTCAGTTCCTGACACCATCTGACGCGGTCATTTGTATAATAGTATGTATTGGCAAGGAACATCGCTGTGCTGCCGTTTGTTCTGTAACGTATATCCTCATACGCAGCTCTTGCAAGTCTTGCCGCATCATACGCTTCAAGGAGGCGGCGCTGTGAAAAACGCGCGCGGAAGCGTACAGATAGCCTTTCGATAAGCTCTTTCAGCATGGGTGTAAAACGATCGCCTATCTCGCTGAGATCGGTAACGCAGGGTATATCCACGCCGATGACCTCTGTACCGCGGTTATCGAGCTGCTGGACTATCTTGCGCAGACTGTCATTTACCATAGGAACGATCACAGTCGGCGACGAGTTATGTGTAAAGCTGTCGAGCTTCAGACAGCCGAGTATGGACTGGCTCACAGCATCGGTATCACGGGGCACATCAGCATTTGCAGCTTCCAGAGCTCTCAGGCTGCCGCCGAGTATCCATGTCGGCTGAAGCCCAAGAGCTGCAAATATTTCTTCGGGAAGTGCCGTTCCAAGGACGAATAATTCTCTTTTCACATTATTCTCGGGCAGAAAATACTTCTCTGCCGTATCCAGAAAATATCCTCCTTTTAGAACGGGCTCGCGCTCAGAGATGCTTTCAAGGAAGTCTTTTACCTCGGCGGTATAAAGCTCCTGCGTGTTTTCCTTTTTCATCATTGTCTGTCCTTTAAGACCTCTGCGGGCGTGATCCTGCGGATCCTGCCGACGAGGACTGTATTAGTCACAAAATAGCACAGGAAGGTTATCAGCGCAATAGCGGCATAGTGCCATATTTTAAGCGTCGATGCGTAGCCTGCGGGCTGATTGTATACCATAAGCGGCCATATCAGATCCATTATCGTCTTTGATACAGGAAGTGCGAGCAGCGTCGATACGATAACTGTCAGCAGGTTGCCGTCAAGGTAAAGTCTCTTTATCTCGCGGAGATTATATCCGAAAATGCGGATAAGTGATATCTGGAATGCCGAACGGTCTATCATTACCTTCATCATTATGTAGAGCACTGCGATATAGACCACAAGTGCGCTGATACCTGTCATAAGTATCATAGGCATCATATCAGCCAGAAGAGTATCAATAGCATTTATCATGCTTTCCTTGTCAGTTACCGATAATACTCTGCCTGCGTCAACGTCAAGCTCACTGTCCGACAGAAGCACATTGTAATAGTCATCGTCTTCACCGAACAGTTCGCGGGCTGTTTCGATATCCATAAACACGTTCAGACCTGCGGAATACGGCACGATGCTGTCTACAGTAAATGCATACGTTATACCTGTGGAATCATCGGAAAGGCACAGCATATCGCCCTCCTTCAGATCATACTTTATGGCAGTTCCTTCCGCAACCGTAACATAGTTCCTGTCATGAGACACCTCAAACGGGAAATGCCCGCTGTTATTTTCGATGCCCATTACCGTGACCTGAAGCGTATAGTTCAGATAAGTGTAGCTGAGGTTCTTGGCATAGCAAGCCTCGGCATTGTCAGGAACATTTTCCAGATCAGGGTATTTAAGATAATAGCAATACTTATAAGGGATATCCTTTTCGTACTTTGCAGAAAGATCATCAATGCACACGTATGTCATTACCGCCAGCATGAGCATAAGCATACCTGTGACTATGGCAAAGAACATTGCCGCAGTTATACGCAGCTCCCTGAGTATCTGACGGATACGGAAACGCTTGACGAATCCTGCATTTTTCAGGTCAACATTAAGCAGATGGTTCTGCTTCTGTTCCTTTCGCAGAAGCTTCAGCGGCTCGGTATTGAGCTTTCGGCGCAGGCAGAACCAGTTGACTACCGCCGCGAGTATCGGCGGCATAAATATGCCGTAGATCAGCAGTCCGACCGAATAGTGATCGACTACCTCAGGAACGGAATACGGACCTATAACGCTGTTGGTAAGCATTCCTCTTCCGATTGGACTGTAGCCTGCCATAGTACCTATGATGCCGCCTATAAATGAGATGACCACAGGAAGGGTAACATAGTGTGCAAGTATCTTTCTGCGGTGGACACCCATTGAATACAGCGCACCGATGAACTGGCTCTCGTTCTCGATATTGCTGATAACGAACACCGAACATATATAACCGAACAGCACCAGCATGATAACGCCTGCGATGTAGCCGCCTATATGGTACATACCCACCTTTGCAAGTGAAGCACCGATCCTCGGGTTAGCATCTTTCTGTATAAACGAGCTTATATTATTGAAATCAATATTTGCTGCTTCGTCGATAAAATCAAGGAGATCCCCCTTGAAATCAGATACCTTTTCTGCTAATTCTCCGCTTCCGTCAGCTGCCTTGTCAACACCGCCGACATACTCGGAAACGCTGTCAGCAAATTTGCAGTATCCGTCTATCTGCTCCTTCAGCACCGTAAACTGAGGGCTGAGCGCTGAAAGCTTATCCAGCACCTCGGCGTAGTTTTCAAGCGTCAGCTCTGCACCGCCCGCAGCAGTTACCTGCTGAGATGCCTGCTGCAAAGCCTGATCCCTCATATTTTCAGCAGCTTCACGAAGGCTGTCACCGCTGCTGTCGAGTTCCCTGATGCCGTAATCGAGCTCATTAACCGCATCAGAAAGCTTATCCACGCCGTCCGTACAGGAATCGCGGGTGTCATACACGCGGTCAAGGAGCTCACGGATATAGGGGTTCTCAACTTCGTCATGGTCAAAATCAAAATCATCGACCATTTTCTTGATCTGAGCACTTGTCATTCCGTCGGGCAGAGTATAGGTATAGAGGTACTCCTCCGAATTGGCATCGGAAAGCTTGCTGAGCATATCATAGCCTTCTTCGCTGACAAATGCGATACCGAAGTGCTTTGCATTGGCTGCGGTATCCGTAAAGTTTTCGAGGAGAAAATCATAATCGGGAGATACTCCGAGACCTGTTATCTTCATGAACTGTCCCGCGATATCAATAGTGTCGCCTACTCCGAGGCTATGAGCATCGGCAAAGCTTCTCTCAAGCATTATTTCCTCCGATGCCTGCGGTGAAGAACCCTTATCAACGTGCTCAACGTCGATAGAGCTTCTCTTCTTGTATATACGCAGCACCGAATCGTCAGAAAGGGAGAGATCCATGCTAAACTGCGGCTCAATACCGACACCGCTGCTCCGCAGTGAATCCAGCTCACTTTCGGAAAGAGGCACTAATACAGAAAAGCGTCCGTCCTCGATATTGCTGTTCTCCCAGAAATCCTCCACCGTAGTTATTACGCTGTCCGCAGATGCAGACATGGCGATACAGGCGAACATACCGAATGCAACAAGCAACAGCAGTGAAAAATACCGTGAAAAATTTGCTTTTAATTCCCGTAATATGCGTCTATTCAGTACCATACTCGCCCCTCTTTACAGTGTCAGTGATTCAGCGGGGCGAATATTCTTGTTCTCCCTGTCTTCAATGATCTTTCCGTCCCTGATGCGTATAACCTTATGAGACATCTCCTGTATCACGATATTATGGGTAACTATCACTATGGTAGTGCCGTATTTTTTATTTACTTCCTCAAGAAGTATAAGTATCTCTTTGGCAGTATGAGAGTCCAGAGCACCTGTTGGTTCGTCGCACAGAAGCATTCTCGGATTTTTGACCAGAGCTCTGGCGATCGCACAGCGCTGCTGCTGACCGCCCGATACCTGTGAAGGGAACTTCTTCTGATGCTCTGTCAATCCGAGTGCTTCGAGCAGCTCGTCAATATCAAGGCTCTTGTCCGACAAATACTCGCAGACCTGTATATTTTCTCTCAGAGTAAGATTCGGGATAAGATTGTAAAACTGGAAAATAAATCCAAGGTAATCACGCCGATAATGTTCAAGCCTGACAGGATCCATGGCAGTGATCTCCTGCCCGTCGATCACGACTTTTCCGCTGTCTGCACTGTCAAGACCGCCGATGAGGTTGAGCAAAGTTGACTTTCCCGAACCTGACGGGCCGAGGATAGTGCATATCTTTCCCTTTTCAAGGGAGGTGCTCACACCGTCGAGGACTCTGACCGCTGCCTCTCCTTCACCATAGCTTTTTTTAACATTATCTACTGTCAGAAACATAGTATCACTCTCCAAATGCTGAAATAATTTTTTCGCAGCTTACGTCAGGTGAATCAAGGATAATATCAACGCCCTCGATCATCTTTTCACGCAGCGTCCAGAGTTCCTGGTCGTTTGCAGTATCGGGATTGCAGACAAGCGAAAGAACAAGATCTGTTTTTGTCTCTATTGCAAGAATAAATGCAAAGGTATCTTCGATGTTGTTTACTTCAAATGTTGGTGTCCACCATGTAAGGCGATATCCTGGCAGGTATTTAAGCTCCATCTCCGTGCCGAAATTTTCACCCGATATGGGGAGCATTCTGTAATCCATGTATGATAATACGAAATTGCTCGAACCTGTATTTGTGAAGGAGGTCTTCTCGTGAGCAACATTCTCCTCCATTCGCTTCATGACATGAGCTACAGACTGAGCCACTGTCTGCCATTTATGGAAATGGATACGGTTAGGCATTATCTGTATGAGCGGACCGGTAGTGGTCATGTACTTCAGTTCACTTCTTGCAGCAGATGTAAAGCTTATTGCCGTATCACGGGTGTGGTACATCTCTGCAACTGCATAGTGCGCAGCCCACATCAGGCAGCTTACGACCGTTACATTGCGCTTGCGGCAGAAAGCATGGAGCTTTGCCGAAGGGATACGGATATATATATCATTTCTGGTGAAGGGCTTATCGAATGAACTCTTAGGTTTGCGCGGCATAGGCTGATAGCCTGCCATTGCCTTTTTCCAGTAATCCTTGTCTATGCCGTCCTTATTTGAGTGACGGTGCTCATCGAGCTGTGAAAGATACTCATTGAGCGGAGCGCCCTTCGGCATCTTCTGGTCTATACCGAAGCAGGCTTCCATGACCTTGCCCGAGAGTATTGACAGCGACTGTCCGTCTGAAGCAGCATGATTTATGAGCAGTGCTACCACATGATCCTTTTCATCGAGCTCGTACACATAGAAATGACCTGCGATATCGTGCTCAACATCAGGCTTTGTAAGGATAATATTATAGAGCTCGGTCTTGGTATTCTCGTAGCGTTCATCTGCTGTTTCACCGTGGGGGCGGCGTATCTCCAGCTTATACGGATAATAATTCAGGAACTTGCAGCAATATCCCTCGGGTACGCTGTCGTCCTTTTCAAATACCATACGCATGGACATTTCTTCATTGTATATCTTCTGTATGCCATGCTCCAGACGATCCAGCTGAAGTTTTCCCTGAATACGCAGGCAGAATGACATGATGATAAAGAACCCGTCTATGGTAGTATCATCATATGAAGTGATACCGTTCAGCATTACATTGGAAACATTTCCCACGGGATAGCGTGTGCGTCCGTTCTCATCGCGGAACAAATTCTCTTCAAGTATCTGCATAGTATACTTCCTTTCTGTAATTGAGTGATACAAGTCTGAAAGACTTGGTGCATTGAGAATATCATATATCGACAGTTCGACGGTGTAAATGTCATTAAGCCATGCTGCAAGCTTCATAGCGGAGATCGAGTCTCCTCCCGAAGCGATAAAACCGTCTTCCATAAATACCTGTGTATCGCCTATCAGTTCACGCACCTTTTCGAGGAAAGCTCTTTCATCATCTGAAAGACGCTCCTCATGTGCCGACGTATTCTCCTGTTCCTTGTCACATAATTCAAGGAGCGCCCTGCGGTTTATCTTGCCGTTTCCTGTTACGGGGAGAGCTTCAAGATAACTGATATTCACAGGTATCATATACTCGGGCAGAGCCTTGCGCAGACTGTCGTAGACAAGCTGCTCTGAAACAGGAGCTTTTCCCGAATAGAACGCCAGAAGCGAGCCCTGCTCGGAAACGATCGCCGCTGCCGCCGAAATACCGTCAATACGTGTCATCGTAGTCTCTATCTCGGACAGCTCGACGCGGAAGCCGCGTATTTTTACCTGACTGTCACGTCTTCCGAGAAATTCGATATTGTCATCGCCCATGAATCTGCCGAAATCGCCTGTGCGATACCAGCGCCTTCCGTCTATAACGGGAAACTTCTGCTCTGTCAGCGCTGTATCGCCGCAATATCCCTTAGCAACACCTGCTCCGCCTATCCAGAGCTCTCCTGCGCACCAATGCGGACAGTCACGTCCGAAGGGATCGACCACGCGGTAAGCCTGTGCATCAAGCGCCCTGCCGTATGGGATAGATGCCCATTCCTCGGGAACAGGTCCGCAGACCTCATACCAGTTAGACCATATCGCTCCCTCGGTAGCACCGCCCATGGAAATGAAACGGCAATTCTCGGTACAGGCAGCAAGTCTCTGAGGCAGGTCAAGTCCTATCCAGTCTCCCGAAAGCATAACGACACGCAGCGGCAGCTTCTTTTTCTGAGATTCAGCCGCTATCAGGAGCATATTCAGGAACGCCGGAACGGTATTCCACAAAGTCGGACGGTACTTCTCAATAACATCGCACCAGAAGAATGCGTCCTTGACCTCATCGTCGTGAAGAAGAAGGAGTTTTCCTCCCACACCGAGCACACCGAAAATATTATATACCGACAGGTCGAAATCTATCGAAGCGAGAGCAAGGACACTGTCATTGCTGTCTGCGCTGATACGAGCATTGACATCACGAATAGTATTCCATGCAGCAGCGTGGGATACCTCAACGCCCTTCGGCTCGCCCGTTGTTCCCGAAGTAAGTATGATATAAGCCGACGCATCAGGAGCAATATCCTTCGGGAGCTCCGCAGGTACAAGCTCTGCGGCATCACTGAGGAGCATTATTTTCTGCTGATCCGATACCTCCATATCACGAAGCAGTTCCTCATTGGTAATGAGGTGATCGACCTTCATCTGTGTGCGGACACGCTCTCTTCGCCTGAATGGAAGTCCCTCAGACACAGGAACGTAACAAGCTCCGTATGCAGCTATCGCAACAGCTGTGATGACCTGACTTATTCCGCGGGGAAGGGTGAATCCTACATGATCGCCTCTCTGCACTCCATTCTTTTCCAGCAATGCCGCTATCTTTCCGACCTCTGTCCACAGCTCACCGTATGTTACCTCCTCACCTGTCACAGTATCTATAAGAGCCGTTTTATCGGGAGTATCCGCAGCATGAGAAGCTATACCGTCTGTAAGGCAGCGGCGTTCCTTTGCCGTACATTCCTTCATATTATCCGCGAACAGTATCCTCTCACGCTCACAGACTGCATCGGGAATGAATCCCCAGTCATTTTCTCCCGCTATCTTTTCGATAAGCTCAACAAGAGCATCAAACATAGAATCCGCTAAGCCATCGGGAAATACTTCATCAGCCACGTCCCATGACATAAGTATCTTTCCGTCGCATTCAACTATCTGGAAGTCTATCCAGACCTGCGGAGTCTGCGTTATCATATAATGGAGCTGTCCGAAGCTCTCCGTACATTCATGGCTCATCAGCTCGGTGCCTATCATATACGAGAATACCAGCGGAGCCATAAACCTTGTGTTATCACGTTTTTTTGCAAGATCTCTCTGCACCTGCACACCGCTGTACGATGCATACTGTATATCAGTACGGAAGCGTTTTTCCGCAGTCTGAACTATGTCCCTGAAGGTATCCTTTTCCCTGACTTCCGTTTCCAGAAGCAAAAGATTAGTGAAGTCCGAAACGACAGCCTCTACTCCTTCATCTATATCGCGGTCAAAAACAGGGATATTTATAAGGAAACGCGAATTCTCGCTGTATCTCTCGATGACAGCTGTATATGCTGCAAGCAGAGTCATGGCAACTGTTGTCTTATTAGCGCGAGCAGCTGCGTTAAGACCGTCCCAGATGTTCTCGGGGACGTTATATGCCAGTCTGCGGTAAGTTGCTCTGCCTATCTGCTCCACTGCCTGACGCATCGGCAGTTCGGGACGGCTCGGCAGTGTATCCAGCCTGTCGTTCCAGTATGCTTTTGCAGCTTCTATCTCACTGCGTTTTCTTTCTTTGCGCTGAGCCTGATAGCTGCCGAAGCTCCACTCAGGAGATGCTGCGGGCTTTCCGCTGCCTGTATAGAGCTTTGTCAGGTCATCGAGTATGATGCTGAAGCTGAGAACATCTGCAAATATCAGATCAAGCTCAAAATGCAGCCTTGTTTTGCCTTTCGGGAGCAGCGATACCGATAATCTCAGGGATTCTCCATTTGCAGAATCCATGCGGCGCTGTGCTGTCTGAGAACGTATGGCGAGCAGCTGTTCTTCCAGCTCGCTCTCTGATGCTCCCGTCAAATCACGTATCTCGATCTCTGTTGAATACGGCTGCTCCATTTCTTCAAATCTGCCGTCTGCTGTAACACGGGTGTGCAGCATCGGGTGATACCCGAACAATGCCTTGTATGCTTTTCTCAGCCGTTCGCAGTCGATACCGCTGCCGTCCAGCTCCACATATGCATGACAGCTCACACCGCCAAGAGGTTCACGGGGGTCGCTTCCTATCCAGTACGCATACTGAAGATCGGTCATATCGAATACCTTTTGTCTCTCGGCAGGAGCCTTCGCGGGAACAGAAGGTGCTTCTTCGGCTTCGGCATCACCTGTGAGCACAGCCCATGCATCTATCCTCGGATCAGAGATAAGGTCTGCAAAGCTCACCTTAACACCTTCCTTGCGCAGCACATACACGAACTTCATCATACTCAGCGAGCTGAGTCCCAATTCGATAAGGCTGGCAGAAGTATCCGTCACTTCTCCGATAGTTGTATTTTCCTCTAACAGTTTTTTGATTTGATCCTTATTCATGATTGATCCCCTTACTTAAATATTCATTTATGATACCGCATATTTCCTCAGGACGTTCAAATGCGAAAAAATGCCCTCCCTCTGTAAGGATAAAGTTGGTTTTTACAGAAGAATAGTATTTCCAGTCTTCGATACGCTCCATGGAGATATGTGTATCTTCCCTTCCGTTTATCACGCATATCGGACATTGCAGCTGAAACGGCTCGTCAGGGACATAGGATTCATAGAATATAAAATCTCCGCGAACTATAGGGTAATAATACTTCATAAACTCCTTATTTTCAAGCAGATCTGTATCCATTCCCGCATAATCGCGGATAAGCTCTATAAATTCCTGTTCGTTCATATTCCTGCTCTCTTTTTTCAGCACAGTGTCCTCAGGAGCTGTTTCGCCTGACACGATGAGCGCACAGGGCACTATCCCATGACGCTGCGCAGCCGCAGCAGCTTCATAGGCAAGCACAGCGCCCATGCTGTGTCCGTATATAACCAGTCTTTTCTCGGAAAGAAACTCCGCATTTTCCGTTACCAGTGTCTCGGCAAGAGCCTGTATGGAATCGGGATACGATTCTGATACTCTGCTGTCATGGGAAGGCAGTATAACAGGACACAGGTCGATATCACTGCTGATATGCTTTTGCCAGCATCTGAATGCCGAAGCGCTCCCTCCTGCATGGTGGAACGCGATCAGCCGTGTTTTTTTCTCCTGTGTCTCCCTGTGGGTAATGAACCATTTGCCGTTCTGCATTATATCCCGCCCCTCTCGGCAAGATCACGCAGTTTTTTCCTGTCGAGCTTTCCGACCTTTGTAAGCGGCATTTCTTCCACTATCACAAGCTGATCGGGCATTTTGAAGGTTGCCAGCTGACGCTCGGCAAGATAGCTGCGGATACTCTGCAAGGTAAACTGTGACCTGTCTGCGCCGTCACGGGGCTTAATGAACAGGCATATACGCTGTCCGAGTTCGGGGTCATCTGCGGGAGTGACGCAAACGGTCTCAGCATCGGGATAATCGGCAAGATATTCCTCAAGCTCCGACGGCATGATCTTTTCGCCGAGGCGGTTGATCTGCTCGCGGGTGCGTCCGAGGATACGGATATAGCCGTCTTCGGGACGTATCATACCCTTGTCGCCTGTACGATAAAAGCCGTCCTCTGTGAAATATGCCGCAGTCAGTTCAGGTGCGCCGTAATACTCTGTCACGACCGACGGACCTCTTGCAATTATCTCTCCCGCCTCTCCGACGGGGACATCATTATCGTTTTCATCAACTATCCTGAGTATGTCTCCCGGGGATATAGGTTTTCCCTGAGTATAAAGTATCTGTTCGCGGGAATCATTTGGATATGTAGCGCATACAAAGCCTTCGCCCATGCCGTATATCTGAGAAATAACACAGTCAAAGCCCTGCATCGCACGTTCAGCGAGCTGCGGAGAACACAGCGCACCGCCTATCTGTATCATTTTCAGCGACGATACATCTATATCCCCGACAAATTCAAGTATATCCAGACAAGCACTGACCAGCGACGGCACAAGTGCAACTGTAGTAACATGATAGCGTTCGATATAATCAAGTATCTCATCTGCACTTCCGTTGCGGCTTAGTATCGTAAGAGCTCCTGCGAAAATAGAACCGAAAAGTCCGGGGCCGCACAGATTCCAGTTATGTGTAACAGGCATGGCGATAAGGCTTACGCTCTCCTCATTCATACCGCATGATAAAGCGCAGTATTTCTGCGAATGAAGATAATCGGAATGAGTACGCGCAATAAGCTTCGGGATACCTGTTGAACCGCCCGAAAGCACTATTATAGCTGTATCGCGGTTATCAGGTTTCCCGAAGCTATCTTCATCAAGTGTATACTCCGAAAGATCGACTGCTTCAAGATCGTCAGCAAACATTATTTTCAGGTCAGGGTGAAGTTCCTGCATTGTATCAGCTAAAGCCGTGTACTCCACGCCATGATACGAGCGTATAACGATATAGCCTGCTGCACCTGATATACCGATTATCCCGTCCACTTCTTTCTCGCGGTGGGACGGCATAGCAAGAACCGGTATGACACCTATCCTGAACATTCCGAAACACATTACAGCAAAACTTATACAGTTGATATGCTGAATAACTATCCTGTCTCCATTTACGAAGCCTTTCGACAGGAAATACGCCGCCATTGCATCACTTCGCCTGACGAGCTCATTATAGCTTATCTCCTCCTGACCGTCTATGAGAGCGATGCGATCTCCGTATTTTTCCGCACATTTACGCAGCTTTTCACTATGGGTATACAACTTCCACAGTCCCCGTTTTTCATAATCCTCGCAAAGCTGCTCATAAAGCTCCTTATTCACTTGACCATATCCTTTCAAAATAAAATTATTCTTCTCCCTGTTCCCGCCCAAAATACATTTATATAGTATTGGATATATCAGGTTATTCAATATATTTCACAGTCGAATACGGCATATTTAAGTGAGTTGATTGCTGCAACGGACAGCCGAAGCCGTCATACCAAAATTTCAAGTCCGATAATTAGTTTCTTTACTGTCAATATATCAAAAAATGTCTGTTTTAATTGTGAAAAATACTCCGTGGATAGTAACGATTTCAACCCTACTTTTTATATAGATTATATCATATTCTCACTAATAATTCAACAATAATTGTCCGTGCCACAAAAAATTTACATTATGCACAACTAATAATGCTCCATTTTGTGTATAAATCTTCCCCTTTCTTATATCCTAAGTTACAAATCACAAAATTCATCAAAGCACATTTTATGTATGCAGTGCTACAGTTCCACATATTTCGTCCACAATATTCCATATTCTGTCACATTCTACAGAAAAAAATGCACAATCAGCAGTCAATTCATATGTTTATGTCTACGAAATTGATGATTTATGAATGCTTTTGAAAGAAAATGCTTGATTTCACAAAAACGCAGTGGTATAATATAGTCAGAAACAGTCAAAACTACTCACAA
This sequence comes from Ruminococcus sp., assembly GCF_024691275.1. Taxonomy (GTDB): domain Bacteria; phylum Bacillota; class Clostridia; order Oscillospirales; family Ruminococcaceae; genus Ruminococcus. Next base: position 57,081 of record NZ_JAILNU010000117.1, on the reverse strand, counting down.
AGGCAGGTGAACACGATGCTTACAGAAGAACGCCATTCCATAATAGTCGAAACCGTCAACGCCCGCAGAAGCGTTACGCTCGGCGAGCTCTGCGCACTTCTTGATACATCGGAATCCACGATACGCCGCGATCTGACCGCTCTTGCCGAAAAAGGGCTGCTGCTCAAGGTACACGGCGGAGCTATCTCAGTTACGGATTCATTTTCAGTCATAGAACACAATGTTGAAGAAAAATCGCTGCTCTGCATCGAAGAAAAGGCTGCTATCGCACGTTTCGCAGCATCTCTCATTGATGACGGAGACTTCATTTTCATAGATGCGGGAACTACTACGGCGAAGATGATAGACTATATCCCGCCAAAAAACGTCACCTTCGTCACAAACGCATTCATTCACGCAAAAAAACTTGCGCAGAAGGGGTTCAGGGTGTTTCTCCCCGCAGGCGAGATAAAGCTCACCACGGAAGCTATTGTTGGAGCTGAATGTGTCAACAGTCTCAGCCGCTACAACTTCACGAAAAGCTTCCTCGGTGCAAACGGCATATCGCTCAGCGGCGGCATAACAACTCCAGACAGCACCGAAGCGAGCGTCAAAACGGCTGTCATCACAAACAGCCGACAGGTATATATACTGGCAGACCATTCCAAATTCGACCAGATCACGTCAGTGACATTCTCCCCTATCAATAAGGTCAGGATAATCACTGACAAGCTCATTGACAAGAAATTTCTGTCACAAGCCACGATAAAGGAGGTCTTGTAATGATATACACCGTCACATTCAATCCTGCCATAGATTATGTGGTACGCACGGAAAAGATGCTGCTCGGCAGTGTCAACCGCTCAGCGTCCGAGGAAATGTACTTCGGCGGAAAAGGCATAAACGTTTCCATAGTTCTTGCCGAACTCGGAGTACCTTCCAAAGCACTGGGCTTTACGGCAGGCTTCACAGGCGAGGCTATCGAGCAGGGCGTAAAGGCAATGGGGATAGATGCCGACTTCGTAAGGCTCAGTCAGGGCAACTCACGTATCAACGTAAAGATAAAAGCCGAAGAAGAGACCGAACTCAACGGACAGGGCCCTCATATAGACGAAAAAGCTCTCGGCGAGCTTTTTGCAAAGCTCGATAAACTCAAAGACGGCGACACTCTTATACTTGCAGGCAGTATCCCGAGCAGTCTCCCATCGGATATATACGAAAAGATACTGCAAAGACTTTCGGACAGAAAAATAAAGGCAGTTGTTGACGCAACAAAAGATCTTCTTATGAACGTATTAAAATACCGCCCATTCCTTATCAAACCAAACAACCACGAGCTCGGAGAGATGTTCGGAACAACTCTCACAAGCGACAGCGAGATCGCTGAATATGCCGCTAAGCTTCAGGACATGGGAGCACGTAACGTGCTCGTGTCAATGGCAGGCGACGGAGCTATCCTCCTCGACGAGAACGGCAAACTCCACAGATGCGGCGTATGCAAAGGCAAGGTCAGAAACTCGGTAGGTGCAGGCGATTCAATGGTAGCAGGCTTCACGGCAGGCTCGCTTGAAGGCGATTACGACTACGCTCTCAGGCTCGGAACAGCCTGCGGCGGTGCAACTGCATTCTCCGACGGACTTGCTAAAAAAGAACTGATATTTGAGCTGATAAAACAGCTCTGACAGGAGGTATTATTATGCGTATAGTTGATCTTCTCGGTAAGGAAAGCATAGAACTCGGTGCTTCTCCAAAGGACAAGATGAACGCTATAGATATGCTTATCGACCTACAGGAAAAAGGCGGAAAGCTTTCAGATAAAGAAGCATATAAAAACGGCATACTTGCCCGTGAAGAACAGGGCTCTACAGCAATAGGCGAAGGTATCGCAGTTCCCCATGCCAAAAGCGCAGCCGTATCAGCTCCGTCACTGGCAGCAATGACAGTACCGGGCGGCGTTGACTACGAAGCTCTTGATGACGAGCCCGTAAAGCTGCTTTTCATGATAGCAGCTCCGCAGAACGGCGACGTTCACCTTGAAGTGCTCGCAAGACTCATGACGCTCCTCATGGACGAGGACTTTCACAATGATCTTATCGGAGCCGAGGACAAGGAAACGTTCCTGAACATTATCGACCAGAAGGAAAAGGAAAAGTATCCCGACGAGGCAAGCAAAGCTCCGACCGAAAATAAAGGCGGTTACAGAGTACTTGCAGTTACTGCCTGTCCTACAGGTATAGCTCATACCTATATGGCAGCAGAAGCTCTCGAAAAAGCAGGCAGCAAGCTGGGTATCTCCATAAAAGTCGAGACAAACGGCTCGGGCGGCGCAAAGAATATCCTCACTCAGGAAGAAATAGACAGCTGCGACGGCATCATCGTTGCAGCTGACAAGACCGTGGAAATGGCACGTTTCAACGGCAAGAAGGTGCTCAGGACAAAGGTCTCCGACGGCATCAAGAAGCCGGAGGAACTCATAAACCGCATCGTTGACGGTGATGCTCCCGTATACAAGCACGAGGGCGGCTCATCTTCAGAGAAGAAGTCCGACAACGACGAAGGCTTCGGTCGCAAGCTGTATAAGCACCTCATGAACGGCGTATCAAATATGCTCCCGTTCACAGTTGCAGGCGGAATTTTCATTGCTATTGCTTTCCTTATAGATTCCATCGGCGGCGCACCGCAGGACGGCGACTTCGGTACGCATCTTGCGGCTGCACGATGGTTCAAGACGGTAGGCGGATACGCATTCAACTTCATGATACCTATCCTCGCAGGATATATCGGCAAGAGTATCGCTGACCGCCCCGGACTTCTCGTTGGTATGGCAGGCGGCGCAATGGCAGCAGCAGGCTCAACGTTCGCAGCTCCCGGCGGAAATATCCCATCAGGCTTCCTCGGAGCGCTTCTCGCAGGTTTTGCAGGCGGCTTCCTCATGCTCGCCCTTGAAAAAGCCTGTGACAAGCTTCCAAAGTCACTCAACGGCATCAAGCCCGTACTCATATATCCTCTCGGCGGACTTGCCATGGTCGCAGTCATGATGTGCGCGGTAAATCCTATCATGGGCGTACTCAATACGGGTCTTTCCGACCTCCTCACAAGCATGGGCGATTCCAGCAAGATACTCCTCGGCTGTATCCTCGGAGCAATGATGTCCATAGATATGGGCGGTCCTTTCAATAAGGCAGCCTACGTATTTGGAGTTGCAGCTATCGCAGAGGGCAGCTTCAATGTCATGGCAGCAGTAATGCTCGGCGGCATGGTACCTCCTATCGCAATAGCTCTCGCAACAACATTCTTCCGCAGCAAATGGAACGAGGAAGAACTGAAGAACGGCCCCGTAAACTATCTCATGGGTCTCAGCTTCATCACAGAGGGAGCTATCCCTTACGCAGCAGCTGATCCCGCAAGAGTTATCCCCTCATGTATGATAGGCGCTGCAACAGCAGGCGGTCTTTCAATGGCTTTCGACTGCACACTCAGAGCTCCACACGGCGGCATCTTCGTATTCGCAGTTGTGGGACACCCGCTTCTCTATGTCATTGCCCTTGCAACAGGCTCGGTAACAGGTATGCTGATGCTTGCTCTGCTCAAAAAGAAAAGGGCTTGATATACTATGATATAAAGGGATATATCGTGGATAAAAATGTTGGGGCTCGTCCTTCCTCACCGCCATCGGTGGGGAAGGCAGCGTAAATGCGCTGTGTTCTTACCAAACAGCATCGTCATTTGTACAGAATGGCGTGTAAATAATTATTAGGTGTGTTCATGAGATCTCAGCCCTTACACGGTTCGCAGCGTACAGCTGAAAGATCCTGCAAGGGCTGACGCTCTCACATTCACGAAATGAAAGGAGTAATATCTATGCTGACTAAAACTGTTACTGTTATAAATGAAGAAGGTCTCCATATGAGACCCGCAGGAGAGCTTGCAAAGGCTGTTGCAGCTCATAAGGATTCCACTGTCATGCTCAAAGCAAACGGCAAGGACATCAAGGCTAAGGCTGTCATGCAGATAATGGCAGCAGGCATGAAAAAAGGCACAGAGGTTGAGATAATCGTTGACGGCGGCAATGAACAGGCTGTCCTTGACGAGATAGCAGGAATGTTCGAGAACGGCTTCGGCGAATAAACGCTACACTATTTCGCAACAGGAGGTGCAGACAATGACTGTAATAAACGGAAAAGGAGTTTACGGCGCTGTAGCTATAGGCAGGATATCCGTATTCAAGCGCAGCGACACAAACGTAAAAAGGATACACATTGAGGACAAGGAGGCTGAAAAAGCCCGCCTTGAAGCTGCAAAGGCAGCTTCCGTGGAACAGCTCCGCGTGATATACGACAAGGCGCTCAGGGAAGTGGGAGAGGCTAATGCTCAGATATTCGAGATCCACATGATGATGATTGATGACGACGACTACAACGAGTCCATAAACAGCATCATCGACACCCAGTCCGTAAATGCAGAGTATGCGGTGGCTGTTACTGCCGATAATTTCGCAGAGATGTTCAGTTCTATGGACGATGCCTATATGCAGGCTCGTGCCGCGGACGTGAAGGATATATCCAACCGCATAATCTCCAACCTTTCCTCAGACGGCAATACCGTATCCGACAGCGACGAAAAGGTCATAATCTGCGCCGACGACCTCGCTCCCAGCGAGACTGTACTTCTCGACAAAAACAAGGTGCTCGCTTTCGTCACAGCTTTCGGCTCGTCCAACTCTCACACGGCGATACTTGCGAGGAACATGAATATCCCTGCTGTTATAGGCGCAGGAAAGGAACTCCTCAAAACCGTGAAGGACGGCATGGAAGCTGCTGTTGACGGATACACAGGTGAAGTATTCCTCGAACCCGATAAAGAGACCGCAGCTGCTCTCGCAAAGAAGCAGGCTGACGATCTCGAAAAGAAAAGACTGTTACAGGAACTTAAAGGCAAGGAAAATGTCACCATAGACGGCAAAAAGATAAATATATACGCAAATATAGGCAGCGTTGACAATATCGGGGCAGTCCTCGCAAGCGATGCAGGAGGTATCGGTCTGTTCCGCAGCGAGTTCCTCTATCTCGAAAGCAGCGACTACCCTACCGAGGAGCAGCAGTTCTCTGCATACAAAAAAGTACTCGAAAGCATGGCAGGGAAAAAGGTCATCATCAGAACGCTGGATATCGGCGCAGACAAACAGGCGGACTACTTTGGTCTTGCAAAGGAGGAAAACCCTGCACTCGGTCTGAGAGCTATAAGGATATGCCTTACACGCCCCGAAATATTCCGCACACAGCTCCGCGCACTCTACCGTGCATCGGCATTCGGTGAGCTCGGAATAATGTTTCCTATGATAACAAGTGAAAAAGAGGTTGAAAAATGTCTCGAAATGTGCGATAATGTAAAAAGAGAACTTACCTCTGAGGGCACTCCCTTTTCCGACAGTGTTGAGCTGGGCATAATGATAGAGACTCCTGCCGCCGCTGTCATAAGTGATCGGCTTGCGCCCCTTGTTGATTTCTTCAGCGTCGGAACCAACGACCTGACACAGTATACCCTCGCCTGCGACAGACAGAACGCGGCGATAGAACAGTTCGTGGATACTCACCACGAAGCGATACTGCGGCTCATACAAATGGCTGCCGACAACGCCCACAAGAACGGTGCGTGGATAGGCATATGCGGCGAGCTTGCAGCCGACACCTCACTTACCGAGACATTCCTGCGAATGGGCATAGACGAGCTCTCGGTATCACCTTCTTTTGTCCTCAGAGTAAGAGATACAGTAAGAAAAACAGATCTATCGAAATAGCAAAACAGAGCCGACGGCGTATGCTGTCGGCTCATAGCTGTTGAAAGGAACATTATGGACAAGAAATATTTGCAGCTCCTCGCCAAGGAATACCCTACCATCGAAAGCGCAGCCAGCGAGATAATAAACCTCTCGGCTATAAGAAGCCTGCCCAAGGGCACGGAATACTTTTTCAGCGATATGCACGGCGAATACGAAGCCTTCCTGCATATGCTCAGGAGCGCTTCCGGCATGATAAAGATAAAAATAGACCGCGTACTCGGCAAGACCGTCTCCGCCCGCGACCGCGAACAGCTTGCAGAACTCATATACTACCCCGAAAAGGAGATAACACGCCTTGCTAATTGCGGAGAGCTCTCCGATGAATGGAAACGCCTGAACATTTACAGGCTCATACTCGTGTGTGAAGCCGTCTCCGCCAAGTACACCCGTTCACGTATCCGCAAGCGTATCCCCGAGGATATGGTGTACATACTCGACGAGCTGCTAAACGTCACCGACGACGTGAACAAGGACTATTACTACGACGAGATAATCACTGCTATCCTTGACACGGGCATCGCCGAGACCTTCATAATCTCCCTGTGCAAGCTGATACAGTCCGTATCCATAGACAGACTTCATATCATCGGCGATATCTTCGACAGAGGTCCCCGTGCCGATATTATCATTGACGAACTCATGAAGATGCATGATGTGGATATACAGTGGGGCAACCACGACATCTCATGGATGGGAGCTGCCGCAGGAAATCCTGCCCTCATCGCAAATGTTATCCGCATAGCCATGAGATACAACAACTTCGACGTTCTCGAAGACGGCTACGGTCTCAATCTCCGCGCACTTGCTGTATTTGCTGCCGAGACCTACGAGCATGACGACTGCACAGCCTATACGCCAAATGCTCTCGATGACAATATCTACGACCCCGTTGACCTGAAGCTTGCCGCAAAAATGCACAAGGCGATAACCGTGATACAGATGAAGCTTGAAGGTCAGCTCATAGCAAAGCACCCTGAATGGGAAATGCAGGAGCGCGACCTTTTCGGCAGAACGGACTTCACCGCAGGTACGGTCAAAGTCGTCGGAACTACCCATGAGCTCCTCGACAAGAGCTTCCCTACAGTTGACCCCAAGTCGCCGCTTACTCTTTCCGAGGGCGAGGCTGAGCTCATGAAGGTGCTGGGAGCCTCATTCCGTCACAGCGAGAAGCTGCAAAGGCATATCCGCTTCATCTATGCCAAGGGCGCTATGTACAAAACCTGCAACAACAATCTCCTTTTTCACGGCTGTATACCTATGGACAAGAACGGCGAGCTCCAGAGCGTCAGCATACGCGGCGTGAAGTACAGCGGAAAGGCTCTCCTCGACAAGCTGGGCGAGCTTGTGAATCAGGCTTATTTCAGCAGCGGCAAGGAAAAGGAGTACGCCAGCGACTTCATGTGGTATCTCTGGTGCGGAGCTAAGTCCCCTCTCTACGGCAAGGACAAGATGGCTTTCTTCGAGCGCGGACTGCTTGCGGACAAGTCCCTGCATACCGAGAACTACAATGCGTACTATACATACTCCGAAAAAGCAGAGGTGTGTATGTCCCTGCTGGAGCTTTTCGGACTGGATTCCGAGAGCGGTCATATCATCAACGGTCATGTTCCCGTAAAGATCAAGAACGGCGAAAGCCCTGTCAAAGCCGACGGAAAGCTTTTCGTCATCGACGGCGGCATCTCCAAGGCGTACCAGTCCACAACGGGGATCGCGGGATATACCCTCATATACGATTCACACAGCCTGAATCTTGCCGAACACAAGCCGTTCGTGGCTGATGAGAGCGGCAATACTCCTACAATACATCTTGTGGAAAAGCTCGACCGCCGCGCTAATATTTCCGACACCGACAAGGGCGAGGAAATAAACGACAAGATCAGCGACCTCCGTCAGCTCCTTGAAGCTTACAAGGCAGGCACTATCAAGTAGCCTTTACCCATTAGCAAATATAAAAGGACGGAAAAGTAAGCACAATGTTCATACGGAAGTATTATGGGAACTGACTGGGGAAAAACTTTCTGAGGAAAGGTTCTTCCCCAGACCCTTTTCCAAAGACTTTAATCTGTTTTTTTCCACAATGGTATATGTTCTTGCCAAAAAATTATCCGGAAGTATTTCTGCTTCCGGATATTTTTATACCATTGTGGAAAAAACTAAAGATAAGGCTTGGAATGCCATTTCGTCAAAATGGTTTACTCCAATAATTCTAATAAATACTCCTATATAAGCATTGTATTTAAATCCGTCCTTTTCTTAATTTCAATGTATTCGATACTATGCGTACTATTTACGGACGGCACCGCAGCAAGGTTGCAGCGTCAAGCTGCTTATTCAAACTCGTACTCGCCGTCGTAGTTCTTCTTGAATTCCTCGAACACCTTGCCAAGAAGCTCATCGTCGTCAACTGATACAAAGTCATCTTCCTCTGGTGTCTCTCCAGGGATTATCTCAAGGATAACTACCTCGTCGTCCTCGTCCTCAAACGGCAGGAGCACTCCGTAGAGGCGGTCTTCATATTCAACAGTACCAATGATCTCAAATGAAACTTCATTTCCGTCATCATCTGTCAGGGTGATATAATTCTCTATATTTTCTTCCTCCTCGATCTCGTCGAGGTCTTTTTCGTTCATATCGCTCATAGTGATACCTCCGCAAAAATAATATAACTTATTTTATCACATATTCTAAAAAATTGCAATAGCTTCACTGATTTTTCACCGCAAGAACTGTTTTTATACCATACGCCTTAAATATCTCTATGCAGTCCCTGTCTATGACCTCTCCGCTGACCGCTATGGGTACAGCAGGCGGACACGGTACCTTTACCGATGCACATATCCGTCCCTCAGCTTCTTCCACCGCGATCTCCTCCGCAGGCGCAAACGCGGCTTCACGAATGGCTAAAGCCATTTTCGGGAGCTTCGGCTTAATATTTACGGTGCTCTTACTGCTGCATGAAGCTCCCGTAACCGCGCTCCCGAGCGCGGCGTGAAGCCGCTCATAGTCACTTATATCAGAAAACGGCGACATCAGCAGTACCAAAAGTTCAGCGTCTGCGTACTCGCACTCGACACCGTTACTGCGCAAAAGTTCCGCAAGCTCTGTCCCGTTGAATCCGCTCTCGGCAGCTCTGACCGTAATGTGGAAGGGCTCGCCGTCTGCGAATACGAGCCTGCCTGCAAAAGCATTCCGCAGCTCCGCTATCTTCGGCAAAGCATTCCTGATATCATCACGTATCTGCTCGTCAAGGTAGCGATTGCAGATATCAAGAGAAGACATTATCAGATATGACGGGCTCGTAGAGCCAAAAAAGCTCATCGCCTGTTTGAGCATTGGTGCATACTCGGCCCGTGAGGTATGCAGAAAAGCTGCTCCCGTAAGAGCAGGAAGCATTTTATGCGCAGAATCACAGCACAGGTCAGCTCCAAGTGCGATCGGGTGGATATTCTCTTCAAAAAAGGCGAGATGCGCACCGTGAGCGTTGTCCACGAGCAGTCTCGCTCCATACCGATGACAAAGCTCTGCCAGTGCGGCGGTATCCGCCAGCCTGCCCGTGTAGTCAGGTGACGTTACATACAAACAGGCTGGCGTTGTTGAAGCAGCTAAAGCTGCTTCAACGTCGGTGAGCTGAAGCTCACCCGACAAGATATCGCCGCTGTATGCCGACATTAACCACTGCACATCGAGACCGAGCAGAGCAGCTGCATTGAGAAAGGCGCGATGAACGTTCCTTGCAGCTATAACGCGGCGATCTTCCAGCTTCATAATGGCGAGCATCGCCTGTATGCAAAGTGTCGAACCGCCTGCGGAAAAGGCTGTGGCAGCGCTTCCGTAAAGCATGGAAGTATTCCTCTCGCTGCGAGCGATGATGCCGTCAGCCTCAAAAAGACTGTCTGCACCGTTTATCTCGGTTATATCGAGTCTGAAAAGCTCCTCAAGCTCAGTGAACAGCGCACTGCCCTTATGCCCCGGCATATGAGCGCGAAGAGTTCCCGAAGCCGCATATTTCCGCAAAAAATCGTAAACAGGTGTTTCCATTCCGACCTCCTCAGATGTAATATTGAAGTATCATGAACAGCTTGCGTCTTCCACGAGTTATAGCGTCTGAAACCGCCTGCGTAGTGATACCCAGTTTTTTTCCGATATTGACCATATTCATGTTCTTGAAATAGTATAACACAATTATTTCTCTTTGTCTTGCAGTCAGCTCATTATTAATAACTTTTAACAGAACTCTTTTCAGCTTTACCGCATCTTCATCATCGTCGTCGTATCCAAGAACCGCTCTTATCCCCTTGTCAGCCTCACCTGTGAAAGAATCCGAATAGGTTTTACTGTTTCTTGCCATAGCCCTCTGTCCTCCTGTTGTACGAAGTTAGATGAGATATGACAGCCTTCAGCTCCTCATATTCCGTATAAAGGAGCCTTATGCGGCGGTCGAGGTCATTCACCTCACAGCTTTCGCCGCCATTCTTCACAAGATGAGTCCGCATCTTGTGAAGCTCAGCGATACGCTGTTTTACCAATTCAAAGCTATGAGTGTAGTTGTTTATCAGTTCAGTCATTATAGCATTCCCCCTGTAATGTCAATATAGCAGCACGATCAAGATAGCTTTTAAGAACTAATGTTCCATTCCTATAATCATATTATAGAACATTCGTTCTTAAATGTCAAGTACATTTCTGCAATTAGACAAAATACGACAAAACAAAAAAAGAACGGTAATAACCGTTCTTTTTTATAACTGTTGATACGTCACTTATTAACTGACACCTTTACAGCGTCATAATCGTATGTGACCTCATTTTCAGGAGCTCCTGTAACGAGAGATACGATGATTATTGCGGCAAATGCGCAGAGGAATGCAGGAAGAAGCTCATATATCGCAAATACTCCGCCATTTGGAGCGATAACGAACTTCCATACGAAAACCATTACTGCACCTACTATCATACCTGCGATAGCGCCGAATCTGTTTGAACGTCTCCAGAAAAGAGCTGTCAGCATAACAGGTCCGAATGTTGCGCCGAAGCCTGCCCATGCAAAGGATACTACTCTGAATACCGAGCTGTCGCTGTCCCATGCGAGGATAACGCTGAGAACTGCTATTATAACGAGAACGACTCTTGCTACCAGCATTGACTGCTTGTCGCTGAGCTTCATATTGAACACGCCCTTGAGGATATTCTCGGACATAGAGGACGATGCTGCAAGGAGCTGAGAATCCGATGTCGACATGGTACAAGCAAGGATACCTGCAAATACAAGACCTGCCACAACTGCCAGACCTACATAGTGATCGCTCATATACTGAGCAAGTTTAATGATGACCTTCTCGGAATTGCTTCCGTCGAGTGTCTCGATCTCTGCACTCTTTGAAAGGGTATTTCCGACAATGCCGATGAATATGGCCACTCCCATTGAGATAACTACCCATACAGAAGCTATTCTTCTTGATATCCTGATCTTGTTCTTGTCCTTTATAGCCATGAAGCGGAGAAGAATATGCGGCATACCGAAATAGCCAAGTCCCCACGCAAGAGTTGAAGCTATGGTAAGTCCGTTATAGCTGTTGGAGCCGTTCTTTACAGGATCATGGATGCTGGTAAGCGAGAGATATCCGACCATTGACTGAGCATTCTCAACAACGATATTCAGTCCGCCTACTGAATTAACGCCGAAAATAACAATACTGATAAGAGCGACTGTCATAACGATGCTCTGGATAAGGTCGGTGGTACTTGCAGCGAGAAATCCTCCCGTGCAGGTATAGGATATGATGATGACGGCACTTATTATCATTGCGAAGTGATAATCCCAGCCAAAGAGCGAGTTGAACAGCTTTCCGCAGGCTGCAAAGCCCGAAGCTGTATACGGAACGAAGAATATAAGGATTATCAAGGCAGAAACGCCCATAAGCACCTTTTTCTTGTCGTTATACCGCTTGGAAAAGAAATCGGGTATGGTAATAGCTCCACAGCGCTGACTGTAAACTCTCAGGCGCTTTGCAACTATGAGCCAGTTGAGGTATGTACCTATAGCAAGACCTATAGCGGTCCAGCCCGCTTCCGCACAGCCTGTAAGGTAGGCAACTCCGGGAAGTCCCATAAGCAGCCAGCTGCTCATATCGGAAGCTTCGGCGCTCATTGCAGTCACGATCGGTCCCAGCTTACGTCCGCCGAGGTAGAAATCGCCGACATTTTCGTTCTTCTTGGAAAATACTACACCTATAATGACCATTAAAGCAAGGTATGCAACTATCGTTCCAAGAATGATAATTTCAGATGTTTTCATTTCTTACTCCTTTTACTGTATTTTGTTTGGTACAAATAGCCGTATTTTATTATAAACTATATTCAACTTTTAGTCAATATTAAAAAACAAAATTTGTCACGCCATCAGGATTTAGCTGCAAACTGCACAAAAAACGATACACTTATTAGTTAAAACTGCAATATTATAGTTGTTTCACTTCCTTTAACGATCCGCATTATATGTACAATTCATACAAAAAAGGCGAACAGACACGCTTTCGTATCCATTCGCCTTATATTATTCTTCGGTTTTCTCTTCATGAGTATTCTCAGCAGTCTCTGCTGCTTCCGATTCTGCTTCAGGCTCTGTATTCGGCTGTTCAGCTTCTTCATCGGTAGCATTCGGCTGTTCGGCTTCTTCGTCGGGAGTATTCTCCTCTTCATGTATAACATCTGAAACTACCTGCTGCATATCCTCATCGACGTATACGATATCATCAGGAGGAGCTGCTGCCGCAGCCTCCGCCTCCGCCGCAATAACAGATGCCGCAAGATCCTCACGTATACCGTCCGAACATGAGCACAGTCTTCTCACATGGACTATACCTGCGCACGAAACATCATCGCCGCTGCCCTTCTTGGTCATGGAAGGCAGGAATTCAGAAAGCTGATGCACACTTTCCTCTATGCCGTTCTCCACAATAGTCAGAGCAAGTCCGCGGAAGAAGCCAAAAAGCTGATCCTCGTTCCAGTAGGAATTCTCAACGCCGTCAGTACAAAGGAATACAGCCGCAGGCAGCATACCCTTGGGCAGATAGAAGAATCTTGCCGACAGAGCTGCATCGTCCTGACACATTGAAGTCGTAATATTTTCATAACAGCGCGGATCATCGGGTATCGGAGCCTCAATGTTGCTGTCGCAGTCTATGACCACGCACTTTCCGTCGCCTATCTGCGCACCGAAGGCATAGCTGTCGGTGACTACAGCAAAAACGAGGGTAGTTCCGTAAGCGCCTATATATTCTCCTTCTTCGTACCTTTCGCGGTATCCCGGGAATACATCTTCGGGGATACGATCGAGCTCCTCCTCGGTGAACGGATCATTCAGGTAATCCTGTTCCGTCACATCATGCCAACGGGCGATAATGCTTCGCCAGAGCTGATTTAACAGTTCCTCACGCTGACGTTCGTCCTGAAGAAGCTCCTCTGCCTCCGCGAGCCCTTCCATGAACTCACTTACACACTCGGCAGCGCACTCCACAGCAAACCTTGAACCTCTGTCAGTACGAAGGTAGCAAGGGCTTCCGTGACCGTCGGCAGCTGCCGCGAAAGAGTATTTTTCACGGTCAACGCAGGCTGAACTGTCCTGACAAATAAGTCCGCGGCTGATATGAGAAGCACCTATGCTTGTCTGAGCAAAGGAAGTATATCTCTCCATTATATCACCTTACCAGTCGGATTCGTCCCAGTCGGCAGTATTAGCATCGCTGAGAGCCTCCGCAGTCTGAGCCTGAACGTCCTCTGCCAGCTGCTTTGAGATCTCAACGGGGTCGGTATCGCTGTCAACTGTACTTGAATGGCTTGCAAAAACGCTTGTGATAACGCTTGCTTTTTCTATCATAAGTCTTAGCTGCTCCTTGTTCTTTACGTCGAGAACTGTTTCCGAGCTTCCCGAAAAACGTGCAAGAACATCCTTGTCAGCATCATCACCGATAGCGAAAGCTATCTTTATGGAACGCTTATACCAGTTATTCTTCTTGAGAGTATCAAGTCCGCTCTCCCAGTTATCCGTCGGGCCTCCGTCACTGAAAAGGAGTATTACAGGCGGATAAGCACCTGCTACGGTCTGTAGGAACTCATTGCGCGAAAGCTTCTTGTCAAGCTCCTTGCAGGCAGCACCGAGGTCAGTAACACCGCAGGCTTCAAAATTCTTGAAGCGGTAGCCTTCAGGGGAAACAGGCTCGGGAGTTACCCATGAAGTACCTGTGGAGAACTCCAGAACAGCGATCTTGATCTCTGCGTCATCGCTGTCATCACTTATTTCCTGTAGAGTCTGCATAACCTCTTCGAGAGCAGATTCTACCTGTCCTATCTTGCTTCCCTGCATACTGCCCGATGTGTCTATAACGTAGAATAATGTCATTACCTTTCTGACAGCTGGAGCATAATCATCTAAACCAGGCATTGTATTGACCTCCGATCATACCGAAAAATCTTCTTATTTTCAATATTATAACATATATTTTCAAATTGGTCAAGTGCCGAAATGTTCACACAAATTTAACAATTAATAAGGTGACTTATTTTTATATATAATGTATAATAAAGGTATGATATAATATTGGGAGGGATATGCCTGTTTACAGGCTTAATATGGAAAAACAAGAGATTAAGCGATACCTGTTCATTGCGTTTCTTGCGATCATAGTCTGTGTGACCGTACAGAATTTTTCGGTATGCGCACAGCTTCTGCTTCTGCTCATGAACGCTCTTAAAACGTTAATTATAGGTTTTTCGATAGCATACATCTTCAACATCATCATGACATTTCTGGAGAAGCACTTCTTCCCCAAAAGTAAGTCGACCACTGTAGATAAGCTGCGAAGACCTGTCTGCATGATATGCACCTTTGCGATAACCATCGCGGTGATAATCCTTATTATACGCATTATCGTCCCCGAAATGGCAAACGCCTTCGGTGTACTTTACGACGAGATACCACCCACCTTTACGGCGGCAAGAGACTACGTTACTACGAAGCTAAAAGAATACCCTGATATACAGGAGAAAATAAGCTCATTAGAGTTCGACTGGGCTAAGATCGCCGAGAAGGCTTCAAAGATCCTTACCACAGGTCTGACAGGAATACTCAGTTCCGCTGTGGGAATAATAGGCGGAGTCACCTCCGCGATCACCAATACCGTTATCGGTATAATCTTCGCTATATACTTCCTTGCCCGCAAGGATAAGCTGATATGCGACATCAAGCGCATACGCCGTGCATATTTCAGCGATATATTCAGCGCAAAAAGCTCAAAGCTGCTACAGGTAGCTGACGAAACATTCCGCAGCTTCTTCGTAGGACAGTTCATCGAAGCGATAATACTCGGCTCGCTCTGTTTTATCGGCATGAAGATACTGAAACTCCCCTACGCTGCCATGTCGGCAACTCTCGTAGGCGTAACGGCTTTCATACCCATTGTCGGAGCTCTCATCGGTGCAGTTGTGAGCGCATTCATCATACTGACGGTATCGCCTATGAAAGCGCTGATATTCCTGATATTCCTCATGATACTCCAGCAGGCGGAGGGCAATATCATCTACCCGAAGGTTGTCGGCACATCTGTTGGACTTCCGAGTATATGGACGCTTGCCGCCGTTACTATCGGAGGCGGACTTTTCGGCATTCCGGGTATGATACTGGGCGTACCGCTTACCGGAACGCTCTATAAGCTGTCGTTCCAGATCCTCGAAAAGAGAGAACAAGAACTGGGAATAGCTTCTCCCGAGGAGAAAAAGCCTGTGAAGAAACCTGCAAAACAAAAAAAGCAGAAACCAGTTAAAAAGAAATAATAATACAACACTTTTGACGAATATGTAAAAGAGCAAAATTTGATATTTTCGCCACCTTAATATGAAGTTCTGTCAAATGCACAAATCAGTCCAACAAGTTCATAACATTTTGATACCGCCCGATATACAAGGGACAGAATATTCCAAAAAACCGCACTTGAAAATTTTTCATTCAAAACGAGCAGTAAGACTTTGTAATCTGATAAAACGAAAACAGGGGTTTTTAGGTTAACTTCAGTTAATACGGGGTTTGACAAAAAATAAACAATGTGATAAGATTACTATAGACTTTTAAAAAAGGAGTAATGTGTTATGGTCAATACATGGGCAAAGGAATGGGACGGCTTCAAAGAAGGCCGCTGGAGCTCCAGTTCAGTCAACGTCAGAGACTTCATAAAGAAGAATTACACTCCTTATGAAGGTGACGAAAGCTTTCTCGCAGGTCCTACAGAAGCTACAAAACAGCTCTGGGAGCAGGTAATGGAACTGTCCCGACAGGAAAGAGAAGCAGGCGGTGTTCTGGATATGGACACCAAGATCATATCTACTATAACTTCACACGGCGCAGGCTATCTCAACAAAGACCTCGAACAGATCGTGGGTCTTCAGACAGACAAGCCCTTCAAGCGTTCGCTTCAGCCTTTCGGCGGTATCCGTATGGCTCAGCAGGCTTGCAAGGAGTACGGCTATGAAGTAGATCAGTCAGTTGTCGATATCTTCACAAAGTACAGAAAAACTCATAATCAGGGCGTTTTCGACGCATACACTCCGGAAATGAGACTTGCCCGTCATTCGGCTATACTCACAGGTCTCCCTGATGCTTACGGCAGAGGCCGTATCATCGGCGACTACAGACGTGTAGCTCTCTACGGCATAGACAAGCTCATCGAGGACAAAAAACATCAGATCGAGACATCACTTGTCAGAATGACTTCCAAGAATATCCGTCTCCGTGAGGAACTCGCAGAGCAGGTACGTGCTCTTCAGGAACTCAAGGAACTGGGAAAAATATACGGCTTCGATATTTCAAAGCCTGCCGCAAACGCTAAGGAAGCTATACAGTGGCTCTACTTCGGCTACCTCGCAGCTGTCAAGGAGCAGAACGGTGCAGCTATGTCCCTCGGACGTACTTCCACTTTCCTCGACATCTATATACAGCGTGACCTTGACCGCGGTATTATTACCGAGGAACAGGCACAGGAGCTCATCGACCACTTCATCATGAAGCTCCGTATCGTCAAGTTCGCACGTACTCCAGAGTACAATTCACTGTTCTCGGGCGACCCGACATGGATAACAGAATCTATCGGCGGCGTTGACGTTGACGGTCACCACCTCGTTACAAAGAACAGCTTCCGTTATCTCCACACTCTCGAAAACCTCGGAACTGCTCCCGAGCCGAATATGACTATACTCTGGTCAACAAAGCTCCCGAGAAAGTTCAAGGAATACTGCGCTAAAATGTCTATCAAGACCTCATCTATCCAGTACGAGAACGACGATATGATGAGAGTTGTACACGGTGACGACTACGCTATCGCCTGCTGCGTATCCTCAATGAGAGTCGGCAAGGAAATGCAGTTCTTCGGCGCAAGAGCTAACCTTGCAAAGTGCCTCCTCTACGCTATAAACGGCGGCGTGGACGAGCGTCTCGGCTTACAGGTAGGCCCTAAGTTCCGTCCTGTTGACAGCGAGTACCTCGACTTCGACGATGTATGGGAAAAGTATATGGATATGATGGAGTGGCTTGCAGGACTTTATGTCAATACCCTCAACGTTATCCACTATATGCACGATAAGTACAGCTATGAGAGACTCCAGATGGCTCTCCACGACAGAGATGTAAAGCGCTACTTCGCAACAGGTATCGCAGGTCTTTCAGTCGTTGCAGACTCGCTCTCAGCTATCAAGTACGCTAAGGTAAAGCCTATCCGCAAGGATATCGAGATCAAGGACAAGGCAGGCAATGTTGTTGACGTTGCAAAGAACGTTGTCGTTGACTATGAGATAGAGGGAGACTTCCCGAAATACGGCAATAACGACGACCGTGTCGACCAGCTCGCTGTTACAGTTGTCCGCAAGTTCATGGACTGCGTAAGAAAGCACCACACATACCGTGACAGCGTTCCTACAATGTCTATCCTCACTATCACTTCTAACGTCGTATACGGCAAGAAGACAGGTAATACTCCTGACGGACGCAAACAGGGCGTACCGCTCGCTCCTGGAGCTAACCCGATGCACGGCAGAGATACTCACGGTGCAGTAGCTTCACTTTCATCTGTAGCTAAGCTCCCGTTCAGACACGCTCAGGACGGTATCTCCAACACCTTCTCCATAATTCCTAACGCTCTCGGCAAGGATATGGAAGTATTCGCAGGAGACCTCGACCTCGACAAGCTCAGAGGAGAATAATATGATAACTCCCGATATGCTCGGAAAGACCGATGATCCCTCAGAGCTTGCAGACCTCATCGACAAGCTCATGGAACAGGGCAGCGGTCATGTAAATATCGTCTCAGGCGAAAGCGGCTCGGAGCTGAAAGTCGATACCGTTAAAAGTACCGATGTATGCGGCACAAAGGGTGCCTGCTGTCAGCCCACCGAAGATGCCATCGACGATGATGACGAATTATAAATGCAGGGAACGCCGTCCTCGGCGTTCAGCAATAAACCCAATCGGGCTATCAGCCCCTACACAGTAACAAGGAGGAACGAAAAATGGATAACCAGAAACAGGTTGACAACCTTATAGAACTTCTTGACGGCTACGTTGAAAAAGGCGGCCATCACCTCAACGTAAACGTGTTCACACGCGAAACGCTCCTTGATGCTCAGGCTCACCCTGAGAAGTACCCACAGCTCACAGTAAGAGTTTCGGGCTATGCAGTAAACTTCGTCAAGCTCACAAAGGAGCAGCAGGACGACGTTATATCAAGAACTTTTCATTCAAATCTCTAACATAACGAAGGGACGCAAACGCGCCCCTTCATTTTTTATATACTTCACAGCTCCCCCATTCTACTTTGAGCTCGCTGACGCAGCTCCTACAGGTTAATTACTAAGAGCTTTGTTGATCTTCACTAATTTAAATTTGAGAATGAATATCATTTTGCTGTATTGCAAGAATTGTTCACGAAAATATTGACAATCTGCACTTACGGGACTATAATATAATATGAAATTGATAATCATTTTCATATTAATGATGTGAGGTGCTCTATGGACAACAAAAAGATTCCTGTAATCCTGATAACAGGCTACCTTGGCTCGGGTAAAACTACCCTTATGCAGAATCTCCTCAAGCAGGAGCAGCGCAAGATAGCTCTTATAGTAAACGATATGGGCAGCGTTAATATTGATGCTGCGCTCCTTAACAAAAACCGCGACCGCATTTCTTCAGTTGAAATGGTCGAGCTTCAGAACGGCTGCATATGCTGCACTCTTCGTGACGAATTCATCGCCGAGATAGAGCGCATTTCAAAGCTCCCTGATATAGAAGCTGTTTTCGTTGAAGCTTCGGGCATCAGCGAGCCTTCAAACATTGCGGCTTCGTTCATCATCTACGAAGAGGACAATCCCGACACCAATGTATACCTCAGCTCAGTGGTATCCGTTGTGGACTGCGACCGAATTTACCGCGAATTTATGCGTGAGCTCAGCATGGAAAACGACACCGAGGAGGGTGATATCATCAACCTCATCATCGACCAGATAGAATTCTGCAACCTGATACTCCTTAACAAGACCGACCTTCTCAACGCTGAGCAGATCGAGGAAGTTACAAAGGCTATCCGCGATATCCAGTCCGAAGCCGAGATCATTCCATGCCGTAACAGCGAGATAGACCCCGACAAGATACTCCACGGCAAAGAATTCGACTACCACGAGGTTCTTGCTTCATCATCAATACAGCGAGCTCTCAACACCAACGAGCCAAACGATAAAGAAGCCTGCATGGACGAATACGGTATAACTTCTTTCGTGTACGAGGAAAAGCGTCCGTTTGACCGCGACAAATTCATGGATCTCGTTGACCAATATCCAAAGGAGCTCATACGCACAAAGGGCTATGTATGGTTTGCTGATGACGACGTACACATCCAGCTCTTTGAGCAGGCAGGACGTAACGCAAGTGTTACCGAGCTCAACGAGTGGCTTGCATCTTGTCCTCAGGAGGAGCTCGACATTATGTTCTCAAATTATCCTGACCTTAAAGATGACTGGGACGAACAGTACGGCGACCGCATAAATCAGCTTGTCTTTATAGGCAAAGGCTACAAAAAGGCTGATATTCTCGCAAAGCTTGAAAGCTGCCTTGTAACTGCTTAATGACAATTTAAATACTCTCCAAAGAAACACCGCACAGTGCAGGCACGGTGCTTATACAGAAATTTTCACATGAGATATTGAGGCCCCCCTTTTCTCAGAAAGGTTTCCCCGATAATTCGTGTAAAATTTCTATACAAGTACCCGCCTAATACTGTGCGGTGTTTTGCGTTATTGATTAATGTATTCACGTTGAATTTCTTGCATAAATGCTCAGCATTACAGACGCATCGACAGCGTCCATATTCTCATCACCTGTAACGTCGGACTTAGCCCTCTGGCTTGTACTCAGAACGTATCCACGACTCGCAGATACCGATGCATAGTCTTTAAGCGTCAGAGAAGCATCGACTGCATCAATTTTGCCGTCACTGTTCACATCGCCAAATGCCTTAGTATAGAAAGCTTCGGGGTACGGATCGTTAACACCGAGGAAAAGCTGAGTCCAGTAAAGTGTGCCGTTTTTTTCGGCAACGCCCACGCCAAGATACTTAAAAGAAGAACTAAGTATATTTTTCCTGTGATCGGTTGAATTCATCCAACTGTTCACAACAGCCTGCGGCGAGCCTTGTCCGTAGGCAATATTCTCACCTATAGCATTATATCTTATATTGAGATCAGTAATGATCGAAAAGGCTTCTCTGCCGTCAGGACGAGTATGCGACCAGGTCTGAGTTGTTTCTTTTACGCGCATATTAGCAGCTTTACTCAGTCTCGGGAACATCATAAGTTCAGGAAGCCCGACTTTAGCGCGTTCCTGATTAACGAGCTTTATGACCTCAACGGAATAAAGTATCAGGTCGGTACCATTATACTGTGCTCCTACAGATTCATGTTGGGTAACAAGTTCAGTCGAGACCGCATTGATGTCAGAAACAGAAACGGACGAAAAAGCCATCACGACCGCTCCTAATAATGCTGCTATTTTCTTCATAATATAACCTCCAATACGGAAAGAGAATAAACTGATGCAAATGAGAGACCCATTTTTATAATTATAGCACATTCCATAATACAAAGTCAACGGATATACATTGATTGGTCATTTTTGCATAAAAAAGTATTTGTCGACACGACACAATAAACAAAAAGGCTGTACCAATTGTACAGCCTTTTGATATTAGATCTTTCAGTATAATTACTTGATCTCGATTGTAGCGCCAGCCTCTTCAAACTTAGCCTTGAGCTCGTTAGCCTCAGCCTCAGAAACGCCTTCCTTGATAGCCTTAGGAGCAGACTCAACTACTTCCTTAGCCTCCTTAAGGCCAAGACCGAGAACTTCCTTAGCAACCTTGATAACAGCCATCTTAGCGTCACCAAATGAAGCAAGAACTACGTCGAACTCTGTCTTAGCAGCAGCACCAGCAGCAGCACCGCCTGCAGCAGGAGCAGCAGCGATAGCAGCTGTTACACCGAATTCCTCCTGGATAGCGTCAACAAGCTCAGAAAGCTCGAGAACGGAAAGAGTCTTGATATCTTCAACAAATTTTGTGATCTTCTCAGAAGCCATGATAATAATCTCCTTTTTAATAATATTTGCCCGAATACAGGGCTGTTAAATTTAAGCTGCGGAACAAATATCCGCGTGTGTGGTTTGAAAGACTAAGCAGCGATCAAGCAGCTTCTTCTTCCTTCTTCTTGTCTGCAACAGCGTTGAGAGTAGCAGCCAGCTTCTGGAGTGGTCCCTGAAGAGAACCAACGAGCTGAGCAAGAAGGGTATCCTTTGAAGGGATCTTGGAAAGAGCAACAACTCCAGCCTGATCGTAGATCTCACCCTCAATGTAACCTGCCTTGAGATTGAACTTCTCATCGCCAGCCTCCTCAGCGAACTTACCAAGGATTCTTGCAGGAGCAGTCTGATCGTCGTTTGAAACAGCGAGAGCAGTTGTTCCGTTGAGAGCCTCTTCAAAGCCCTCGATACCGCATTCCTTGAAAGCACGGAGAAGCAGTGTGTTCTTCTCTACGAAGTAATTAACGCCAGCCTCACGAAGCTCCTTTCTGAGCTTAGTATCCTCCTCAACGGTGATACCCTTGTAATCAACGAGAACGCCTGATACGGAATTCTTGATGATCTCGGTGAGCTTCTCGACCTTAGCCTTTTTTGCTTCGAGTACAGCATTGCTTGGCATAGTGTGTATTCACCTCCGAATGTATTTTATCGTATTCAGAGAGCAATAAAAAAGCCCATTCCGACAGCGCAGAATGGACAATGATAATTCTATCAATTGCTATTCCTCGGCGGGACTTACTGAGCATATGCTCTGCCAGCTGTCTTTAGAATACGATGCTGCTTTAACAGCTTGATTATTATACCACATTATTCTTCCTTTGTCAAGCTCTTTTCGCAAAATAAATCATACAAATTTTATCTGTGCATTTTGCTCTTTCAAAAATATGCAAAACAGCTATAAAATTCGATTTTTTTATGTGCGTTATAGCCGATTTGCATATTCTTTCACAATTCTATCACAATATTCATTTATAATAGTAAAAATACTACAAGTTGTAATTTTGAAAGAGGGTTTTACAAATGAGAAATCATTTAATGAAAACGACTATTCTTGCCTTCGCAGTATGTATGAGCGCAGCATCTCTCTCAAGCTGCGGCAGAACAGAGATCGATGCCAGCAAATATGTCACTGTAGATATTGACGGCATCGATACAAAGGGCACTGCATCTGCTCATATTGGTCTTGACGAATTAGTAGCAGACAACCTTGAAGCGTTTGAGTTGTCTGATTCAAGCAATCTTCTTGCAGTGGCAAAAGTCGAAGAAAAGGTAAACAAGTACCTTAAAGGCTCCCTCTCAAAGGAAAGTGACATCACAAACGGCGACACTGTTACATTCAAGTGGGACAAGAAAAACGCAGAGAAGCTTGAAGAAAAGTACAAGATAAAACTCAAGCTCAACGACAAGAAGATAAAGGTAACTGACCTCAAAGTTGCTGAAGAATTTGATCCTTTCGAGCACCTTACTGTATCCTATGAAGGTATCGCTCCTAACGCTAAGGCTGTACTTTCTGCTAAGGAGCTCCCTGTAAGCGGTATGAGCTTCACTTGTGACAACAAGGAGCACCTCTCAAACGGCGATACTATCACTGTTAAGTTCGGCGAAGCTGACTGCGAGCAGAAGTGCTTCGATCAGGGCTACAAACCAACTGCAACCGAAAAGACCTACACTGTAGAGGGCGTTTCCAGCTACGTACAGAAGCTTGAAGATATCCCTGAGGACGCTATGAAGAAAATGGACGAACACGCTCAGGACACATTCAAAGCTTACGTTGCATCTAAGTGGAGTGACTCAGAAACATTCAAGAAAATGGAACTTATCGGCAACTATATGCTTACTCCTAAGGATAGTTCCATAAGCACATCAACTTCCAACAATGTATACTTCATTTACAAGATGACTGCCGAGAATATGCCAAACAAGGATTCCGACGAATCAACAAAGCAAGAGTTTACATATTACTACTACACAGGTTATAAGAACATCGTTATCCTGGATGACGGTACTTGCTCATTTGATTTAAATACCATAGAGAAGCCTGAGGGTTCAGCGTTTTTCGGTACACCATCAGGTGAAGCTTTCACCGTTGGTAATTACTATTATAAGGGTTACAAAGACCTGGATTCTATGTTCAACAAACTTGTTACAGCTAATATCGACAAATACAAGTACGAAAGCACTGTAAAAGAATAATCATAAAGCTGCTCTCATATGAGGGCAGCTTATTTTTGTAATAATATATTTTTCACGTACAAAATATATTGACATATTACATCGGTTATGATACAATATATACATAGTTCATTTTCTGTGAACTACAAATATATTTAACGGAGGTTTTATTATGAAATCCAACAAAAAACGTATCACAACTATCGCGCTCTCTGCCGCAATGATGTTCAGCGCCGTCGCAGCACCTGCTGCATTAAACTCCGCCGGTCTTATCAAGACAAATTCTTTTGTTAATGAGTTGAGCGCAAACGCAGCTTATGCAACTAATGTTGTATATACAGTTAATGTATCAAGCGGCGTAAATGTTCGTTCATCACGCAGCACTGCAAACAGCTCCAATATCAGAGGAACAGCTCCGTATGGTGCAGATTGTATCATCACATCTGTAGTTGGCTCATGGGGCTACACTTCACGTATCAGATGCGGAAACGGCTTCAAGTCAGGCTGGATATATCTTCCAAACCTCAAGCAGGGCTGGCCGTGCAAGATCACAGCAAGCTCACTTCGTTTACGTAAGAACCCAGGTTCTACAGCTTCGTCAAATACTACTCTTACATACATCCCACGCAACACTATAGTTGTTATCACAGGCTCAAAGAAGTATGCTAACAGCGTATGGTTAAAGACATCATATGCAGGACACACAGGCTGGATATGCTTCTACGACCAGAACGGTCAGTATGCTATCGGTGTATCTGACAACGGTACTGAATTCTAAGCTGACCCGATAATAGTAAAGCTGCTCTCACATGAGAGCAGCTTTTTTATGGCAAATATCAAAAGGGCACATAACTGTGCCCTTTATCTTCATATTACAATTCAGCTCACTTCTTGAGAGCAGCCTTAACTGTCTTAGCGATGTTCTCAGCTGAAAGACCGAACTCCTTGAGGAGGTCAACAGCAGGACCCGAGTGACCGAACTCGTCGTTCACGCCGATCTTGATAACGGGAACAGGACAGCATTCTGTAACAGCTTCTGCAACAGCTGAGCCAAGACCGCCGATGATGCTGTGCTCCTCAGCAGTTACAATGAGACCTGTCTCCTTAGCGCACTTGCAGATAAGCTCCTTATCGAGAGGCTTTATCGTGTGGATATTAACAACTCTTGCTGAGATGCCCTCAGCTTCGAGAGCCTTAGCAGCTTCAACAGCTTCGTTGACCATAAGACCTGTTGCAACGATAGTAACGTCCTTACCGTCCTTCATAACAACGCCCTTGCCAAGCTCGAACTTGTAGCTTGCAGCGTCATTGATAACAGGAACAGCAAGTCTTCCAAAACGCATATATACAGGGCCGTTGAAGTCGAGAGCAGCCTTTACGGCAGCCTTTGCTTCAACATCATCACAAGGATTGATGATAGTCATGCCCGGGATAGTTCTCATAAGAGCGATATCCTCGTTGCACTGGTGTGTAGCGCCGTCCTCACCAACAGAGATACCTGCGTGTGTAGCGCCGATCTTTACGTTGAGGTGTGGGTAGCCGATAGAGTTTCTTACTATTTCAAAAGCTCTTCCTGCTGCGAACATTGCGAATGTGCTTGCGAAAGGGATCTTGCCGCAGGCTGCAAGACCTGCTGCAACGCCCATCATGTTAGCCTCTGCGATACCGCAGTCGAAGAAACGGTCAGGGTATGCCTTCTTGAAGATACCTGTCTTTGTTGCAGCAGCAAGGTCTGCGTCGAGGACTACTAAGTCCTTATATTCCTCGGCTAACTCCTTGAGAGCCTCGCCGTAGCTTTCTCTGGTAGCCTTCTTGATTACATCTGCCATGATAATTAGTCCTCCAATTCCTTTAACTGCGCATTAAGCTCTGACATAGCCTGCTCGTACTGTTCCTTGTTAGGAGCTGTACCGTGCCAGCCTACCTGATTTTCCATGAATGAAACGCCCTTGCCCTTTGTAGACTTCTGAATTATAGCAACAGGCTTGTCCTTAACGGACTCAGCTTCTGTGAAAGCTCTGTCGATATCGTCGAAATCGTGAGCGTCCATAGTGATAACGTGCCAGCCGAATGCTGCGAACTTGTCTGTGATAGGCTCGGGTGAGCATACCTCAGTAATAGGACCGTCTATCTGGAGACCATTATTATCAACGATAGCAATGAGGTTAGTGAGCTTCTTGTGAGCAGCGAACATAGCTGCCTCCCAAACCTGACCTTCCTCGATCTCGCCGTCGCCGAGAACTGTATATACCTTATATGACTTTCCGTCGATCTTTCCTGCAAGAGCCATACCGCAAGCAGCAGAGATGCCCTGTCCCAGTGAACCGCTGGACATATCTACACCGGGGATATGAATACATGGGTGTCCCTGAAGAAGCGCACCGATGTGGCGGAGCGACTTCAGCTCCTCAACTGAGAAATAGCCTTTCTGAGCCAGAACCGAATAAAGAGCAGGAGCTGTATGTCCCTTTGAGAGGACAAATCTGTCTCTGTCGGGAGCGTCAGGATTCTTTGGATCGTTATTCATCTTATTGAAATAGAGATATGTCAGAGTATCGCTGATAGAGAGCGAGCCGCCCGGATGACCTGATTTAGCGTTATAAGTGCCCTCGATAACGCCCATTCTAACCTTGCAGGCTGTTTTCTGCAATTCCTTTTTAAGCTTTGCGTCCATAATGACCTCCATGATTTTATTTAACGGCACACGCCGCGATTTACGTATAAGGGGGATATGTCAGAAGCGGTTATTTCGTACCGATTTTGACAGCAGTGGGCGGGTTTCTCGGTCGCCCCCCCTAATTATGTTTAGACAGCCGCCCGCCCCTGCAATAAAAAGCTACAAATATATTATACAGCAAAAAATGTAAGATTGCAACACATTTTTTGCTAACTGAAATTCATCTTTTAACTATTGTATATGCCTCTGAGCGCTATTTATCCCCTGAGCATCTGTTTCTTTTATTTCAGAGCCATATTTATCAGAACGATACCGTAGAACACAAAGAATCCGCTGCATAGCATCGCAGGGAAGATTATGAACAGCTTGTTCTGTTTCTCATGCAGTGTACCTCTCAGTCTGAGTGCTTTGATAAGGAATACAGAAGCGCCCCACATGGGTATTGCGAACAGTGCAAGGCTGAGTATCGCTGCATCATTGAGAGTAAAGCTTGCCGTAGCATGGGAGGCCTTGTCGTAGAATGCGCTGTACACAAGCAGCGCCAGCAGTCCCAGCAGGCAGAATATGCTTATTATGTATGTGATTATTGCCGCTTTCTTTTTCATTCTGTTATTTGCTGCACCTTTCGGTTATATGTTCTATAAGTTCAGCCACCGCGCCCTCATCGTTGGTACGGGTGAGAACGAGGTCGGCCTTTGCCTTTACGGAGTCCTCCGCATTGGCAGGACAAGCTCCTAAGTCAGCTTCGACTATCATCTCTATATCGTTGTCGAAGTCGCCTATAGACACGAAGGTGAAGTCCTCCATGCCTTCGAGCTTTCTGTACTGTGCCAGAGCCGAGCCCTTGCTCACTCCTTTTGGGAGCATCTCAAGGAATATATCCGACGATTTAACGAAGTCCACTCCCTCATATGCCTGTTTCTTAACGAGTATCTGCATATAATCCACGTCTTCCGGAGCAAGTGAGAAAAGGACCTTCAGCCAACCGCCGTCGGCAATGTCTGACAGTTCCGCATAATTCGGCACGATATTGCAGAGCTTTGTATGCAGCTGCTGATAATCGGTATTGCTGAAAACGAACGTGCCTTCCGCTTTCAGCACCTCGCCGCCTGCCTGAGGCATAAGCTCCAAGAGCTCTCTTGTATAAGCCTTCGCTTCAAGGGGCAGAGGGTGTGTATAGAGGGCCTTTCCGCTGATATAATCATGGATAGCCGCTCCGTTATACATTATAATGGGGTATTTCAGCTCAAGCATGGAACGGTACTGGTCAAAGGACTGTATCGTGCGTCCCGTAGCCACTGTAAAATGACCGCCCATAGCCGTAAAGCGCTCAATAGCGCGTCGGTCGGTGTCGGTTATCTGCTTGTGGGAATCAAGCAGAGTGCCGTCCATGTCACTGAGGAGAACTACCTTTGAGATATCTTCAAACAATGGTATACCTCCTACATTTTTTCGAGCTTTGAAAGAATGGATACAAAATAATCGGGAAGGTCGCTGACGAACTCCATATACTCCCCTGTTGTCGGGTGGATAAAGCCTATTTTGCGGGCGTGGAGACACTGACCCTCGATGCCATTGTATGGCTTCCCGTAAACATCGTCCCCCAGTACAGGGTGACCGATATAGCTCAGGTGAACTCTTATCTGGTGAGTTCTTCCCGTTTCGAGTTTCAGTCTTACGTGGGCATAGCCGCCATACTGCTTGATGACGCTGTAGTGAGTGACTGCGTTTCGTGAATTCTCGGTTGTCACGCACATTTTCTTGCGGTCGGTCTTATGTCTGCCTATAGGAGCGTCGATAGTGCCCTCGGTCTCCTTGAAATAGCCGCTTGCGACTGCTTCGTACTCGCGGGTGAAGCTGTGTACCTTTATCTGCTCGGCAAGCTTCAGGTGCGAAGCGTCGTTCTTCGCAACGATGAGAAGTCCGCTGGTATTCTTGTCGATACGGTGGACTATCCCCGGACGTATCACGCCGTTTATTCCCGAAAGGCTGTCTCCGCAGTGATACAGGAGCGCATTCACGAGAGTTCCCGTATAGTTTCCGTGAGCAGGGTGTACTACCATGCCCTTTGGCTTGTTGACCACAAGGAGGTCGTCGTCCTCATAGACGATATCGAGAGGTATATCCTCGGGTACAGCGTCCATAGGCTCGGGTTCGGGTATCTCTACGGATATCTCCTCGCCGCCTTTGAGCTTGCAGTTCTTGCTGACTGTCCTGCCGTTCACAAGAACGAGGCTCTTTTCGATAAGTCCCTGCACCGCAGAGCGCGTCAGCTCAGCAATATTGTCCGAAATATACTTATCTATGCGGCTTCCCGAATCCTCAGGCTGAACGCTGAGCACTACAGTCTCATTCATTGCTTCCCGCCTTTTCAGCCTCGGCTTTTTTAGCCTTTTCGATTTTCGGGTCGATGAAGAATGCGTAAATAAGGAGCATCACGAATGCTATCGTCACGCATATGTCCGCCACGTTGAAAATAGCGAATTTAAAGAGCTTCAGCTCGAACATATCCACAACATAGGCATAGCGTATGCGGTCAATGAGGTTGCCGATACCGCCTGCAACGAACAAGGCAACCGCAACGCCGAGAAGCTTCGAGCGGCGATATACCTTGAAAAGGACGACGATGCCTGCTATTACGATAAGGCTGGTAAAGCCCACAAGGAACCATCTTTTTCCCGCCATACTTCCGAATATTGCTCCGCGGTTCTCCAGATACGTCAGATCGAATATCTTGAGATCGCCGATGTGGATAAAGTCCATCGTCCCCACAGGTCGCAGTTCATGTACAGCCCAGTATTTCACGAGCTGGTCAGCTCCGACAAGAGCCGCAATCATCAGTACAAGAATTATAGCCACGTTGTTTTATCCTTTCAATAAGACTGCCTGCCGACCCATGAGCCGACAGGCAATATAGTACAAATTAAGCTTCTACAGCCACTGCACATCTCTCGCAGAGAGTTGGGTGGTCATGATTTGTGCCGACGTACTTGCTGAAGCACCAGCAGCGCTCGCACTTTTCGCCTTCAGCCTTAGCTACCTCGAAGGCAGTTTCAGCACCGCTCTTCTCTACCTCAACGCCTGAAACGATGAGGATATCCTTGAGCTGGTCAGCCAGTGAAACGTATCTGTCATAGTCAGCATCGCTGCTCTTGATGATTATCTTAGCCTCAAGAGACTTACCGATAGTCTTGGCGTTACGAGCTTCTTCGAGCACCTTGTTTACGCCCAGACGTGTATTATAGATGAATTCCCACTTATCAACGAACTCAGCGCTGAACTCGATGCCGCTCTTTTCGGGCATCTGGTTGAGGAATACGCTTTCCTTGTCGTCAGCAGATGAGTGAGGCATGAACTGCCAGATCTCCTCGGCTGTGAATGAAATGATAGGAGCAGCAAGTCTTGTCATCGCACTGATTATGCGATACATTGCTGTCTGAGCTGCGCGGCGGAGTACGGAATCCTCCTTCTCGCAGTAAAGTCTGTCCTTGATGATGTCAAGGTAGAAGTTGGACATATCTATTACACAGAAGTTGTGAAGAGCGTGGAGAGCGATATGGAAATCGAATGCATCGTAGCCCTTCTTCATAGTGTCAATAAGAGAGTCAAGCTTCATGAGAGCCCATTTATCGAGCTCTGTGAGCTGATCGTCGCTTACGCTGTCCTTGTCGGGATCGAAGCCTGCGCCGTTACCCAGATTTCCGAGAATGAAACGGGCAGTATTTCTGATCTTCTTATAAGCGTCTGAAAGCTGTCCGAGGATCGGCTTTGAGATACGGATATCGCTGTGGTAATCCGATGAAGCTGCCCACAGACGGAGGATATCAGCACCGTACTGTCCTGTTATCTCGCTTGGGTCGATACCGTTTCCGAGGGACTTGTGCATTGCCTTGCCCTCGCCGTCAACTACCCAGCCGTGGGTGCATACAGCCTTGTAAGGAGACTGTCCCTTGTATACAACAGATGTAAGGAGCGATGACTGGAACCAGCCTCTGTACTGGTCAGCGCCTTCGAGATAAAGGTCAGCAGGCCATGAAAGGCTCGGG
Organism: Ruminococcus sp.; assembly: GCF_024691275.1. Classification (GTDB taxonomy): domain Bacteria; phylum Bacillota; class Clostridia; order Oscillospirales; family Ruminococcaceae; genus Ruminococcus. Next base: position 26,701 of record NZ_JAILNU010000117.1, on the reverse strand, counting down.
AAGTCCTCTCCTTCCATAACGGATGTATGAGATACACCGCTGTCGAACCAAACGTCCATGATGTCGTATTCCTTAGTGAACTCGCCGCAGCCGCACTCGCACTTAACGCTTGCGGGGATAAATTCGCTTGTATCCTTTATCCACCATGCGTCGCTGCCTTCCTTGCGGAAAAGCTCGGATATAGCCTTGATAGTCTCGTCGTTGCAGATAGGCTTGCCGCATTCCTTACAGTAAACAACAGGAATCGGAACGCCCCATGTTCTCTGACGCGAGATACACCAGTCGCTTCTGTCGCGTACCATGCCCTTGATTCTGTCCTCGCCCCACTCAGGGATCCACTGAACGGACTCGATAGCCTTGATAGCGTCGTCCTTGAAGCCGTTTACCGAGCAGAACCACTGCTCTGTAGCTCTGTATATGATAGGGCTGTTACATCTCCAGCAATGTGGGTACTGGTGGACGATCTTCTGAGTAGCAAGCATAGCGCCCAGCTCTGTGAGCTTTGCAGCGATTGCCTTGTTAGCCTGATCTGTGTCCATTCCCTCGAATTCGCCTGCTTCTGCGGTCTGCTTGCCCTTAGAGTCAACGCATACGATGATACCGATATCGTCGTACTTCTTGCACACCTCAAAGTCCTCTACACCGTAGCCTGGAGCTGTATGTACGCAGCCTGTACCGCTTTCAAGAGTAACGTGGTCGCCGACGATTATCGGTGACGGACGGTCATAGAGAGGGTGCTTTGTCTTCATGCCTTCGAGCTCAGCGCCTGTGAAGATATGCTCTGTGGTATACTCAGTGATACCTGCTGTCTCCATAGTAGTTTTTACGAGCTCCTCAGCCATTACGTAGTACTCATCGCCTACGTGAACGAGGGTATAGTTGTACTCAGGACCGAGGCATATAGCCAGGTTGCCCGGGATAGTCCATGTAGTAGTAGTCCAGATAACGAAATATATCTTTGAAAGGTCAAGTCCGAGACCTGTGAAGATGCCCTTATCATCAGTCACATTGAACTTGACATAGATAGAATAGCATGGATCGTTTGAGTACTCGATCTCAGCCTCAGCGAGAGCTGTATTACAGTCAGGGCACCAGTATACAGGCTTTAAGCCCTTGTACATATAGCCCTTCTTTACCATTGAGCCGAATACTTCCACCTGTTTTGCTTCGTACTCGGGACGAAGTGTAAGGTAAGGATAATCATAGTCACCCAGTGAGCCCAGTCTCTTGAAGCCCTTCATCTGGTTAGCGACCTGAGTCATAGCATATTCACGGCAATGCTTTCTGAGGTCAACTGCAGGGATAGCTCCGTTCTCGACGCCGATAGCCTTCATAGCCTTGAGCTCGATAGGAAGGCCGTGAGTGTCCCAGCCAGGAACATAAGGAGCACAGAATCCGTTCATATTCTTATACTTAACAATGAAATCCTTGAGAGACTTGTTAAGAGCATGACCAAGATGGATCTCACCGTTTGCATACGGAGGTCCATCATGAAGAATGTAAGGAGTCTTGCCCTTGTTCTTCTCTATCATCTTGTAATAGAGTCTTTCGTCTTCCCATTTTTTGAGAGTTTCGGGTTCTCTCTTCGGCAGATTTCCACGCATGGGGAACTCTGTCTGCGGTAAATTAAGAGTACTGTTATAATCCTGTGCCATACTATCTGATCCCTCTTATAAAGGCTGTGAGGGATCCTCCTTTCAAACTTTTTTCAAAACAAAGCATCGCAGAACGGGTCTCCCCACTCCGCGGTACAATTTATTCTTCTTCAGCGTCTGCTGCAACAGCAGCTGCGATCTCCTCAGCGGTCTGAGGTTCTTCTGCACTTTCTTCCTCCTCGAAGGAATCAGGCATAGAAGAGATAAGCTCAAGGTGGCTCTTATACATATCGAAAAGGCTCTTTTTGAAGTCAGCTACCTGCTGCTGAGCCTCGATGAGAGCTTCCTTCTCCTTAGCTATCTCAGCGCGGTTCTTCTCCATAGCCTCAGCGTGCTGACGAACAGCCTCGTCCTCAAGAGCGGCAGCCTTTTCCTTAGCCTCTGCCAGTATCTGCTCAGCCTTCTCGTTAGCGTCGTTGAGCACCTGATGACCCTGCTTCTGAGCACCGAGGAGAGCGTCCTTGAGAGCGTCCTCATCTCTCATATATTCTCTTACCTTATCGGCAAGCACCTGTATCTTGCTGTTTGCTTCTGCGCGTTCGCGCTCCATTTCGTCAAGCTCTGCCTCCAGCTGTGAGAGGAACTCGTCGATCTCCTCCTGCTTATAACCGAATGCAGCCTTCTCAAATCTCTTATTTCTTACGTCCTTTGAAGTTATCATTTCATTCACCTCTAAATATATTTTTTCAGCTCAATGTGTATACGGCCTTTTTTTGTTTCGCCGTTGATATCTGAAAGTACAAATCTTCCAAAGCCCCTAATTGACAATATATCTCCGCCCCTGAGTTCACGGGATACAGATGAAACGGGAAAATGATTTATCTCCACCTTATCTGCACGGATAAGTGCGGCAGCCTTTTCGCGGCTCAGATGAGCAGCCAGACCTACCACGCAGTCGGCGCGAAGGGAGGCGACTGTTCCGCTGATATCCTGATACTTCTGAGCATTTTCCAGCTCAAAGGGCAGACTGTCGGTGATCTTTACCCCGACCCTGCCTATTTTAGACACTGCCGACATTATAAGCTTTGCTGCGACCACAGTTACGAACGCCTGTGTTTTTCCTTCAGCCGTAACGATATCGCCGATTACCTCACGTTTGAGCTGAAGCCCCATGAAAGTGCCGAGAAAATCCCTGTGTGTCAGTTTATCCTCTTTGCGGTAGCTGAATGTCAGACACGCAAAGGGATACTCCTCACTGATATAGTCCTCGCAGTAATCGGAATAGACCGCAAGCATTTTTCGTCTTGCGTCGCCGTATCCGCCCCAGAGCCTGTATCTCAGCTCTCCCGTATTTCTTGCGCACCACGCCTCAGCTTCGGCACACTGTCTTTCGTCAAGAAATGAAGAGAACTGATACATACCGTCTCTTTCGCAGAGCGAGACCATATCTCCGAGCCTTGCAGCAAAAAGCTTATCCGACTGATCGTTCATCAGATAAATACGCCGTTGTTCTCCAGCTCACCAACGAGGTCTTCGCCGATAAATCCAACATTATAAGGAGTAATTATATATGTGAGATTTGCAACAGGCTTGAGGCTTCCGCCGTTTGCATAAGCAACGCCAACGAGGAAGTCGATGATCCTTCTCTTGTTTTCGGGAGAAGCTGTTTCAAGATTGAGGACTACTGTCTTCTTAGCAATGAGGTGATCTGCTATCTGCTTAGCGTCTGTGAAAGCCGAAGGCTTTACGAGAACGACCTGAAGCTGTGCGGTAGTCTGTATATTTACAACTTTATTTCTTCTGCCTGAACCAACTCCGCTTCCCTCATTAACGGGAGCATCGTCCTGATCGGAAGGCTGAAAACCGCCGCGCTCACGCTCATGACGAACGGGTACATCAGCTTCAAAATCATCATCATCGTCTGCAGCAAAGAAAAAATCTTTAATTCCGTCAAAAAGTTTCATCTTAATACTCCTTCTCCGCATTATTTGTTTTTTTATTTATTTTTCTTCACAGGATCAATGCGGAGCATCCCGTGTTGATATTCAGCATTCCGCCGGGAATTACTTTGAATAATCCCTTGCGCCGAAAATTCCCGTACCTATACGCACCAGTGTTGAGCCGTACTTTATCGCCTCAGCGTAATCATGGGTCATGCCCATTGAGAGCGTATCCATATCGGCGTATTCTTCGGAGACTTTATCGAAAAGCTCCTTCATGCGTCCGAGGAAGATATCGCTGTCACTCGGCGGCGGGATAGTCATAAGACCGCGCAGGCGCAAGCCTTCCAGCTCCGAGAGCTGTTTGATAAGCTCGTTCAGTTCCGTGGGAGAAACGCCGCTTTTGGAGTCCTCACCGCCTATATTCACTTCGCACAGGATATCCATAGTCCTGCCGTTCTTAACGGCGAGGCGGCTTATTTCCTGTCCCAGCTTCAGGCTGTCAACGGACTGTATCATGCTTACCGAATTTATGATATATTTTACTTTATTTGTCTGTAAATGACCGATGAACTGTACCTCCGCAGACTTGTCATAGAGATCGGCTTTGGAAAGGTATTCCTGCACTCTGTTTTCTCCCAGAAGATCCATACCCAGTCCTATAGCGTGGTTTATGGCTTCGGGAGCAACAGTTTTTGTGACCGCCATAATGCGGATCACATCATCGCTGCTTCGGAATTTTTCTTTTGCTTCAGCGCATCTCTCTTTTATTATGCGCAGGTTCTCGTCGATATAAGCGAGATCGTTATTGTTCATTCTTATCGACCCCCTCGATCATGATATCGTCGTAAAGTGCAAGGTACTCAGGATCGCTGTTTATCTCTGAGAGAACGTAATCGCTGCCCTCATAGACGACCTTGATCTTTTTGAACACTATCTGTTCGCCCTTGCGGATATACACGCCCTTGCTTGTTATGGTCTTTTCCGATTCATTGCCTTCGCTGTCGGTATATGTCTCCTTGACATCGGCAAATCGGATAGCCTCACGGGGCACCTTCAGACCTGTGGGTTCATCTTGAATGAGCTCAACAGTTTCCGTTCTGTGCTGGACAAGGTCGTAATTGAACTTATCGCAGAAGATCACCACAACGCTTCTGTTGGGGCTTTCTTCGCGGATATCGTATATTGTGGCAGGATACTTCTCAACAGACGAATCGAACCTTAGCAGTATTTCATCGCCTACAGCATATTCCTTCTTGGAATTGTCCGCAACAAGAGCAAGATACCAGCCGTATCCGTCGATAAGCTTGCCTACGACATTCGGAGCGGTAGACTTTTTATCCTCGACCTCATTTATCATCTCAGACGAGATGTGGTCGAGGTTGTCCGTCCTGAACTTTTCCTCATAGCCGTCGCAGTAGCTTGCGAAATAAGCCGAACGCGGAGCGACTATCTGTTCCTTTGAAACAACAGCCTTAGCGTCGAGCTTTTCGATCTCTGACTTGATATCGTTTATCTTCTGGCTGAAGTCCTGCACTTCATTTGTGATTATCTGGTATGTACTCATCTGTACAAGAAGATCTTCCTTCACCTCACCGAGACTGTCATAATCATGCATATCTCTGTAGTATATAAGACTGCGGTAGCTCATGTCGATACTTTCCGAAAGGCTGGCAGGCTGCGCAGACTCAAGAGTACCCGGGTTCTGGATCTTCTGAAGGATAGTGAGATCTTTTTCGAGCATAGCCTTCTCACGCTTGATGCTGAGCTGTTCATCGGAAGGATAAGCCTCCGCGATAACAGTGCCGTTGCCGACCTTTCCGCCGTCAAGGACATTATAGCTCAGAACGCCGTTTCCGCTGTACAGGAGCATCTCCTCATCTCTTATAAAAACGCCCTTGTACTCCTTCGACTGTACAGCCGAAGCCGTCAGTGCGGAGACAGTATCGCTCTCCTTATTGCGGAAATTATAGACTATACTTATAAAAACTATCAGAAGCAGCACAAGGACAACGTTCCTCAGGAGCTTGACCACAACGCTGCCTTCCGATCTGGTAAATCCCATTCAGCTCACCCTTAATCGTTCTTTTCAGCAGCGTCAAGGATAGAAACGGCTCTTGCAGGGATAATTGTTGATATAGCGTGTTTATATACGAGCTGCTGTTTGCCTTCGCAGTCAAAAATAGCAACGTAGCTGTCAAAACCTCTTACCATACCTTTGAACTGAAATCCGTTTGTAAGGATAATAGTTACCATGATCTTGTCTTTTCTGCACTGATTAAGGAACACGTCCTGCAGATTGATTGTTTTGTTCATACACATTCTCCTAACTGACATATTTGTTTATCACGGCATCTCTATGGGTAAAATGTTTTGCCAAATAACGCGCATAGAAATACACACATTATATTATATCACGTTTCCAAGTATTTGGCTATAGTTTTTTTGCATTTTTCTAATATTTCATTCTTTTTATCAAATCTGTCAAGTATTATCCACACTATGCGTTCATTTCTTCTGAACCACGTAAGCTGACGCTTTGCATAGTGCCTTGTTTCCTGCTTTACGATGGAGATACAGTCCTCAAGACTTGCTTCACCCTTGAAATACGGTATGAGTTCCTTATAGCCGATAGCGTTTGCAGCGGTCTTCATGCCGCTCTCCTGCCAGAGCTGCCTTGCTTCTTCGACAAGTCCCGTTTTCACCATTTCATCTACGCGGAGGTCTATCCTGTCGTAAAGAGTCTGTCTGTTTTCGTAATTCAGTCCGAGTATCAGGGAATTATACGGACTTTCCACCAGCTTACTCTCTTTTTTGAGCTCACTGAAGCGCCTTCCGGTGACCTTGCAGACCTCCAGTGCGCGGACAATTCTCACCAGATTATTTGGGTGTATCCCCTCGGCAGCCTCGGGGTCTATTTCCGCAAGACGGGCGTGAAGAGCCTCGTTGCCGTTCTCCTTCGCAAAAGCATAAAGCTCTTCGCGGTAAGCCTCATCGCTGCCGCCCTCGGAGAATTTCACGTTTTCAAGGAGCGAATCCACATACAGTCCCGTGCCCCCTACTATAATAGGAAGGCGACCGCGTGAAAGCACCTCACGTATCTTCTCGTTTGCAAGCGCAACGTAGTCCGCAGCACTGAAACTAACGTCCCTTCCGAGGATATCCACAAGATGATGCGGTATCCCCTGCTTTTCGTCCTCTGTAGGCTTTGCAGAAGCTATGTCCATGCCCTTGTATATCTGCATGGAATCGGCGGAGATGACTTCTCCGCCGTAGATTTTCGCAAGTTCAACGCCCAGCCATGTCTTGCCGGAAGCGGTAGGGCCTACAACGGCAAGCACAAAGGGCTTTTTATTCTTTTCGTTCATTGTCAAGTTCTCCTGACTGTATCCGTTTTATCATTTTTTCGTATTCGCTTTTTCCGCGAATTTCACGATAGCTCTCAGAATTATAATAAAAATTATAACGAGCAGAATAGCTATGAATATAACAAAGGAAATCCCCAAACGCAGCTCAGGAGCTTTACTCACCGAGCAGCTAAGACTTTCACCCTCAGCCTCAAAGCAGTAAACAGCCTTTTTATGCGAGGCGTGTTTTACCTTCGTCGTGCCATTTATTCTTTATGAGTATGTCCGCAAAAGCTGTCCCCTCGGGGACTTTATCCTCATCAAATCGTATAAGCTGCCACGAATGGTCAATATTCCAAGAAGCCGCAAAAGCAGAACAACAGCCGAAAATGCACATAAAGGCTGACAAAAAAAGTGCAATGGATACTTTTACTGACAGTTTCATTTCTTCCCCTTACGTTCTCTTGAACTGGTGGGATATATTGCTCTTTGACATGGTGAACATCACGGGTCTGCCGTGAGGACAGTGGCGTATCCTCTCGTCAAAGTATACCTGCTCCGCAAGGGATTGCAGCTCCGCGATATCATTCTTGTCGTTGCCCTTAATTGCCGATTTGCAGGCAACTGTATGGAGCATATCGTCCAGCATATGGGACTGTGGGTCGTGATTATACATACGCAGATTGTTTGCTATCTCGGAGATTATGTCCTCCATATCCAGTTCCATAATAAATGTAGGAACTGCCGTCGCCACCACGCAGGGCTTCTCGGAGAAGTCAAATGTAAAGCCCAGATCCGCAAGAAGCTCCTGATTTGATTCAAGGGCACTTATCTCGTCCCCTGTGAGGAGCACCTTCACTCCCGTAAGGAGCTGCTGGCTGTACTGTCGGCAGTTGCGGCTTTTCAGGCGCTCGAAGATTATGCGCTCATGAGCGGCGTGTTTGTCTATCATTATCATGGTATCGTCGCCGACCTCAGCCACGATGTAAAGCCCGAAGGCTTCGCCGATAACGCGGATTTTCGGCTTTTCCGTCCATACCGACTCCTTTGTCGCTTCCTCCGCAGGCTTTTGCGGAGCTGCCGTGAAGGACTGCTGGGTGATATAGCTGAATCCCTCCACCTTCTCAGGTACGGGAGCTTCCGCAGGCTTGGAAACGCTTACGATTTCAGGCTCTTTTATCGGCTCCGCAGCAGTCTCAGCTATCGGAGCAGTCTCCACCGGCTTTGCAATAACGGGAGCAGTCTGCGGAACGTTCTTCGGCTCAGGTCTGTCATATGCAGGACTTGGCGTGATATCCGCAGTATAAGGCTGTTCCTCCGCAGCAGGCTTGGGAGCTGTTTTCACCGCAGGCGCAGGCGCTTCTGTCAGATTTTTCTCTGCTTCCTCTATCTTATCAACAGGCGTGAAAAGGAACTCCTGCTGTATCATCTCCTCCTGCTCGGGAGCGGCTTTTTTCCAGTCAGTACGCGGTTTCAGCTCAAACTCGTAGATAAGACCGTCCTTCATCATGGCGTTCTTTACTGCGAAATAAATAGCGTCCGAGACCGACTTCTCGTTGGTGAAGCGCACCTCAGCCTTGGTGGGGTGGATATTAACGTCCATGGTATGCGGAGGAAGGTCGATGAGCAGAACGCAGGCAGGAAATTTTCCCGTCATTATCATGTTGGTATAGGCGTTCTCGACGGCTGCCGAACACAGCTTTGAACGCACATATCTGCCGTTCACGAAGAAATTCTGGAAAGCGCGGTTGTTCTTGGAGTAAAGAGGCTTTATAACATAGCCGCCCACATGGACACCCTCATATTCGTAGTCCACGGGAATGAGGTCACGGGCAAAGTCTCGTCCGTAGACTGCATATACTGCCGAAAAAAGCTCACCGTCACCGCTGGAATTGAACTCAGTACGGTTATCACGAATGAATCTGAACGCGATATCAGGGTGAGACATAGTGATCTTCTGCAAGATGCTGCTTACCGCATTTGCTTCCGTCACATCCTTTTTCATGAACTTGCGCCGTGCAGGGACATTATAAAAAAGGTCGCGTATTATAATAGTAGTGCCGTCGGGACAGCCGCTCTGCTCGTGGGACTTCTCTTCACTGCCCTCGATAGAATACAGCGTACCATAGAGTTCTTCCTTCTGCTTGGTCATTATCTCCACACGGGCAACGGCAGCAACAGAAGCAAGGGCTTCTCCGCGGAAACCGAGAGTGAGGATATTGTCAAGGTCTTCCTTTGCACTTATCTTACTTGTCGCATGACGAAGAAACGCCTTTGGCACATCGCCAAAGGACATTCCGCAGCCGTCGTCAGTGACGCGCATATATGTAGTTCCGCCGTTTTTTATCTCCACAGTTATATGAGCAGCTCCTGAATCTATGGAGTTTTCCACCAGCTCCTTGATGACAGAGGACGGGCGCTCTATGACTTCACCTGCGGCGATAAGTTCAGATATCTCCTTGCTAAGCACATTGATTGACGGCATTTTAAACTTCCTTTCTGATTGACGGGCAGTTCAGACAAGCTTTATATCCTTCGGCATTATGAGAACTCCTCCTGCATAGATGTGGTCGTCTGTATATGCGGAATTGTCCATATGTCCGAACTGCTTTTCGGATACTATTGCCAGAGGACAGACAGAAGGCGCAGCTCCGTCCTTAATTTCCTGCTCCGTAAGGATACCGTCACTTGTTTCGAGTTCGGTCTGGACAGTACGTGTTTTCGGGAGTATCCACAGCAGGCTTGCGATATTCTTCATCTTTGCGACCGCCTCGGTCTTATATGCTCCATGCTCCGCAAGGACTTCCTCCTCGGGGAACAGCAGTGTAAAGCTGTACTCTCTGTCAGCAGGGTAATTATTGCTGATATATCCGCGTATCTCGGAAAATCCTTCGTAGCCGAACAGCATCTGCTTATAGTCATTTGCGCGGTCCTCACCGCTGCCGAGAACGAAATCTGCTTCGAGCTTTTTCTGGTTATAGTCCAGTATCTCCTCGATGGTCTGACCCTCAGAGCCGTTCACACCGCCCTTGAATTCAAGACCTGCGTGTTTGATATATGCAAGGAGCTCCTTCATATTGTCGTAATCCAGCTCAAGGCGGCTGTATTCAAAAGTCATAGAAACATATGCAGGCATTTTATTTACCTCCGTTTTAAAATTGGATATTCAGAGTTCAACATCTGAATGTTTTTACACCTTAGCAAACGCACGATTCGCCCACCTTTGGTGTTTTCACGTTATTTTGCTTATATTATGCGGACTGCCAAAGGCAGCGTTCCCTACTGCTGCAATGCAGCCAGCATATCGCTCAGAAGCTCGCGGCACTCGCTGTCGCTGAGCTCGTCGATATTGGTCTTTTCAAGCATTTCCAGAGCTGCTTCACGACCGAGACTGCCGAAGCTTATCTGTCCGAGATCATCGTTTGTCACAGCAGGGCGCTCCGACGCATGAGCCTGCTCCATTTCCGCAAGGAGCTCTCTTGCACGAGTGACTACCTTTGCAGGAAGTCCTGCCAGCTTCGCAACGTCAACTCCGTAGCTCTCATCAACTCCGCCGCGGACGATCTTGCGCAGGAAGCGTATAGTGCCGCCGTGCTTGTTTACGGCGATACTGTAATTCTTGACACCTGCAAGCTCGTTTTCAAGTCCGATAAGCTCGTGGTAATGAGTAGCGAAAAGGGTCTTGCAGCCCAGCTTTTTCGATGTGCAGATATGCTCTGCGACTGCACGGGCGATGCTCACGCCGTCAAATGTGGAAGTACCTCGTCCCACCTCGTCGAGTATAACAAGGCTGTTAGGAGTAGCATTTTTCAGTATGTCCGACACCTCGCTCATTTCCACCATGAACGTAGACTGTCCTGCGGTGAGGTCGTCGGAAGCTCCCACACGGGTGAATATCTTGTCCACGACGGATATCTTCGCGGAATCCGCAGGGACAAAGCTTCCTATCTGCGCCATGAGCACGATAAGAGCGTTCTGACGCATATATGTTGATTTACCTGACATATTCGGTCCGGTGATTATGGACATTCTGTCAGACTTGTTGTCGATATAGAGATCATTCGGCACGAACACCTCATCTGTGAGCATGAGTTCCACAACAGGGTGTCTGCCGGCCTTGATGTCGATAGCTCCGTCGAGGACGATATCGGGCTTTACGTACTGATTTTTGAGAGCTACGTCCGCAAAGGAGCAGAGCACATCAACAGAAGCGACTGCGGAAGCTGTTTTCTGCACAGCTTCGAGCTTTGTAGCGAGGAAGTCGCGCACCTCTGCGAAAATATCGGCTTCGAGGGAGAGTGCCTTGTCCTTGGCACCGAGTATGGCGTTCTCGGCATTTTTCAGTTCCTCGGTGATGAAACGCTCGGCATTTGCGAGAGTCTGCTTGCGTATCCAGCCCTCGGGGATAAGGTCGTAGTAGGAGCGAGTAACTTCAAGATAGTAGCCGAACACGCGGTTGAAGCCTATTTTCAGGTTCTTGATGCCTGTAGCTTCTTTTTCGCGCTGCTCTATCTCGTCGATGATGCTCCTGCCGTTGTTCATGATATGGCGAAGCTCGTCCAGCTCCTTGTTGAAGCCCTCCTTGATGACACCGCCGTCCTTTACGGATATAGGCGGCTCGTCCATAATGGCATTCTCCACAAGGTTCACAAGCTCGTCGAGAGTAGATATCTCGCTGTTGTATCTTGCCAGAAGCTTTGAGTCCGCAAGCTTTGTCAGCTCAGCCTTTATGAGAGGAAGCTGCATGGCAGTTGCGGACAACGACTTCAGGTCACGGGGATTAGCGCTCTTGTACATGACCTTTGTCATAAGACGTTCGAGGTCGTACACTCTGTCAAGGAGATCGGTGATATCCGCAAGCACGACACTCTTGCGGTAAAGCGCTTCAACAGCGTCAAGGCGCTCGATTATCCTTGCGGGACTTTTCAGCGGCTGTTCTATCCAGTTTCTGAGAAGTCTGCGTCCCATCGAAGTCTTTGTGGAGTCCAGCACCCACAGGAGCGAGCCCTTCTTCTCCTTGCTGCGGAGAGTTTCCGTGAGTTCAAGGTTTCGCCTTGCATTGAGGTCAAGTCCCATGAACTGGTCGCCGCTGAGGAGCTTTATGGAAGTGAAACGCGAAACCGAGGTCTTCTGCGTATCGTTGATATAATCAAAAAGACCGCAGACCGCCGCACAGTCTGCGCCGTCCTCGCTTATGCCCAGCTCCGACACCGACTTCACGCCGAATACTGCCGCTGCCATATCGCGGCGGGCTGACGGAGTAAAGCATATGGTATCACGGAGAGTTACTGCGCACGAGAGCCTTACCTTTACGAAGTCAGCAACATTTTTCATCGAGAGGAAATTCTCGGGGAAGATTATCTCCGCAGGCTGACAGCGTGAAAGCTCATTGATGACATTAGCTTCGAGATCCTTGCCCTCAAAAAAGCTGAGAGCCGCCTCACCTGTGGAAAGATCGGCAGAAGCCACGCCGCAGGTATTTTCCTCCTTGTCGTAGAAGATGCTGCATATGTAGTTATTGCTGCCGTCGTCGAGCATACTGCTCTCGGTGAGAGTACCCGGAGTTACCACGCGGATAACGTCGCGGACAACTATACCTTTGGTCTCGGCAGGATCAGTGAGCTGCTCGCAGACAGCTACCTTAAAGCCCATGTCTATGAGCCTTTTTATGTACATATCCGCCGCATGATAGGGCACTCCGCACATGGGAGCGCGTTCCTCAAGACCGCAGTCCCTGCCCGTCAGGGTAAGCTCCAGCGCCTTTGAGACAACTACAGCGTCATCGAAGAACATCTCGTAGAAGTCGCCGAGACGGAAAAAGAGGACACAGTCCTCGTACTTGTCCTTGACCTCGAAGTACTGCTGCATCATGGGAGATATTTTACTTCTGTCGATTTCCATTGGTTTAGCTCCTTTTTATTTCAATAATAATGTGGTAAGCAATATAAACAGCGCAAATACCGCTGTCAGCCCGACGACCGCAAGAACAGTGAACAGCCTTGACGGGACGGTATATTCGTTTTCGACGGGGATCTCGTAAGCTCTCGCCCACCTGATAAGCTCGTCGCAGCCCTCGTGGGATTTTGTCAGCTTCAATATCGGCTTTCCGCCGCTTATGACCTTAACTTCTCTGTTACGGCATTTTATCTGCTCGATATCACAGGTGAAATAATTCTTTCCGCCGATCTTCAGTTCCTCGCCGATGACTCTTGCGGTATTCTCGTTGATAATATTGAGAAAGACCGCGACTATACAAGCTATCAGAAATACCACGCCCAGAACGAGCTCCAAGCTGCCGTTATCGACCGACACCCTTTTCCTTACCAGATAGATCACCGCGTCACAGGCAAATCCCGTTGCCGAAGCATAGAGATATATCCTGTCAGAGCCGCTTTTCTGCTTTGGGATATCAATGCTGAACTGACGCTTCGGCGGTTCGGGAGAGGTCATTTCTATGATACGGTCAACGTCGGCAGCCTTGATATCGCTCTCGATACTAAGACGGCGCATCGCTTCCTGCTGCTCTTTATCAAGTTCAAGACCCATACCGCTCACCTCTCACAAACCGTTTTCCTCGGTCACATTCTTTTCAGAAATACGATAACGAATGCGATCACGATACACATAACAGTTATCACCGCAGCAAGAGTTGAATTTCTCTTTTTAATGCTCTGTGCATCGCCTGTATTACCGTCATTTATAGGGATATTGTTCTTCTTTGCCCACCTTACAAGGTCGCCGCAGCCTTCACAGGACTTATTGATATTCAGCACTTTTTTGCCGAATGACATCACTTTAAGGTTATTTAATGCTCCGCCGCTGATCTCGGAGATATCACTGCTATCGTAAGTTCTTCCCTTAACGGTGAGCTTGTCGCCGTTTATCTCGGCAAAAACGACACTGCTCATTTTTGCCGAATAGACAAGGTATATTATCGCCATTATAAATGATGCCATACCCAAGACGATCCCGACGCTCCGCGCACTTGCGGAACGCGGCATAGAACGAACAGTTACCAGAAGTCCTGCGCCTATCATTGCATAGCATACCTGCTTTGTCTGCTTGACGGTATCTGCACAGTATCCCAGTTTAAAGCTGTCAGGCGGATCGCCCGCATCAAAAGAATTGATGATATTATTTACTGCTGATATTCTTTCAAAAAGCGCGTTATTAACGTTATTATCTATATTGTACTTCATATCAGTGACAGCCACCGCATGATGCACAGCTTCCCGTACAGCCTGACTCAGGTATCTGGCAGGTCTCAGGGTCTTCGCCGTTAGCGCACATACTTATCATCTGCTGTATATTTGAGACGAGCTTTTCAAGAGCCTGCTGAGCGCCTGAGAAAACTATCATCTTCGGGTTCTTCATGATATTCTGGTAAACTGATTTCAGCTCGGTATCCAGTGCCTTGATCTTGTCTGAATCAGGCTCTTCCACACTCATTGCGCTGCCTAAATTCATACGAAGGTCTTCAAAGCGATTGATCTCCTCCTGAAGCTCCTTATCCTCGTCGTTAGCCTGCTTAGCCAGCATATATGCAGTATATCTGTCGTCCTGCTGGATAGCCTTTCCGAGCTCTCTTGTCATTTTCATAATATCCATAGTTAAAATACTCCTTTACACTTATATACTTTATTATAACAGGTCGTAAATGAATACGCCTTCCCTGTCTTCAGCGGTACCGTCCGGGTGGCAGAGATAGGAACTAACTCCGCTGCTGTAATCCGTCTGAAAAGCAGAACCGAAGTCAATGAACCTTATTCCCTTTTCATCGAGCACCTTTTCGTAGGAAGGATTCTGTTCATTTATCTCAAAATCATAGTGATCTCTCAGCTTCATGCTGCCGCTGTCCCATACATAATAGTCGATGCTTGCAGCACCCATATGACCCCATACGAGAACGAGGTCGCCTGTATTTTCATCATATGCGAATGAAGTATGACCGCCGCCGATATTATTTATCACCTTTGGTTCGCCTTCCTTGTCGAGGGTGATGATATCTATTGAATAATCAGCCTCACAGGTACCGTATTTCAGAAGAAGCTCGGGGATACCGTCAGCATCAAGATCACGGAAAGCATAGTTTATGCTTACAAGTCCCTCATGCTGCTTTGCGACCTCATCGAACTTCGCCTGCACTACGCCCTGATAGATAGCAGGATACATATCCATTATTCCGCCTGCGGAAACCATTCCTCCCATAGTAGTTGTTGCAGGAGGCAGGGTAACAGGAGCAGAGCTTGTCTGTGCTTCAGGCTCCGCAGTTGTTTCTGCCGCTGTTGTTTCTTCGGCAGCAGTTACAGTTTCGGTTGCTTTCGTGGTAGTCCCTGCATCATTGCCGCTGTTATCAGCGGGTTCTGTTTTGCCGCAGCCTGCGAGCATAACTGCTGCAAGGCATGACAACGCTATTATCTTTTTCATTTTGTCCTTCTCCTTAAATATTTATTCTGTGAACACAAAATAGAGTCCTTCCTTTCTCTCTTCGGTACCGTCAGCATGGTGGATAATGGAGTAACCCTCGCTGTTTGCATCTGCCTTGTACACCGACACATAAGTCAGAGCCTTCAGTCCTCCATCAGCGATCACACTGTCGAAATCACCGTCTGAGGAGAGGTCTTTTTCAACGATATTGACCTCTTTCAGCTTATAGTCTTCCATGCCCGTATATCTGATCACCATTTTTCCCATCATCGCAGAAACAAAAACGAGATCGTTGGCAGCTGTATCATAGTAACAGTTCGTATGACTGCCGTAGGTCTCGCCTATCTGATAACAGCCGTCAAAGCCATCCTCGGCGAATACCTTTATTTCAAAATCTGCTTCGCTCATGCCGCTCTTGATAATGAATTCGGGCACACCGTCTTTGGTGACATCATAGAAAGCGTATTCCATATAGCCGCTGTCTTTCTGCTTTTTGAGCAGATCCTCGAAATACAGGCTGAGCATAGGCTTCAGATCCTGATAGAAAGATTGGAGCAGTGCTTCATCGGGTTGTGCTGCCGTAGTGATCGGAGGAGATGTAACAGGAGACGTTTCGGTTGATCCTGTAGTTTCAGCCGATGCAGACGAAGCAGCAGTCGTTGATACTGCTTCCGTTTCTGTAGCTGCCACAGTTTCCGATGTTACAGCAGTAGTTGTTGTAGTGTTATTATCGCCGGAAGGATCCTTCTGTTTTTTCTTTCCGCAGCCCGCAAGTGCAACAGCTGCAATAAGGGGAAATACTGCAATTTTTTTCATAATACGCTCCTTCATATATTGTTCTGCGGGAAATCATATCAACTGAAATAGGCAGCTGTCAGATACGCTTATCCAACATCATACAATGATACCGAGGTAAGCATAGTCAAAAGACTGGCTGTTGTAATAACTTTTTACTGCACCGCCGTCAACAGATATGCTGACAACATCGGCTGAGGTAAGTCCCTCGTTCTGTATTATACCGACGATCTCATCGGCAGAGCCGTACTGCATATTCTTTGAATCGGAAACGACCAGCGAACCAATTGTGGGATCGTACGAATAATCCAATATATAGCAGTTGCCCTGGTATATAGTTGCAAGCGCAAGACCGCCGCTGCTTGTTTTATAAATTCCTGTATTGTCACCGCGCATCTGATCGCCAATGATATTCAGATTCTGATCGTATACCGTTATTGACAAAGACAGAGTATATGCACCACTGTTTATGATAAGCTCGGGAACGGAGTCACCTGTTACGTCCATGAGAGCATAATCCATGAAAAGAGTCCTGCCTCCTGCAACAGCCTCGTCTACCATTTTTGTTATCATATTCTGATAATTTTCCTGATAGCCCTGATTCAGCCTGCCTGCGAAAGTTCCGCCCTGTTCGGAGGAGGTACCGCCGCCTGCCGATGACTGCTCACCGCCGTTCTGATCGTTTGCAGTTGTCTGAACCTGCTGTTCATTTGCTGACGCAGCCGTTGTAGTCGCTTCCGCAGTATTTTCAGCCGCAGCAATAGTTGTCACCTCACCTTCTGCCGCTGTGACAGAAGTCGTTGTCTTTACACTTTCCGTCTTAGGAGCGATATTCTCGCTTGTGGAAGTTTTTCCGCAGCCTGCAAGGATCAAAGATGCAGACAGAATTGATAAAGCAGTTATTGTTCTTTTCATTTTTTCCTCCATTCTCAGCCGCTGATGAGCTCGCCGACAACAGCCCAGTTCATCGCGTCTGTCACCTTGATATTCACAAAACGTCCTATCAGCGACTTATCGCCCTCGAATTCAACAATAATGAACTCGCTGCTCTTTCCTGTAAGCCAGCCGTCGCGCTTCTTAGCGGTATCGTCTACAAGAACTCTCATAGTCCTGCCGATGAAACGCTTATAGTGCTCTGACGACACTTCGCGCTGAACATCAAGAAGCTCTCTCATACGTCTGCTCTTAACTTCGTCAGATGTACTGTCAGGCATCTCAGCCGCTTTTGTTCCTGAACGTCTTGAATAAATAAACGAGTAAATGTTGTCAAACATAACATTTTTTACAATATTTATTGTCTCACGGAATTCTTCATCGGTCTCGTTGGGGAAACCTACAATTATATCCGTTGTAAGAGAAAAATCAGGGTCTTTGCCGCGGATATAATCAACTATCTCAAGGTATTTTTCTATGGTGTAACGTCTGTTCATACGGCGGAGCACCTCGCTGCTGCCGCTCTGAACAGGAAGGTGAAGATGTTTGGCGACCTTCTCACATTCAAAAATGGTGTCGATAAGCTCTTTTGACGCATCTTTCGGGTGGGACGACATAAAACGTATAATAAAGTCGCCTTCAATGCTGTTGAGTTCCCTGAGAAGCTTCGGGAAGCTCATTTCGCCGTCAAGGTCATTGCCGTAGGAGTTGACGTTCTGTCCGAGGAGCATTATCTCCTTGTAGCCGTCAGCCACAAGTCCGCGCACCTCCGCAATGATGTCTTCGGGACGGCGGCTGCGCTCTCTGCCGCGCACATAGGGCACGATGCAGTATGTGCAGAAATTGTTGCAGCCGAACATTATCGGCACAGAAGCCTTGAACGAGCTGTCGCGCACCTGCTCCGCCACCTCGGAGAAGTCATCATACTCTGTGATATCCGCCGAGAACTTTGCTCCCTTCAGAGCTTCAAGCAGGAGCTTCGGCAAAGCATTTATCGCAGATGTGCCCAGTACGAAATCCACCTGCGTATAGGACTGCTTTATCTTATCCGCAACATGGCTCTGTGCAGTCATACAGCCTGCAATGCCGATAATAAGTGACGGTTTCTGCTCTTTGAGTTTTTTCATGCTTCCGACTATGCCGAATACTCTGTCCTCAGCGCTTTCACGTACCGCACAGGTGTTGAGTATGATAAGATCAGCCTCGGCTTCACTTTCAGTAAAGGTATAACCCATTTTTTTCAGCTGACCCTTTATTTTTTCGCCGTCGGAAACATTCAGCTGACAGCCGAAGCTCCTGACATAAGCTTTATGCTCACTGTCACCGAGCAGGCTCCTTATCTCGCTTATCAATGCGGTATTGTCGTTCAATTCGCAGAACCTCACCTTCTATAAAAATCCTGTAATGAATTATTATACCATATTATACAGATTTTTTCAAGTACGGATTTGCTGTAGTTAACAATAACATAAAAAAAGGACTTTAACGAATTTAAAGTCCTTTACGATATATTATCTAATTGCGATCGCTTTCTTCGTTGGATACAGTGAAATAACGAGCTGCGGCGAACCGTCTTTGAAATCCTCGGCTGTGATATCATCATTTAATACGGCAAACGGGATAACTATTTCAGCACTTGAATCCTCTTCAAGTGAGAAGTTCAGATTGTCGCTCTTGTTCACAAGCGGATACACTATTTTATTCGGGAACGTAATATAATCCTCGTTCTGTAAAATGAAATGCATTATGCTTATACCTGATCTTGAACCGTTTTTATTTGATACATTGGCAAATCGCACTTTTACAAGGCAAAAATAATCTATAAGCTCTATGCCTATATCCTCATTGATATCATGATCCTTTTTGAATTGCTCTCTGTCAACGATCTCAGATCCGAGAACTGTAACGGAATATCCGTCTGACGAATCCCCTTTGCTGTTAAAGAAGTTATTTTCAAATTTTACTTCTTCATTGAGCTTATAATTCTTCTCCTCTTGTTTTATACCCTCTGAATTAACGAAATATATCTTCGTACCGCAGCATACAGCTATCAAAGCACATACAATAGCAGTAAGTATCTTTTTCATGCTTTCTCTCCTACGACTTTATTTTTGGTGATATGCGACCTTATACTATTAATAAGTATAAACATCAGCAGCAATGCAATGATTATTCCGAATTCAATTAACGCGATCTTTTTGTTCTGCATTATTCCCGAGAGCGACCTGCAATAGATGATCGGTGAAATTACTTTCTCTATGCCAAAGCCTCTGTTAAACAGATGAAGGATATAGATCAGTGTTTCAGGTATCATTACTGCAAGAACATTATAATTGCAGAGCTGAGCCGTTGCAAAGCATAAACAGCCTATAGCTCCGCACATTGCAAAAATAATAAGCATATAGATGATCTCATATATAACAGGATTGGTATAAAAGACGTTGCTTAAACCATCTCCCGTAAGCACATCAAAATATATATCATAGACCGAATCAGGCTTCATAGCGGGAATAAACATCAGCGTGCTCACAAAATTGAAAAGCAGCGGTATAAAAGCCAGAAGTCCTGAAGCGAGGAATATCTTCAGGTAATTGGAAGCATTATTCTGCGCATATTTTTTGTCCTTGAAGCACCTGTAAACAACAGGCATACAAGGCAGCATTGCTCCCAAGAATACTATATAAAAGAATATATTGCCGAAAAAATCAACAACATTTGCACCTATCCAGTAAGTAAAAGCACTTTGCAGCGGAAGGAGCGGATTGGATACTGCCTCTTCGTTTACGAATGAATCCTTGAATTCATTGTAGACTGATACTGAATTGTATACAAATAATGATGAAAAAACAAATTGTAAGATACACGGTATAATAAAAAATAAATATTTGCGTTTTTTGATATTGATTTTCATATGATCCTCTTTTAACTGTTGATGTATTATTTGTAATTAGATTATTTTAATATTGATGTTAAACTGTTTGATTACTGATTTTCGAGTGCAGTATATCCTGTGCCGTATGTGTCAGGGCTCCACTGACCGTGAACTTTAATGTTTTTATAGTCAGCTGATCCGAAATGGAACTCTGCAATGCACTTAGCCTTGTTATATGGGATACCCCAATCACTGCAGGCAGCTCTGTAGTTTTCGTATATATACTGGTATACTACTCTGACATTACCTTTATTAATGCGAAGGTTTTTCTTATTAAAATCGCAGTTGAACTTTCTGCTCCATGAATTCTGTCTGTTCGTTTCACAGTTATAGAAATAATATCTGCCATTATACAGAGCATCTCCAATAAAACCAACTATTACAGTATTTGTTCCAACACTTACATATCTGCGCTGTGAACTATTCCACTGTAATCCGCTGTTATAAACATAAACACAGGAATCGTCCTGCTTCTCTCTCTGAGCTACATATGCGTTATAACTTTCTGTACCCCAGTCTGTATCTGAAGTATTTGCTGCTAATGAGTTAAAGCAAGATGCAACGCCTGCTGAAGCGAGTACTGCTGCTGAAAGTACAGATGCTATGATTTTTGATATTTTCATTTCTTTTCCTCCAATAATATACACCAACAGCTAAAAGAGTATCACATAATAAATGTGATGCTCATTCTATCCTGATGTACTTTACAGCAGGAAGCGGGATTTTCCTGCCATATTACTGAAAGGAGCATATGACCTTTGATTTTTCTGACTGTTCGGAATCGTATTTATAATTCTGTGTAATAACAGATATAGCAATTTATGTTTATATATTGTAATGTTCATGTGATCCTCTTTTAACTGTTGATGTATTTAGTGTCAAATTATTTTAATTTTATGATAATTTATTTTAAATATTAAATACGTCGATTACTGATTTTCGAGACGAGCATATCCTGTGCCGTATGTGTCAGGGCTCCACTGACCGTGAAGTTTTTGACCTGAACTTAATGTCTTATAGTGGAACTCAGCTGTGCATACGCCCTTGTTTGTAGGGATGCCATACTGAGCACAACCTGATTTGTAGTTTTCATAAATATACTGGTAAGCAACTCTTACAGCGCCCTTCTTTAAACGAAGATTTCTTGAATACTTACACTTGTACATTCTGCTGTTTGAGTTAAGCTTGTTATTCTCGATATCGTATAAATAGCAAACATTATTGTACTTTACGGAACCGTTGATCCAGATATATGCATCATTTGTTTCAGCACTTACATATCTGCGCTGTGAACTATTCCACTTTAATCCGCTGTTTGAAAGGTAAACACAGGAATCATCCATCTTTATTCTGTAATTAGCACCTTCCCGTGAATTCTCTACATACCAGTCTGTATCTGAAGTATTTGCTGCTAATGAATTAAAGCAAGTTGCAACGCCTGCTGAAGCGAGTACTGCTGCTGAAAGTGCAGATGCTATGATCTTTGTTAATTTCATTTTTCTCCTCCAATAATATACATCAACAGCTAAAAGAGCATCACATGAAATATGTGTTACTCGTTTATTTTTAATGTAACTGTCTGCTGTATATTTTCGGCAGCCTGTTCAGGAGAAATCTCACCGTTCAGCATCGCAAAAACTTCGTTATAGATAATTCTTGAGATAGTTCTGTCACCGAAATTCAGTTGGTTGGTCATATCAATAATATGGTTAAGTCTTTCAAATTCACTGCTCGAAAGATAACCGATATCATATTCAGCCCCCTGCTTGGTCACGATATTCTTTTCGCCCTGCTTTGAAATGAGTTCATCAGCATTTTTATTGAATGCCTCGTTGTTCATAGGGAAGAAAAGCTCTGAGTTAGGTTCGTAAAACGCAGCCTCTTCGGAAGAATCATTGACAGTCGGCTTCATGATAGAAGACTGATAATCATATCCTTCCATGTAGCGCATGAACTCCCATGCGCCCTTCTGCACCTCGGGCGAAGCGGAAGCACAGATAGCGAAAGTATTGTCTATGTCAATATATGAATGGCTTTTTTCCACCGACGGATATCCCACAAAAGTAACAGGCTTATTGAAGGTATCGTCGTTCACAAGTTCATGGAACTGCTGAAAACCGCATATCGTTACAGGATATACAAAAAAGTCAACATACTGAACATCTTCCTTTTCCACAAGAGACTCAGTGTCAAAGCTGTTGGCAAATTTCAGCAATTCGATATATTCATCAGAATTGAAATTACATTTATGATTATCATAATCAATGAATGAAGGGGTACAATTCATGCAGAAATCAAAGAATACCGAATACGCAGTATTCGTGCTGGAGGCTTTTGTAAATGAAGCGCCCTTCGGCATTTTTCCCCAACGCTCTTTCATTTCATCTATCGTCCAGTTTTCATCAGTACCCACATTTGTTTCATATCCGCACATTGTTCCTACTGAAAACGCTAACGGCATATAGTACAGTTTTCCGCTCTTTTCACAAAGTTCGAGCACATGGCTGTTCAGCGTATCCTTATTTATCGTATCATCATTTTCCATAAAGGTGTAAAGATCAACGAACGCGCCTTTTTCAGCCAGTGAATCAAATCTTCCTTCATCAATGAACTTCATAGTCATATCGACTTTATCGCCATAGAGCACATCAAGAATGAAATCATTGTCCGCATTGGCATAGGCTTCTGATATCTTATCTGATGAATCTGCCGATTCGGTATCCAGATCAATATCATAGTTTGAACTGTAATCGACAATATTAATGTAGTAGCCGTTATCGAGAGCGTTAAACTCCTTTACAGGGTCAGAACCGATAAATAAATTGTTATAATTGCAAACTGCCAGATTAATAACAACGCTGCCATTATCGGGAATTTTTTCCGCAGCTGTCTTACCTTTATTATCAGCTGCCTGACCTGTTGAACTGCAAGATGTTAGTGCAATGACTGAAAGAATCAATAATACTTTTTTCATATTTTACCTTATTTCGTAATGTATTGAAGTGTTACTATATAGTATCAAATTTCCGCCGCATCATAAAATAATATTTTTAATCAGCAGGAACACAACATTCTAATTATATCACCTTGCTCCCCTTTTTGTCAATAACGTTTCAAAAAATAATATTTTTAACTGGCAACAAAAAAGGACCTTTCCGCAATGGAAAGGCCCTTGAATGTACGGTTTACAGCAATTACTTTGTGAGGTAATTCTGGATAAGAGCAACGTCAACAACGTTAACAACGTTATCTCTGTTAACATCAGCGCGCTTTAAACGGCTGCTGCTGAGAGCCTTCACACCGTTGATGTGATTAACGATAGCTTTAACGTCCTTGCTTGAAACATATCCGTTATCTAATACATCGCCTGATCTGATAGGTCTAACGCCGTTGATATCGTAAGAAATGAGCATTACGTCAGTAACATCAACTTTGCCGTCCCAGTTAACGTCTGCTGCTGCAAGACGGCTGCTTGGGATAGCCTTGATGCCCTTAACGTGATTGTTAACTAAAATATAATCCTCGATATCTACTTCTGTATCTCCGTTGATATCGCCCTTGAGCACCTTGAAGTAATAGTAGTCTGCTGACGATGTAAGTGCAGATGTTGCACAAGCCATAAGTGCAGATGCCATAACTGCTGCTGTGATCTTTCTGAAATTCATAGTAGAATCCTCCTCTAAAAAACCAATTTTATGCTAAAATTTTAGTATCGATACGTTTAAACTTCAGCTTTATATTATAATACTTTTTACTTTGAAAGTCAATACACATTCCAAAAAACAGCAAAAAAATTACATAATTGCAGCTATATCAAAAAACTATATTTCGGTATCAGCCAAATTCAGGACTTTATAAATGATTTTTAGTTGTTAAGATAATTGCTTATCTTAGCGATATCAGTTACATTGATTTTTCCGTCACCGTTAACGTCCGCAGCATACTGACCGCTCTTTGAGAGAGCCTTTCTGCCCATAATGTGATTACTTATAGCACGAACATCGTCTGTTGTAACTGCCTTGTCACCGTCAGCGTCACCTGTATGGATAGCCTTCTGGCACTTAATATGCTGAGACATGAGAACACGGTCAGTAACATTTACTTTACCGTCCCAGTTAAGATCTGCAACTGTTAAATCGTCAATAGGCTTAATAAGTTTGAAATGTGCATTCATAATAGTCATATCTGTAACATTGATAACTTCATCACCATTGAGATCGCCCTTCATGAACTTTATTGAATATGAATCTGCTGATGCAGTAAATGCTGTAAGACTGCAAGCCATAACTGCTGAAGCAAATAATCCTGCTACCATTTTTGTGATTTTCATAATAATAATTCTCCTTTTGTGAACTGTAACATATTTTTTGATCGATCATTTTTACCGGCTGTAATTATCATAGAATATTTTACAGTCATTGTCAATATGTAACATACACAACAAATCATGCATCATGCATTGCATTTTTAAACAATCAATTAAACATTTTCAACATAGAACTTTTTTTTGTTTATAATAACGAGCAGTTATCTTTACATTGGCTCAACCAGATCCACAATATTTTTTTGCCTTTTTCAATACTTTTTTAAGCTTTTGTGCTATAATATAAAATGTGGAAGT
Source organism: Ruminococcus sp. (assembly GCF_024691275.1). GTDB lineage: Bacteria > Bacillota > Clostridia > Oscillospirales > Ruminococcaceae > Ruminococcus. Next base: position 2,111 of record NZ_JAILNU010000117.1, on the reverse strand, counting down.
GTATACAAACACTTCAAGAAAGGAGTACTAAACATGAAAAGGATCCGAAACATCGCAGCTCTGCTGCTTTCATCTGTTATAGCCGTTCTCTCAGTGTCTTCATGCAGCTCCAAAGAAAGCATTCCCAAGGACGCAAAAGACCTGACAGTTACTTTCTTCGATGTCGGAAAAGCCGATGCGATAGTGCTTCAGTCCGAGACCGCTACCGTTGTTATAGATACAGGCGAAAAGGGCGATGGCAAGAAGATATCGAACCTTCTCAAAGAAAGCGACACTACTGTTATTGATTACCTCATAATCACTCATTTCGACAAGGATCATGTGGGCGGTGCAGCAAAACTCATAAACAACTTTGATGTAAAGAATATACTTACTCCCGATTACGAGGGAACAGTCGACGAGTATGACAAGTACTGCAAAGCGGCGGCAGAAAAGAATATCCAGCCCACAAGGCTTACCGAGGACGTAAAATTCACCCTCGATGACGTTGAATTAACTGTATACGCACCAAAGAAGACCTTCTACGGCGATGACGACGAAAACGACTTCTCCCTTGTGACGAAGGTCGTCCATCACAACAACACCATGCTGTTTACAGGCGATGCAATGGAGCAGAGGCTCGACGAAATAATGGATATCGGCAGATGTACTCTCCTGAAAGTCCCCTATCACGGCAGAAAACTTGATAATCTCAGCGATTTCCTGAACAAAGTCAAGCCAAAATGTGCTGTAGTGTGCACCTCATCGTCGGAATTTTCGGGCAAGGTGCAGGATCTCCTTAAAAATAAGAAGATAACCACATACGCTACCTGCTTCAACGGCGATATAACAGCTGTCAGCAACGGCGGCTCGATCTCCTTCACCACTGAAACAGGCGGAGCTCTGTGATCTGTTCGCCGTGCTGCCCACATATAACAAAAGTCATTTTCTCCTGTTGACTCCGCATTTATTCTGATGTATAATTAAAAGTAATAATATTACTGTGAGGGATACCAATATGACTAACATTCAAGAACAAGAACCGATCTACTACTTCGACCTTCAGCTGCCCGAATACATTTACACAAAGCAGCAATTGGGCAAACCTCTGAAAAAGTTCTTTATTATCACCGAGGCAGCTCAAGCTATAATCGCCATAGAGTTGATCATACTGACATTCATAAGCCGTTCTTCATTCAAATCACTTTATGCTCTCCTTGCAGCATATTTTGTAATATCGATCATAGGCAAGCTTATTTTAACACCTTATACACATAAAAAGAACTACAAAAAAATACACGCTGCAAATGAAGACCAACTATCCTACACCTTTTATCCCGATCGTGTCATACTAAAAACTCCCACATCCGAAAGGGAACTCGCCTACAATACTGCGAATTATTATCACGAAAACCCACCGGTCATCTCTGTATTCTTCCTTTTCAACAAGAATTTCACCATTGAAAAAAGTCAATGCACCGATGAACAGCTGAACTTTATAAGAAATATCGTCCCTGCCGACAAGCAGAAAAAACACAACCGTAAACTATCGCTTATAATGGGCGGATTGGCTGCTGTCTCTTTGTTACTGACCCTTTTTTCGACAAAAGGATTATTTGAACTCATAAATATAAACAAAAACACCTATGAGCTGAAATACCCGTATACAGCCTCCGCGGCATTTGAATCGAGCCTCGGGAACGGCAATATCAGCGACGTTGTCATCATAAGAGGAAAATACATCGAGTTCACTTACACAGGACACTCGAAAGACGAAAAATACTACACCAAACCAAATACAATGGCAGCATAAAAGACCTGACCGCAAAGCTTGACGATGAAGGTATCAGCTGGAAGACTATATCTCCCGAGCACCTCATCAGAAAAAGAAAATAACTCACACCATTCCCGAAGGCAGCAAACCTGCTTTCGGGAATCTCTGTTTTATGCACAGCTGTCATTTTTTGCGGTATTGATAATTCTTTCTTTTGTTGTTGGTTTGTCAATGATGCGAGACAAATTAAATCAAAAAACTTGACCGTATTCGAGGAAAGCTTTGATGTAATCAGAAGGAGATTTCCAGTTAAGCGGACGCATAGGGAAATTATTGTATTTTCTGCTGTGAACAGCTA
>NZ_JAILNU010000104.1 GCF_024691275.1 Ruminococcus sp. | reverse complement strand
ATAACTACATCAGCACAGCTGACCGTGACATTGAGATGTCGAGAGCAAGAGCCGGCTCGATCGGAATGATCGTGTTTGCCGCTATATTCAACGATATCGCCCTCATCTTCGTGATACTGAACTTCATCTATGTGAAGAGACACAGGGACATCATCGAAAGCATTAAACAGAAGCAGCGCGGATATTGATCAATGCCGATCAATCTGCCAACTGTAAGCAAGGCCGGTCGATCCGGCCTTTTTTATATTCAGCACAGTTCCGCATGCGAGGCAGACCAATAACAATTGCCCCTTTATAGCTTCGCCGCTGTAAGGAAGTTTCTGTTAAGTCAGATAAACAACGCTTTCTCACCGTCAAAAAGAAGCGCACGCCATTTCTCTTAATCGAAACGACGTGCGCTTATCATTAAAATTCGGGCCGTTCAAAAACCGCCTGACACTTTAACTTAAAGCTTATTTCTTCATAGCCTCTTCAACAGCAACTGCGCAAGCAACTGTCATACCGACCATCGGGTTGTTTCCAGCGCCGATGAGACCCATCATCTCGACGTGAGCCGGAACTGAAGAAGAACCTGCGAACTGAGCGTCACTGTGCATCCTGCCCATTGTGTCGGTCATACCGTAGGAGGAAGGTCCTGCAGCCATGTTGTCCGGGTGAAGTGTTCTGCCCGTGCCGCCGCCGGATGCAACTGAGAAGTACTTGACGCCGTTCTCGACGCACCACTTTTTATAAGTGCCTGCAACAGGATGCTGGAACCTTGTCGGGTTTGTGGAGTTTCCTGTGATCGAAACGCCTACGTTCTCCATCTTCATAATAGCAACGCCCTCGGGAACGTTGTCAGCGCCGTAGCACCTTACAGCTGCTCTCGGGCCTTTTGAATAAGGAGTTTCTTTTACGATCGTAACAGATTCTGTGTAAGGATCAAAAGCTGTCTGAACATAGGTGAATCCGTTGATCCTGGAGATGATCATGGCAGCGTCTTTGCCGAGACCGTTGAGTATAACTCTAAGGGGCTTGACGCGGACTTTGTTTGCGTTGAGAGCGATCTTGATAGCGCCCTCAGCAGCTGCGAATGACTCGTGGCCTGCGAGGAATGCGAAGCACTCAGTATCTTCTTCAAGGAGCATCTTACCGAGGTTACCGTGGCCGAGACCAACCTTACGTCTGTCAGCAACAGAACCGGGGATGCAGAAAGCCTGGAGGCCTTCACCGATTGCAGCAGCAGCGTCAGCAGCTCTTGTGCAGCCCTTCTTTATAGCGATAGCGCAGCCTACTGTGTAAGCCCACTTTGCATTTTCAAAACAGATAGGCTGAATGCCTTCAACCATCTTGTAGATATCAAGACCCTTAGCCTTGCATACATCAGCACACTCCTCGATAGAGTTGATGCCGTATTCTTTAAGAACAGCGAGAATCTGCTTCTCACGTCTCTCATATGATTCAAATAAAGCCATTTTACAAGTCCTCCTTAGTCTTTTCTTGGATCAACGATCTTTACAGCATCGTCAACTCTGCCGTACTGGCCCTGAGCCTTCTGGAATGCTGTGTTTGCATCATCGCCAGCCTTGATAAAGTCCATCATCTTACCAAAGTTGATAAACTTGTAGCCGATGATCTCGTCGTCCTCGTTAAGAGCAAGACCTGTGATATAGCCGTCTGTGAGTTCGAGGTAACGTGGACCCTTCTTGAGTGTACCGTATGTTGTACCGATCTGTGAACGGAGTCCCTTTCCAAGGTCCTCAAGACCTGCACCGATAACAAGACCGCCCTCAGAGAATGCAGACTGTGAACGTCCGTATACGATCTGGAGGAAGAGTTCTCTCATTGCTGTATTGATAGCGTCACAAACAAGGTCTGTGTTGAGAGCCTCAAGAATTGTTCTGCCAGGGAGGATCTCAGCTGCCATAGCAGCAGAATGTGTCATACCAGAGCATCCGATAGTCTCAACGAGAGCTTCCTGGATAACGCCTTCCTTAACATTGAGTGTGAGCTTGCAGGTACCCTGCTGTGGTGCACACCAGCCAATACCGTGTGTAAATCCGGAAATATCCTTGATCTCCTTAGCCTTGACCCACTTTGCTTCCTCAGGTATCGGAGCAGCGCCGTGAGCAACGCCCTGTGCGATAGGGCACATTGTTTCAACTTCGTGCGAATAAATCATTGTAAATACTCCTTTCGGTTTTCAGGCAGCCGAATAACTGTCCTTGCATACTTTAACATTATACAACATTTTCCGCTTTTAATCAAGAGGTAGTAATATCATTACTGTTAGACTTATCTAACTCATATCTGCGCTTATTTTTCATTACGGCTTGATTTTTCGGAGTTTTTATTATATAATATTTCTTACATCAGTTCTAAAAAAGAGGTATTTTTATGGATCATAATCACGCTGACACTGCCTGTCAGCTTTTCGCAGACGGGCTGAACTGCGCTCAGGCAGTTCTTGCCGCATTTTCTGACGTTACAGGTCTTGACAGAGAACTCGCTATCAGACTTTCCTCTTCATTCGGCGGCGGTATGGGACGTATGCGCGAAGTGTGCGGCACCTGCTCCGCTATGTTCATGATCGCCGGTATATTATACGGCCCTGCGGAGGACTCGTCCCACGAGGATAAGACAGAGCACTATAAGCGTATCCAGCTGCTCGCTTCTCAGTTCAAGGAAAAACACGATTCTATCATCTGCCGTGAGCTTCTCAGCGGTCTGAAGGTCACAAGCACTCCAGAACCCGACAAGCGCACCGAACAGTACTACAAAGTCAGACCCTGCGTAAAATTCGTCAGAACTGCCGCAGAGATCCTTGACAAATATATTTCCGAAAATCCAGCTCATAATTAATATTTCTCACTCCCGTAAGCTTTTCCGCCTTTTTGGTAAAAAGTATACATTCTTCGCATATTCTTAACAATTTGTTTATTGCAATCATTGCCGATCTGATATATAATATATTGTATGTAACATTGACATCAAGCTTATTTCTTATATAATGAAGGGAAGTGATGTGTCTATGGGTTTCCGAAAGAGCTCCGAAATATTGCGTGATTTCGTTGCAGATCACCAGCAGCTCTTTGACAAAACACACGAAAAAATGGTTTATATCATAGGCTTTTCGGGGTGCCTGTGTATTCATATATTTTACGTGCTGATGTTCCAGATGCTCCATGTAAAGGAGCTGCTGTACTTCAACATCGCAAGCATCGTAATATACATCGTTCTTCTTATACTGACAAATTTCGTGATAAACGAACGGAATTTGCTGCTTTATGCAGCCGATCTCGAAATTATCGCCCACGCCGCTTATGCTACTCATCTGCTCGGCTGGACTCCTGATTTCGCAATGTTCATACTGCTGCTTATTCCCGCAACGTTCCTGACACAAAGCCAAAGGTTCTATATCCCGTTCATTGTGACTTTCATCGCAATGTTCACTTATATCCACCTTAAAATACACCTCGTCGATGAAAGCAACTTCAAATATCATTTTGATGACGAAAGCTTTATGAAGGCTTTACATATGGCAAACATTTTTATCGCCTCTTTTGTTCTTGCGTTCACGTCCATAGCTTATATGCTCCACCGTGAATTCATGGAGTTCCAGCTCATTGATCAGCGCGAGACCTTCAAAAAGCTCGCCTCCATCGACCCGCTCACGAATCTCTACAACCGACGTGCCATGAATGAGAACATCAGGGCTATACGCAGAAACAGCGCTACTCCTCAAAGCAAATACGTCATCGGCATCGGAGATATCGACAACTTCAAGAAAATAAACGATACTTACGGACACGATACCGGTGATAAGGTGCTCGTTTATATCTCAAATCTGCTCATCAGTACTATCCCCGACGGCGGTTACGCTGCACGATGGGGCGGTGAGGAATTCCTGTTCATCATTCCCGAATCAAACGTCGATGAGGGTGTGGCTTTTACCGAAAAGATTCACAAGTCCCTCAGAGCCCATACTTTTGAAATTGATGACTGTATGTTCGGCGTTACTATGACTTTCGGCGTAAGCGAGGGTATCCCTACAGATAAGATTGACAGCGTTATCACTCATGCTGATAAACGCTTGTATAAAGGAAAAAATAACGGAAAAAACCACACAGAGTCCACAGACTGATCTCAAAGCTCCCTTTCGGGAGCTTTTTTAATTTAAAAAGGACCTCCGCCTCGGAAGTCCTTTTTTGAAAGAGAGGGATATATAAAGGGATAAGAGGGAACCTATTCCTTTACTTCATTTCTGTCGGAAGAACCTTGACCAGCTTGAGCAGATACTGCTGGATCGCAAGTGCGTCATTTGTTGTCATGCCGTCGCCTACATTGCAGCAGTCTGCATTCGCAGTGCCCTTATCTGTGATATGATTCTTGTCGGAACCTTTCAGACCATACTTATCCGGATTTGCAAGCGCCTGCATGATAAGTACGACATCTCCCATGTCAACGCTGCCGTCACAGTTTGCATCACCGTATGATACATTTGCCGCCGGAACACTTGTTGTAGTTGTCGTAGTTGTTGCCGAGGTCGTTGTTGTCTTCGATGTCGTTGTAGTTGTTGTGCCAACGGAAGGACCTTCGCCCTGTGGATACTCATATACCACCTGTACGCTTGTATACTTCAGCGATACAGTGTCGTCTGTCTTTTCAGCAGCGTCCCACCACTTCTGGAGCTCTACCTTGCCGTCGGAAATGGTCGCTTCAAGATCCTCCGATACCTTGTCAGCGCCCTCACCTGTGGACTTTGTGAGTATGCCGTCAAACTTTACTGTTGTAGTGCCGTTTGCAAGCGTAAGACTGAAATCCTTGTATGTCCAGAAGCCTTCTCCGCTCTTGGATACTGCGTTCATACATACTGCACAGCCTGCTGTTGCCCAGCTCGAACCTGCACTCGATGTCACTTTACCGTTTATCACGATCTTTGACAGATGCTTTGCGTCTTCTATCGGAACTGTTACAAAGCCCTTGTCATTTGTCATAGCTTCTATATCCTTGAATTCCTTTGTCACAACATCTGTCTTTGTCTCTTCATATGTCTTGAGTCCGTCGAAAGCATCTGCCTTTTCCGATACTACTACCATTGCTGCCGAGAACGCCGGAAGCTCTGTCTTTACCTGATTATTCTTAACGTCCTTAATGATGTCGATAAGCTTTATCTGCTCTGTATCGCCGTATATAGCATACACCGCTGCCGACTTGTAGTCCTTGACGGAATTCTTGATGTCGATAACAGCATTCTCGCTCATGGTTCTGTTTTTATTTGTCACCATTACTGTTACCTTTGAATCATCGTCAGCGTTTACAGCTGCATATGTGCTCGACTTTGATACGTCCTCTGTCTTTGCAGGGATAAGCGTATCGCCGAAGCTGCCGCCCTTGCCGTCATAGTTTGTGTAGAGATCAATGCCTGCGAGTATATATGGCTCGCCTCCCCATAATGTTGCGAAGTATACGCCCTGATCCGCATAGCAGCCAAGTGCCTCTGCCTGCGCGATAGTGCCTGATGCGTCATCTCCGCCGCCGAAATTGTACTCCGAGATACCAAGCTTTGTGCCCGGATAGTACTTGTCGATGGACTTCTTTATTGTCGGAATTATCGGTACGTTCTCCATGCAATACTCACCGATCCAGCTGTTTTCGGAGAATCCTTCTTCATACAGTGTACGAACCGACTGTAATCTGTCCTCTATGCCCTTTCTTGCAGACTCGGAGTAATAGTGGATATCAAGTACATCAAGAAGCCTTGTGCCGCACTCCTCAGATGCCTTGTGCATATCATCAAGATAGCTGTCAAGATACCAGTGGTAGTTGTTCTTTGCCTTAACCTTCTCCCACTCGTCATGCTGAGCGTCGTCATCAAGGTGATCGTAAGCTGTGTATCCGTACAGTGCCGGTCCGAATACCTCAGCCTTTGGATCAAGCTTCTTTACTGCCTTTGCCATCTCGATAGACTTTTTGCTCAGCTCCTCAATGGTTACAGGCTCGGGGTGCATTCTGCTGTGAGTATCGTTCCAGAGAACAGGCTCGTTGTCAAGGCTGTAGCCCTGTATACCTGTTGCGGACTGCGAATCGCCAAGCTTTTTGATGATGTAGTTCACATACTCGTCCATGTATACTACACCGTCTGTGAGGTTCGGTGTTTCGTCAAATGCCGAACCCTTTGTGAGTACTACCTTGTTCCAGCGATCGGAAGGTGCCTTTTCCTCCTCTGTGACTGTGCCCTTCTTATCTGCCGAAACATAGCCTGCAAGCTGAATCGTGGTGAGCTTGTAGTTTACTCCGTACTTTGCTGCGTCCTTTGAAAGCTGCTGTACACAGTCAGCAGGATCATCAGATGATGAAAGATTGTCGTCTGAGCTGTATTTCCAGTCGGAACCTGCGTTTGAAGCGTTTGTCTCCCAGTTGTACGCTGTCATTCTGTTTCCGCCCTGACGTACAGCCGTTGCCTTTACGTCCTTGAGCTTTGCTGTATATGAGTTCACGCCATAAATGAGCGGAGAGATCTCCTTGCGCTCGCCTTTCATATCGACTGTGATGTTCATATCATAGCCGCCTGCCGCATTTGCCGTGTTCTCAGGTATCCTGCTCATCGGAGCAGTTACCGCGCAGCCCGATACGACACAGGCTGCTAAAAGTGCTGCTGTTTTTTTCATGTTTTTTCCTCCTGCTTTTGCCGCCTTTAACTCCTCAGACAGCTTTTTTCCTTTCTGTGCAGCTCATGCTGCTTATGCCTAAAGTTCGCCTTCTCCCCACCACGGGACCTGCGGGACTACCTCGTCCTGCTCGCCGTTTTCACGCCTGAACGCTCCCTGCGTCCACTCCTCTACGTTCGGATCCATATACTGAAGATAGTTGGTTATCGACTTCGCCATCACCAGAATAAGCGCGAGAAGTATCTGGTGTGTATAGCCGTATAGTATCACGGAACTTCCCGAGATATTCGCCGACATTCTCCATACAAGTCCGAAACGGTCAAGGCGGTCGATGACGTGCTGCACCTTTTCAAGAGGAATATCGAGTTTTTCGGAGATCATCTCAGCCGAAAACATCTTATTGCGCACACTCGCTCCCAGGTAGCTTATTATCTTTATAGCATCATCGTCCGCAAGAGTATTGAACAGCCGTACCATATTGGTAGTATCGCCAAAGTAGGAATTTACGCCGTTTTCGGGTATCTCCAGAAAACAAAAATACCTGAGATCGCTGCTAAGGCGTGATACTGCCAGTTCCCGATCAGTCTTCAGCGCCGCAAAAGTCTCGTGCTCAAAACTTTCACGAAGCCTGCCGACTGTATCGGTATTGGGGTTGCAGGCACACAGTGCAGTGTACATTATCTTCATGAACTTCTCAGAACGCTTTTCCGCGGGAGTCGAACGCATTTCATCATTTATAATCTGTTCGATGTCACGCTCACTGTCCATAACCTTTACCCCAAAAAGTGAATCAAGTGATGTGTTCAGCTCCTTTGCAAGCTTCGGAATGAGCTCTCCGTCAGGATAGCTCGAATTCTCCCATTTTGATACAGCCTGCGGAGAAACGTTCAGCCGCGCTGCCAGTTGTTCCTGTGTAAGCCCCAGTGCCTTTCTGCGCTTAACAAGGTTCGTTCTGAAAACGCTGTTTTTGTCCATAATGCACCTCCGCTCCATGTTTACTTTACATTTACATTCTACCACAACCTTCGGTAGAATACAAGCGAATAAAAATAGATAAAATACAACCATTGGTTGAATTCGTTCACTGTTCTATATTTTCAGATCAATTAATCAGCTGTCAATAACCTGTTCTTTGTATGTAGAATATGTTAACTCAACCAACAAATGAAGTGCGATATTTTTTACAACTCCCGCCTTATTTTTGCCAAAAAGTCAAAAGCCGTTCAGGATATGTGTCCCGAACGGCTTTCAAGATGTACTTTAAGGCATATATTTTATGAATTCAGCTTTTTTAGGTTTACTTTATTGCAGCAAATGCTCCCTCAAGTGCTGCGATAAGGTCGTCAATGTGCTCTGTACCAATGGACAGACGAATCGTGTTTGGCTTGATGCCCTGCTCTGCAAGCTCTGCTTCTGTGAGCTGTGAATGTGTTGTTGATGCAGGGTGAATAACGAGCGACTTAACGTCTGCAACGTTTGCAAGAAGCGAGAATATATCAAGATTGTCAATGAATTTCTTTGCATCGTCCTCTGTGCCCTTTACATCGAATGTAAAGATGCTTCCGCCGCCATTCGGGAAGTACTTCTTGTATACCTCATGGCTCGGCTCGCTGCTGAGCGATGGATGATGAACTGCTTCTACCTGTGGGTGATTTGCGAGGAATTCAACGATCTTCTTTGCGTTTTCTGTATGACGCTCAACACGAAGTGAAAGTGTCTCAAGTCCCTGTAAGAAGATGAATGCGTGGAACGGCGAAATCGTTGCGCCTGTGTCACGGAGAAGAATAGCACGGATATATACTGCGAATGCTGCCGCACCTGCTGCCGCTGTGAAGCTTACGCCGTGATAGCTTGGATTTGGCTCGGATATCCATGGATAGCGTCCAGACTTTGACCAGTCGTAATTGCCGCTGTCAACGATAACACCGCCGATAGCTGTACCGTGACCGCCGATGAACTTTGTTGCGGAGTGTACTACGATATCTGCACCGTACTCGATCGGACGTACAAGATATGGAGTTGCAAATGTGTTATCAACTACCAGTGGGATATTGTGAGCATGAGCAATCTTTGCGATCTTCTCAATGTCAATAGCATTTGAATTAGGATTGCCGAGAGTCTCAATGTAGAGAGCCTTTGTGTTCTCGTCGATAGCAGCTTCAAATGCTGCATCGTCCTCAGGATCAACAAACTTTGTTGTTATGCCGTAAAGCGGAAGTGTATGTGCAAGAAGATTGTAAGTTCCGCCGTAGATCGTCTTGGAAGCAACAATGTTCTCCCCTGCCTTAGCGAGTGCCTGAATGGTGTATGTGATAGCAGCTGCGCCCGAAGCTGTTGCAAGAGCGGCAATTCCACCTTCAAGTGCTGCGATACGCTTCTCGAAAACGTCCTGTGTGGAGTTTGTGAGTCTGCCGTAGATATTGCCTGCATCCTTCAGACCGAAGCGGTCAGCAGCGTGCTGAGAATCGCGGAAAACGTAAGATGTAGTCGCATATATCGGTACTGCTCTTGCGTCTGTTGCAGGGTCTGCCTGCTCCTGTCCTACGTGAAGCTGTAAAGTCTCAAAATGTAATTTATTATTAGCCATTTCTGGTTCCTCCTGATTATCTTTAATATTTATTCGTATTTACTTAATAATGATCTGTTCGCTTAACAATGATTTATTCTTTCCTTTCAGCAACATCGCTGAGTCTCTATGCACATTCGGTCTGTTCCTTTTACAATCGAGCGGAGAAAACCGAGCGCGTAAGAAGTTTTTTTCTGTTCCATTATGTCCGCTCCTTTCGTTGTTTTCGTTTGGTATGTCTATATTATACATCGGAATTATGTATTTGTCCAATGCATAATTCCCATAGCAAGTTATAGGTTTTACCTATAACTGATAAAGCATTTCGCTTCTTCTTATTAAATGCAGAATTAGTTCGTTTCTTTAATTTGTACGAAAAAGCTGAAAATCGGTCATTTTTCTGATAAGTGCCCTCTGAAACGAGATATTGATACAAATTAGAACAAAATCACTGTTTGGGTCTTGAAAAATCTGTTGTAATATGATATAATAAAAAGAAGAGAGTTTTATTCTGATAACCGGTAGCTTTATACATTTATAGCGACATTATATATTTTTAAAGGGGAAAAAATATGTGGTATTTTACTATTGTTACGTGTTCTATCGGTCTGCTCATGGCAGCCGTTTATATGCTGATATGCATAGGACGCTTTGATTTCGTCAAAAAGCTGGCAAACGGAAAACGATGGTTGAATATCATAATTTCCTTCATGATCTTTGTTTTCTCATTTACAGCTTTTTCTATAATCTTCTCACCGCTCAATGCTATTATGATATCAATGAATGTGCTGTTCATATTCTTGTTATCGGCATTGCTGATGAAAATTGTCAAATGCCTTTCAAGCCATAAATTCAAGCCTAATCTTCAAGGCTATATCGCTGTAGCGTTCTCTGTGGTCTACCTTTCGATCGGCTATTACCTGTGTAATAACGTCTGGGAGACCAATTATTCTCTTACCACCACCAAAAACCTCGGCGAACTGAAGATTGCTCTGATAGCTGACAGCCATATCGGTACTACTTTCGACGGAAAAGGCTTCGCTGAACATATCAAAACTATCGAAAAACAAGATGCCGATGTTCTGTTCATTGCCGGAGACTTCGTCGACGACCTGACAAAAAAGAAGGATATGCTAACTGCCTGTGAGGCTCTCGGCAAGACTAACTTCAAGTACGGTGTGTGGTATATCTTCGGAAATCATGATGAGGGCTTCTTTAATAAAAGGAACTTCACCGCCGCCGATCTCGAAAATGCTCTGAAAGAAAACGGCGTACATATTATGCTGGACAGGTATGAGCTCGTTGACGACCGCTTTTATGTTGTCGGACGAAACGACAGCTCCTTCAAGGAAAGAAAAGATATCGTAAACGTAATGCACGGTATAGACTCCGAGAAATACATTATTATCCTCGACCATGAACCTAACGATTACGTCAACGAAGCCGCTACTGCTGCCGATCTCGTGCTTTCGGGTCACACTCACGGCGGACAACTCTTCCCTATCATGTACCTCTGTAACTGGTTCAACATCAACGACCGCACCTATGGATACGAAAAACGCAAGGATACAGATTTCATCGTTACATCGGGTATTTCCGACGGACAGATAGTGTTCAAGACCGGTACTAAATCGGAATATGTGATGATAGATATTAAACAACTGTAATAACATAAAAACCGCATTCAATTATTGAATGCGGTCTTTTTATATTTGTTGTATTATTCTATCCAGTATACATAATTGCTTTTTCTCGGAGCAGTAGCAGGCTCTTCACAGTCTGCATATCCGAGTATGCAGTTTCCGATGCCTTCATACTCGCCTTCTATGCCGAGCTTTTTGAGTATCTCCTTGCCTTCCTCGGATTCAAATTCCTCTTTTGCACGGTGTATCCAACAGCTCGAAATTCCGTATGCGTGTGCTGCATTCATAAGATTGCCCATTACAAGGCTGCCGTCATATAAGTATGTGGGAGCAGACTTTTCCGCAAGAACTACCAGCACAACAGGTGCGCCGTAAAACGGGTCATTGCCTAAACCAAACACCGAAGCATTGAGCACTGACAGTCTGTCGCGTATCTCCTTGTTGGTAACTGCGATGATAACAGGTGACTGCAAATTCATTCCTGTTGGTGCATAAGTACCTGCTTCAATGATCTTCTCAATCGTCTCCTTCGGGATCATGTCTGACTTGAATTTCCTGATGCTTCTTCTTGTTTTTAAGTTTTCAATAGCTTCCATATTGCTTCCTCTTTTCAAAATAAAATTAATAGATATTAGATGCGGCATTGCAGATCATCTTGCGGACAGCAGCTCATTTCAGCATGGTCATACCGCTCCCGAAGATAATTTATAATATATTGTAGCATAATATATGTACAAAAACAAGTATCTTTATTGCAAAATATACGTTAATAAGTTACTTTTTTCGGAGATTCAAAGTTAACTGAATAACAAAATAATTTTTCCGACATAACGCTCAACGCAAGGAAGCTCCCAAAAACGGGAGCTTCCTCTTTATCAAGTGAGCCAATGTCAAACTGGTGATCTCAATAATTATTTATCAGACACCGAAAAGGAGCTGATCGTATGCCGGGAATGGATAATATTCCTCAGCTGTCATAGTCTCTGCCTGGTCTGCTGCTGCACGAAGCTTATCCATTGCAGGTATCATCTTGTCACGTACAAATTCAGACTGGTCAATGATAGCATCTATCTTCTTGAGGTCTGCAACTGTGCTCTCAAGTACTGTTGTTGCAGAATCCATTTCATCAATGAGAGCTGTAAGCTCTGAAACAAGCTTTGTCTCGTACTTGCAGGCAACCTCTGAAACACTCTTCTTTACTGCTACTGCTGATGCTGTATCTGCTGCAAACTTCGCAACAGCAGGGATTATCTCCTTACGTGCCATATCTATCATGGTAGCTGCTTCGATATTTACTGACTTAACATAGTTTTCAAGCATGATATCGCAGCGTGAATAGATCTCTGCCTCTGTGAAGATACCGTGTGATGTGAGCATATCTACGTTCTTCTTGTCGCATATCTTAGGCATACAGTCTGCTGTTGTCTTCAGGTTGGAAAGACCGCGCTTTTCTGCTTCCTCTATCCATGAATCATCATAACCGTTGCCGTTGAAGATGATGCGCTTGTGCTCCTTGATAGTGCGCTTGATAAGAGCGTGAAGGTCATCATTGAAGTTTGTTGACTTTTCAAGCTCGTCTGCGAACTGCTTGAGCACCTCTGCAACAGCTGCGTTGAGGTGAATGTTTGCGCATGAGATACTGTTGGAAGATCCAAGCATACGGAACTCGAACTTGTTGCCTGTGAATGCAAAAGGCGAAGTTCTGTTTCTGTCAGTAGTGTCCTTGCTGAACTGTGGAAGAACATCTACGCCAAGCTTCATCTTTTCCTTTGCTGTACCGCCGTATGGAGCATCATTCTCGATAGCTTCAAGGATAGCTGTCAGCTCATCACCGAGGAAGATAGAGATGATCGCTGGAGGAGCTTCGTTAGCACCAAGACGGTGATCGTTGCCTGCAGTCGCAACTGAAAGTCTGAGAAGATCCTGATAATCATCTACTGCCTTGATAACAGCTGCAAGGAAGAGAAGGAACTGTGCATTCTCATATGGTGTCTCACCGGGTGAGAGAAGGTTTACGCCTGTATCTGTGGAAATTGACCAGTTGTTGTGCTTACCTGAGCCGTTTACGCCTTCAAACGGCTTCTCGTGAAGCAGGCATACAAGACCGTGACGCTCTGCGACTTTCTTCATTACTTCCATTGTGAGCTGGTTGTGGTCAGCAGCAATATTTGTGGTCTTATAGATAGGTGCAAGCTCGTGCTGTGCAGGAGCAACTTCGTTATGCTTTGTCTTTGCAAGGATACCAAGCTTCCAGAGCTCCTTGTCAAGGTCTGCCATATATTCTGCAACTCTTGTCTTGATAGAGCCGAAGTAGTGATCTTCCATTTCCTGACCCTTCGGAGGCATAGCTCCGAACAGTGTACGGCCTGTCATTACGAGATCCTTACGCTTTTTGTACATCTCACGGTCTACAAGGAAGTATTCCTGCTCAGGTCCTACTGATGTGCGAACGCTTCTTACATTGTCATTGCCGAAAAGCTTGAGCACACGGATCGCCTGCTTGTTGAGTGCCTCCATTGAACGGAGAAGCGGTACCTTCTTATCAAGTGCTTCGCCTGTGTATGAGCAGAATGCTGTCGGGATATAAAGTGTGCCGTCCTTGATGAAGGCGTAGGAAGTAGGATCCCATGCCGTATAGCCTCTTGCCTCGAATGTTGCGCGAAGTCCGCCTGATGGGAACGATGATGCGTCAGGCTCACCCTTTACAAGCTCCTTGCCCGAGAACTCCATGATAACTCTGCCGTCGGGTGCAGGAGTGATGAAGCTGTCGTGCTTCTCGGCTGTTACACCTGTCATTGGCTGGAACCAGTGGGTATAATGAGTTGCACCCTTTTCGATTGCCCAATCCTTCATTGCTGCGGCTACAGCATTTGCTACGGATATATCAAGAGGTGTTCCTCTGTCGATTGTCCTCTTTAATGACTTGTATACCTTCTCTGAAAGAGTTGCCTTCATTATTCTTTCATCGAATACCATTGATCCAAAATACTCAGTTACCTTTTCCATTATAATTACCTCCATTATTTGTTTTCAAGCGAAGCTCTGATAAAGTCTGCAAAGAGCTTCTGCGGTTTATTCGGTCTGGATTTGAATTCAGGGTGGAACTGTACTCCCACGAACCACGGGTGGTCGGGAAGCTCCACTATTTCAACAAGCTTTTCATCAGGTGAAAGACCTGCTATTTTAAGTCCGTTCTCAGCAAGCACCTTGCGGTATGCATTGTTGAATTCGTAACGGTGGCGGTGACGCTCATAAATAAGCTCCTCGCCGTAAATGCTGCGGCACTTTGAATCCGCTGCAAGCTTGCAGGGATAAAGTCCGAGACGCATCGTGCCGCCTTTTTCGTGTATATTCTTCTGCTCCTCCATGATGTCGATGACGGGATGCGGTGTCTCGCCGAATTCTGCTGAATTCGCTCCTGTAAGTCCGCATACGTTACGTGCATATTCAATGACAGTCATCTGCATTCCGAGACATATGCCAAAGAAAGGCACTTTATTCTCACGGGCATACCGAATGGATTCTATCATTCCCTCAACTCCCCTGTGTCCGAAGCCGCCCGGGACGATGAGTCCATTGCAGTCCGCAAATATCTCCGCTGCATTTTCGCGTGTCACCGTTTCGGAATCTATCCACTTTATCTCAACAGCCGAATCATTAACGATTCCGCCGTGACGAAGCGCCTCAGCTACCGAAAGGTAAGCGTCATGAAGCTCCACATACTTTCCGACAAGTCCTATGGTCACGGTCTTGTTCGCATTTTCTGCGCGTCGAACCATCTCCGTCCACTCCTCAAGATCGGGAGTGCTATCCTTTATACCGAGGTGTCTGCATACAGAATGTGCAAGACCTTCGTTCTCGAGCCATATCGGAACTTCATACAATGACGGCGCCGTCAGGTTCTGTATAACATCTTCCTTGCGGATATTACAGAAGAGCGCTATCTTCTCAGCCATATCATCGGGGATCCGCTTTTCGGTGCGGCATACGATGATATCAGGCTGTATGCCTATTGAAAGAAGTTCCTTTGTGGAATGTTGTGTGGGCTTTGATTTGAGTTCCTCAGAACCTGCGATGTACGGTACAAGGGTAACGTGGATATAGCATACATTCTCGCGTCCCTGCTCAGTTCCTACCTGCCTGATAGCTTCGAGGAACGGTGTTGACTCGATATCGCCGACTGTTCCGCCTATCTCAGTAATTACGATATCGGCGTTCACATCTTTTGCAGCACTGTACACTCTGTCCTTGATCTCATTTGTAATGTGAGGTATGACCTGAACAGTTCCGCCGAGATAATCTCCGCGGCGTTCCTTTGTGATGACATTCCAGTATATCTTTCCTGTAGTTACATTGGAATGTACCGAAAGATTCTCGTCAACGAAACGCTCATAGTGTCCGAGGTCGAGATCGGTCTCAGCTCCGTCATCGGTAACGAAAACTTCTCCGTGCTGGAATGGCGACATGGTACCCGGATCCACATTGATATAAGGATCAAATTTCTGGATCGTGACCTTGTAGCCTCTCTGTTTGAGAAGTCTGCCCAATGAAGCAGCTGTGATTCCCTTGCCGAGTCCTGAAACAACTCCGCCTGTTACGAAAATGAACTTTGACATTTTTACTTATGCTCCTTGATATACATTTATGAGAAAGGCGATCTGCGGAGCTTGGGAGATTATATTGATATAGGTGTATTATATATAATTTTGCCCGCAGATGCCTTGGTCAGCTTATGATCTTTCCCACTCCTCAGAGTCATGGAGTGCGTTGTAACCTTCTTCTCCTGTACGTATCTTGATAACATTCTCTATGTCATAAATGAACATCTTTCCGTCGCCGTAGTTTCCTGTGTAAAGTGCGGACTTGGCAGCAGCTACTACCCTGTCAACAGGTACTGCACATACTGCGATCTCTGCCTTTACCTTCGGGAGGAGGTTCATTTCTACAGTAGTTCCACGGTAGTAGTTACGCTGTCCGTTCTGCATACCGCAGCCCATTACGTTCGTTACCGTGATTCCCTTTACATCTATAGCTTCCATAGCTTCTATGAAATCCTGTAATTTCTGCTGTTTGAATACAACAACAATGTTTGTCATTTTCGGTCTGCCGTCAGGCGATGGTGCTGAATAGTTCTTTACTTCAACTGCTTCGTCTACAGGTACCTTTTCAACGCTCTTAGCGTCGTCCTTTGTGTAGCCCTTCATTGAGATATCACTGAGTGCAGGTGCGAAATCTGCATAAGAGGAAATAAGTCCGTGCTCTGTTACGTCAAGACCGAGGATCTCTTCCTGCTCGGAAGCACGAAGTCCGATGGTCTTCTTTATTAATATGAATATGATCACCATGCTTACTGCTGTGAATGATGCGATAGCAACGAAACCTGTGAGCTGTCTGCCAAGGAGTCCGAAGCCGCCGCCGTAGAACAGTCCTGCAAGCTGATCGCCGTTCTGGTCAGCAAGTGAGTAACCAGGTACCTCTGGATTTGCAAAGAGACCAACTGCGATCGTTCCCCAGATACCGTTCATCATGTGAACTGCTACTGCACCAACCGGATCGTCGATGTGAAGCTTATAATCAAGGAACCATACGCCGAAGCATACAAGAAGTCCTGAAACAACACCTATGACTGTAGCACCAACGCAGTCTGTTACATCACATGGAGCTGTGATACCTACAAGACCTGCAAGTGATGCGTTAAGACACATTGAAACATCCGGCTTGCCGTATTTGATCCATGTGAATATCATACAAGTAACTGTTGCAATAGCCGGAGCAACTGTTGTTGTGAGGAATACTGAACCGAGCTGGTCTATTGAAGTACAAGCTGCACCGTTGAATCCGTACCAGCCGAACCAGAGGATAAAGCAGCCCAGAGCACCTATTGTAAGGTTATGACCGGGGATAGCGTTTACTTTGATCTCGCCTTTCTTGTTTTTCTGAAATTTGCCGATTCTTGGCCCCAGGATAGCTGCACCTACGAGTGCTGCGATACCGCCGACCATGTGAATGTGTGCTGAGCCTGCGAAATCGTGGAAGCCCCACTGGCTGAGCCAGCCGCCGCCCCAGCCCCAGTGTGCTTCGATCGGATAAACAACTGCACTGATTATAGCTGAGTATACACAATAAGAAAGGAATTTGGTTCTTTCAGCCATTGCTCCTGAAACAATTGTTGCTGTTGTTGCACAGAATACAAGGTTGAATACGAAGTTTGACCAGTCGAATGTGCCGTAAGATGTGAATATATCAAATCCAGGCTGTCCGATTATACCGACAAGGTCTTCACCGAAGAGGAGACCAAAACCTATAAGAATGAAAACTACTGTACCAATACAGAAGTCCATTAAGTTCTTCATAATGATATTGCCTGCATTCTTTGCACGGGTGAAGCCCGTCTCCACCATTGCGAAGCCTGCCTGCATAAAGAATACGAGCGCAGCGCCTATAAGGAACCATACTCCAAAGACGAGACCTTTTGTTTCGTCCATGGCCTGTTGTAAAATTGTCTGAGAGTCCATAGAAATACCTCCTTGATATTATACAGCATTAATATCAAAGGGGTGTACGATATACCGACACTTATCGGCACATCATACACCCCTTTGTGTATGGAATTAAGCGCTTAAAAAAGATAAAGCGCCGCAGATCCGTGATCCGCAGCGCCCTTGCTGTTTACAATGCCATTATAGCCCATTCCCAGCCGTTTGTCAATAGCTTTTTTCATCTTTGGCAGTATTTTATATTATTTTTTCGTAATTCAAGAAAAAATAATAGTACAATTTCACAAAATACTGCTTTTTGCCGATATACCTATTGACTTTTTCAGTTTGAAGTGATAAGATAAATACCAAGAACAATGACGTTTGTGCAGACTATCTGTCTGCCCGAACGTCTTTTTTTATTCTGCGATACAGATCAATGGCGCTCTGTATCGGAAAGGCAAGTGAATAATATGGACAATTTCAGAACAGAAGCTCCATACGAGCAGCAGGGACTTTACGATCCCCGTTTTGAACACGACAACTGCGGTATCGGTGCAGTTGTAAACATCAATGGCAAACAGTCAAGATATGTTGTTGAAAATGCTCTCAATATCATTGAGAAGCTCGAACACCGTGCAGGCAAAGATGCCGAAGGCAAAACAGGCGACGGTGTTGGAATACTTGTGCAGATGCCATATGATTTCTTTATAAGTGAAGCTAAAAAGCAGGGATATGACATCGGCAAAAACGGCGACTTCGGCGTTGGTATGTTCTTCTTCCCGCAGAGCAGACTCAAACGTGACCGTGCTAAAAAGCTTTTTGAAGTTATTCTTAAAAAGAACGGCATGGAACTCATTTTCTGGCGTACAGTTCCTACTGTACAGGATATCCTCGGTCAGAAGGCTCTCGACAGTATGCCTTGCATCATGCAGGCATTCGTAAAGCGTCCCGAAAAATGCCCCAAGGGTCTCGATTTCGACCGCAAGCTCTATATCGCAAGACGTGAATTCGAGCATTCGGACGAGAATACTTACGTTTGCTCACTTTCAAGCCGTACTATTGTATATAAGGGTATGTTCCTCGTTGACGAGCTGAGAAAATTCTACACCGACCTTCAGTGCGCTAACTTTACCTCAGCTATCGCTACTGTACATTCACGTTTTTCCACAAATACTAATCCAAGCTGGCAGAAGGCTCACCCAAACCGCTTTATCGTTCACAACGGCGAGATAAATACTATCACGGGCAATGCCGATAAAATGCTCGCCCGTGAGGAGACCATGACCTGCGAGGCTCTGAGGAACGATATGCACAAGATCCTCCCTGCTATCAATGTAAACGGCTCCGACTCCGCAAGACTGGACAATGCTCTTGAATTTATGGTAATGGCAGGTATGCCGCTCCCGCTGGCTGTTATGATAACGATCCCAGAGCCGTGGAAGAACGACAGAACCATTTCTAAGACAAAGTACGATTTCTACCAGTACTACGCTACTATGATGGAGCCTTGGGATGGTCCTGCTTCTATACTCTTCTCGGACGGCGACGTTATGGGTGCTGTACTCGACAGAAACGGTCTCCGTCCGTCAAGATACTGCATCACAAGCGACGGATACCTCATTCTCTCCTCAGAAACAGGCTGCATTGATATCGCGCCTGAAAAGATCATCAAAAAAGATCGTCTCCGCCCTGGAAAAATGCTCCTTGCAGACACAAAGCTGGGTCGTATCATAGAGGACGATGAGATAAAATCCACTTACGCTTCCCGTCAGCCTTACGGTGAATGGCTCGATGCGAACCTCATACGTCTTCACGAGCTCCATATCCCGAATAAGGGTGTACAGACATACAACAGCGACGAGCTTTCAAAGCTCCAGAAGACATTCGGCTATTCCTATGAGGACATCAGGAACAGTATTCTCCCTATGGCTGAAAAAGGCGCTGAGCCTATCGCTTCCATGGGCAGCGATATCCCGCTCCCGCCTCTGGACGAGCAGCAGCCGCCTCTGTTCAACTATTTCCGTCAGCTCTTTGCTCAGGTAACAAATCCGCCTTTTGATGCTATACGCGAGGAAATAGTAACAGATACGAGCGTATATATCGGCAAGGACGGCAATATCCTCGAAGAATGTCCCGAAAACTGCCGCGTTCTCAAGATCGAGAACCCAATACTCACTGAGACCGATATGCTCAAGATCAAGAGCATGAACGTTAAGGGGCTCAAGACTGCCGTTATCCCGATCACTTATTATATAGGTACTCCTCTCGACAAGGCTATCGAGAAGCTCTTCATAGAGACAGATAAGGCTTACCGCGACGGCGCTAATATCCTTATCCTCTCCGACCGCGACGTTGACGAGTTCCACTGCCCTATCCCGTCACTTCTTGCAGTTTCAGCCCTCCAGCAGCACCTCGTTTCCACTAAAAAACGCACCGCTGTTGCAATGATACTCGAAAGCGCTGAACCCCGTGAAGTCCACCATTTCGCAGCTCTCTTCGGCTACGGTGCCTGCGCTGTAAACCCGTATCTCGCTCATGAGACTATCCGCAGTCTCATCGAAGAGGGTACGCTCGACAAAGACTTCTACGCTGCTGAGGACGATTACAACAACGCTATCCTCCACGGCATCGTAAAGATAGCTTCAAAAATGGGTATATCTACGATCCAGTCCTATCAGGGCAGCAAGCTCTTTGAAGCTGTGGGCATATCAAAGGAACTGATAGACAAGTATTTCTCAGGCACTGTAAGCCGTATCGGCGGTATCGGTCTTGCCGATATCAGTCACCGTACAGAAGCGCTCCACACTGCTGCATATGATCCGCTGGGTCTCCACGTTGGCAGCGATATCAAAAGCGCAGGCAGCCACAAGCTCCGCAGCGGCAAGTCGGAACACCTCTATACTCCCGAAACTATCCACCTTCTTCAGCAGGCTGCATGGAACGGCGATTATGAGACCTACAAGAAGTATTCCGATTGCATCACCCGCGAGGACAACGAAATAACACTGAGAAGTCTCCTCGATTTCAAATTCGACGAAAGCAATGCTATCTCAATTGATGAAGTTGAACCCGTTGAGAGCATCTGTAAGCGATTCAAGACTGGCGCGATGTCTTACGGTTCGATCTCTCAGGAAGCTCACGAGTGCATGGCTGTCGCTATGAACAGCATCGGCGGAAGATCCAACAGCGGTGAGGGCGGTGAAAGCCCTGAGCGCTTAAAGTCCAACCGCTGCTCAGCTATCAAGCAGGTCGCTTCGGGTCGTTTCGGCGTAACAAGTGAATACCTCGTTTCAGCTAACGAGATACAGATAAAAATGGCTCAGGGCGCAAAGCCGGGCGAAGGCGGTCATCTCCCGTCAGGTAAGGTCTACCCGTGGATCGCTAAAACAAGACACTCTACCGCAGGCGTTGGCCTTATCTCACCACCTCCTCACCACGATATCTACTCTATCGAAGACCTTGCACAGCTCATATATGACCTTAAAAATGCCAACGATAAGGCTCGCATCTCCGTAAAGCTCGTTTCCGAAGCCGGTGTGGGAACTGTTGCAGCAGGCGTTGCTAAAGCAGGCGCACAGGTAATACTTATTTCAGGATATGACGGCGGTACAGGTGCTGCTCCTAAAAGCTCGATCTACAATGCAGGCCTCCCTTGGGAGCTCGGTCTTGCAGAGGCACATCAGACACTTATGATGAACGGTCTCCGCTCCCGTGTACGCATCGAGACAGACGGAAAGCTCATGACAGGACGTGACGTTCTTGTAGCAGCTCTCTTAGGCGCTGAGGAATTCGGCTTCGCAACTGCTCCGCTGGTAACTATGGGCTGCGTTATGATGAGAGTCTGCAACCTCGATACCTGCCCTATGGGTATCGCAACACAGAACCCCGAACTGAGAAAGCGCTTCCGCGGCAAGCCTGAGTATATCGTGAACTTCATGCACTTCGTTGCACAGGAGCTCCGCGAATATATGGCTAAGCTCGGTATCCGCACAGTTGATGAACTTATCGGACGCACAGACCTGCTCTGTACTAAAAAGACTGCTTCCGAAAAGAATATCGACTTCTCAAATATCCTCACAGAACAGATCCCGAACGAGAAACAGCACTTCGATCAGGCTGATATTTTCGATTTTGAACTTGACAAGACTGTGGATAAGCGTGTTATAATGAAGAAGCTGGGAAGTGCTCTCAAAAACGGTACTCCTAAAACAGTTTCCATTGATGTTATAAATACCGATCGCTCCTTAGGTACACTCTTCGGAGCTGAGATCACTCGTATCCACGGCGAGAACGTGCTCGCTGATGACACTTATACCGTAAAATGCAGCGGTAGCGGCGGACAGTCCTTCGGTGCTTTCATTCCAAAGGGTCTTACTCTTGAGCTCTGCGGCGACAGCAACGACTACTTCGGAAAGGGTCTTTCGGGCGGAAAGCTCATCCTCTTCCCTCCAAAGGGCTCGGGCTTTAAGGCTGATGAGAATATCATCGTCGGCAACGTTGCTCTCTACGGAGCTACATCAGGCAAGGCTTTCATAAACGGCATCGCAGGCGAACGCTTCTGCGTAAGAAACTCCGGTGCTGTTGCTGTATGCGAAGGCGTGGGCGACCACGGCTGTGAGTATATGACCGGCGGCAGAGTCGTTATCCTCGGCCCTACAGGTAAGAACTTTGCAGCAGGTATGTCAGGCGGTATCGCTTACGTTCTCGATGAAAAACATGATCTCTATACCCGTCTGAACAAGGCTCTCGTCTCACTTGAAACTGTCAGCGGCGAAGGTGATATCACTGAACTGAAAAATATCATCGAAGAACACGCTGCTGCTACAGGCTCGGAAAAAGCTAAGCAGATACTCGCAGACTATGAGCACTATCTGCCTTGCTTCAAAAAAGTCATACCTTATGACTATGCAAAGATCCAGTCTACAGTCGCTGACCTCATGAAAACAGGCATCAACAGCGAACAGGCTGAAATAGAAGCATTTGAACTCATCAGAAAGGAGGCGTGAGCAATGGGAAAAGCAACAGGATTTCTCGAATATCAAAGGGTAGACAGCTCCGCCAAAGAACCTTTAGAGCGTATAAAGGATTACAACGAATTTCATGTTCCGCTCTCGGACGATGACCGTCAGGAACAGGCTGCAAGATGTATGGACTGCGGCGTCCCATTCTGTCAGAACGGCAAAATGCTCTGCGGAATGATCTCGGGCTGTCCGCTGAACAACCTCATTCCCGAATGGAATGAGCTGCTGTATCACGGTCAGAAGGAGCAGGCGCTAAAGCGTCTGCTCATGACCAATAATTTCCCCGAGTTCACTTCAAGAGTCTGCCCCGCACTCTGCGAAAAAGCTTGCATCTGCGGTGTCCATGATTCACCCGTAACCGTAAAGGAGAACGAAAACTCCATCATCGAATTCGGCTTTGAAAACGGCCTTATGCAGCCCGATGTGCCTGCTGTAAGAAGCGGCAAAAAAGTTGCTGTCATCGGTTCGGGTCCTTCAGGTCTTGCAGCTGCCGACACTCTTAACAAGAGAGGTCACAGCGTTACAGTATTCGAGCGCTCCGACAGAGTCGGCGGTCTTCTTATGTACGGCATTCCAAACATGAAGCTGGAAAAACACTTCATCGAACGCCGCAAGAGCCTCATGGAGGCTGAGGGCGTTGTATTTGAGGTAAACGCTGACATCGGAAAGGATATTCCCGCAAATGATATCCTCGACAGCTATGATGCTGTTATTCTTGCCTGCGGCTCGTCAAATCCCCGTGATATAAAGGCTGAGGGCCGCAGCTCCGAGGGTATATACTTCGCTGTGGACTTCCTAAAAGCTACCACAAAGAGTCTCCTTGATTCGGGTCTTAGCGATGGTAAATTCATCTCTGCAAAAAACAAGAACGTTGTTATAATCGGCGGCGGCGATACAGGTAATGACTGCGTGGGCACTGCTGTAAGACAGGGCTGCAAGTCGGTGATCCAGCTCGAAATGATGCCTAAACTCCCCGACGAAAGAGCCGAGAACAACCCGTTCCCGCAGTACCCGAGAGTTTGCAAGACCGATTACGGTCAGGAAGAAGCTATTGCAGTATTCGGCCATGACCCGAGAATTTACTGCACTACGGTAAAAGAGTTCATACCTGACGAAAAAGGCGCTCTTTCCGCTATAAAGACCGTAAAACTCGAATTTGTCAATGACGCTGCAACCGGCAGAAAGGTTCCCCGTGAGATCGCGGGAAGCGAGGAGACTATCCCCTGCGAGCTCTGCCTCATAGCAGCAGGATTTCTTGGCTGTCAGAGCTACATCGCCGAAGCATTCGGTGTCGAACTCGATCAGCGCACCAATGTTAAGACCGAATCCAATAAGCACTCCACCAGCATTGAAAAAGTATTCACCGCAGGAGATATGCACATCGGTCAGTCACTTGTAGTTCGTGCTATTCGTGAAGGACGCGATGCTGCTTCCGAAGTTGATGAATACCTCATGGGTTATACAAACTTAGGATAACGGAGGGTAAAATGATATATTCAGAAAATGAGATATTACAGTATATTGATGAAAACGACGTTAAATTCGTTAAGCTTACATTCTGCGACCTGAATGGAAGATTGAAAAATATCTCCATTCTTTCTTCTGAACTTGCTGCGACTTTTGAACGCGGCGCAAGGATAACTGCCAAAAAGATCCCCGGATTTGAGGCGGCCGGCGGAAAGGATCTCTTCCTCTTCCCCGATGTAAATACTATGACCGTTCTGCCGTGGAGACCACAGCAGGGCAGAGTTATCAGAATGTTCTGCTATATCCGTTATGCGGACGGCTCTCCTTTTGAAGGCGACGGAAGATACTTCCTCAAAACCGCTATGAAGGCTGCTATCTCAGCAGGCTACTGCTTCCGCTTCGGTACCTCATGCGAATTCACTCTCTTCAAGAAGGACGAAAACGGGATCCCTACCAAAAAGCCCCATGATTATGCCGGATACTGTGATATCGCTCCTGACGACAAGGGCGAGAATATACGCCGCGACGTTTGCCTTACCCTTGAACAAATGGGTATCCACCCCGTTTCTTCACGTCATGAGAGCGGCTGCGGTCAGCATGAGATCGACTTCAACGCTTCATCTGCACTGAAAGCCGCAGATACTTTTCTGAGTTTCAAGTCAGCTGTAAAATCTGTTGCCGAAACTCACGGTGTTCACGCAAGCTTCATGCCAAAGCCGCTCCGCAATGACTGCGGCAACGGTATGCACATAAGCTTCAATATCTTCCCCGACAACGACCTCATGGAAGAAAAAACACCCGACAGCTATGATGTGCTGAAAAGCGCAGCAGCAGGTATTATGCATCATATCCGTGAATTTACTCTATTTACCAACTCCACTGTAAATTCATACGCAAGATTCGGAGAGTTTTCAGCTCCCCGTGAGATAATTTGGGCTAAGGACGAAGGTTCACAGCTCATAAGAATGGCCGCTGACGATACTGACTCACCTGTTGAGCTCAGAGCAGCGGACTGTATATGCGATCCTTATTTCGTTTTCGGACTTATGATATATGCAGCTCTCGACGGTATATCCGCTAAGCTGGAACTGCCTGCCGAAAACAGCGGCGCTGAATGTCTGCCTGCAACGCTTGAAGAAGCTTGCAGCTGTACACAGGATTCGGACTTCATCAAGAAGTATATCCCTGAGAATATCCTGAGCATTATCCTTAAATCAGCCCGCGAAGAATGGCGCGAATACTCTAACGCTTATGATAAGGACGCATTCGAGGAAAAGAAATATTTTTACAGTCTTTGACGGAGGTAAGCTTTGGAAAACGTTCTTGTAATTTCAAGCAATAAAAGCGCCTCTGAAGCTCTTGTAAATTTTCTTCGTGATTCGTTCAGGTGTACTCCAAAGCTTGTAGAATCGGCATATCAGGCAAAGACCTACCTCGACAGCAACCCGTCTGTTGAGCTGACCGTTATCAATTCGCCTCTTATGGACGAGTCGGGCTTTGAACTGGCTGAGTATATCATTGAAAAAACTGCTG
Organism: Ruminococcus sp.; assembly: GCF_024691275.1. GTDB lineage: Bacteria > Bacillota > Clostridia > Oscillospirales > Ruminococcaceae > Ruminococcus. The sequence continues at coordinate 25,146 of NZ_JAILNU010000104.1, read as the reverse complement.
CTAACTGTATCTTTATGATAAAGGACGAGCAAGCCGAAAAAATCAATGACAAAGCTGAAAAAATCGGCATCATCGTCATCGGAAAGCCCTTCAGCAGGACACTGCTGTATCAGCTCGTTAAAACTATAGATGTCGCCGTTAACCGTTCACTCAAGCTTTACAGCGAGAATCTGCGGCTCGAACAGAAAATAACTGAGATACAGAACATTGATAAGGCTAAATTCATGCTCATGCAGTACAAAGGCATGACCGAGGAGGAAGCTCATTCTTACCTTGAACAGTACGCCATGAACAAGCGAAAAAAGAAAAGTATTGCCGCTCTCGCTATCATTGATAAGCTTAGCGAGCAGTACCTGTAAACAGAGGTGTAACAATGTTTGACAGCATACACGAGGAGTGCGGAGTTTTCGGTATCTATGAAAATACGACTTCAAACGTAGCTGCATCAGTCTATTTCGGACTTTATGCACTCCAGCACCGCGGTCAGGAAAGCTGCGGTATTACCGTCTGTGACGACGGTATCTTCAGACACAAGCGTTCCGACGGACTTGTTTCGGAAGTATTCACTAAAGAAGAACTCGATAAACTGGGCTGCGGAAATATGGCTGTGGGCCACGTCCGCTATTCTACAACAGGCGGTCACAACCACAACAATATCCAGCCTCTCGTTATTCGCCATATCAAGGGCAATATGGCTCTTGTACACAACGGCAACCTTGTGAACGCTTCCGAGCTTCGCCGCTCATTTGAAATGGCTGGCGCTATATTCCACGGAACATCGGATACCGAGGCTATCGCTTATGAGATAGTACGCGAACGCCTTACAAGCAGCTCCACCGAGGAAGCTGTAGAACGTACTATGCCGCGCCTTCGCGGTGCATACTCATGTATACTCATGACTGCGACAAAACTCATCGCATTCCGCGATCCCGACGGCTTCCGTCCGCTCTGCATAGGCAAGACCCACGACGGCGCTTATGTCCTCGCATCGGAATCCTGCGCTCTTGAAACTATCGGCGCGGAATTCGTCCGCGATGTTGACGCAGGTGAGATAGTCGTTATCGGCAAAGACGGTCTGCGCTCTATCAGAACCAATTGCAGAGAAGACAAAAAAATATGTATATTCGAGTATATCTACTTCGCACGTCCCGATTCGGTCATTGACGGCGTTTCCGTACACCACGCAAGGCTCTGTGCAGGAAGGCTCCTTGCTCAGCACAGTCCCGTTGATGCGGATATCGTTATCGGTGTTCCCGATTCGGGTCTCGATGCGGCTCTCGGATATGCAAACGAAAGCGGTATCCCTTACGGTATCGGATTTATCAAGAATAAATACATCGGCAGAAGCTTTATCCAGCCCGAACAGCATCAGCGCGAAAACGCTGTTAAGATCAAGCTCAATGCTGTGCGCGAAACCGTTGCGGGCAAACGCGTCATCATGATAGACGATTCTATCGTCCGCGGAACGACCAGCGCAAGAATAGTCAGGCTGCTGCGTGAGGCAGGTGCTAAGGAAGTCCATGTGCGCATATCATCTCCGCCTTTCCTGCATTCATGCTATTTCGGTACGGATATCGACTCGGAAGAAAATCTCATCGCAGGCAAGTGCAGCTCAACTGAGGAGATCGCAAAGTATATCGGCGCTGACAGCCTCGCTTATCTGCCGCTTGATTCTCTCAGCGAGCTTGTGGGCAATAAGTTCGGCTATTGCAGCGGCTGCTTCACAGGTAACTATCCTGTGGATATTTCGGGAGCCGGCTGCAAGAATAAGTTCGACGAGAAAATTCATAAGTGAACATATTATTTATGGAAAATACCATTTTTAAGTGGACTGACTCTCATAATGAAGATTTCAGACGCTTTTACCTTATCACCGAGCAGTATTACAACAGCCTCGTGGGCGGCTCGGGAAACAGAAAGGGCTTCGTACCTTATAATTTATCAGACAGCATCAGCGATGTACTTATCGCTTATATAAACGGCTCGGCAGTCGGCTGCGCAGGACTGAAAAAATATTCCGCGGCTGATGCCGAGATCAAGCGCGTATGGGTAGATCCCCAATGGCGCGGAAACCACATAGCCTCTGTCATGATGGATATGGCGGAAGAAAAAGCTTTCCGCCAGGGCTTTGACAGGACTATTCTTCAGACAAGGAATATCATGACAGCTGCGGTCAGTCTCTATGTGAACCGCGGCTATCACCTGATAAGCAATTATCCGCCCTACGACAAGCTCGAAGGCGCGGTGTGCTACGCAAAAGAACTCTGATATGAGTTCTTAAAAGTCCATGCATCAATGGCGCTGCATGAACTTGAAATCACCAGTTATTCGGAGGAACAGAAAATGTGTACTATAATGGCGTACTGCGGAAAGACCGACAGTACTGAAATGGTCGCAGTGGGACTTCAGACTACAATCTCACGCGGCCCTGACGATCAGAAGATAATAAAACTTGCAGACGGTGTTCTCGGATTCCAGAGACTTTCCATAATGGGTCTGACACCAGAGGGTATGCAGCCCTTTGAACTGGGCGGAAATTACGTTGTCTGCAATGGTGAGATATATGGCTTCAAAAAGCTCCGTGACCAGCTTATCGCTAAGGGCTACAGCTTCAAAAGTGACAGCGACTGCGAGATACTCCTGCCCATGTATAAGGAATTCGGCACGGATATGTTCGCTAAGCTCGATGCGGAATACGCCTGCGTTATCTACGACGCAGCAAGTCATGACTTCATCGCTGCCCGTGACCCTATCGGCATACGTCCCCTTTACTACGGCAAGTCCGATAATGGCAATATGGTATTCGCAAGCGAGCCTAAAAATCTCGTAAAACTGTGCAAAAAAATTATGCCTTTCCCTCCGGGACACTACTATAAAGACGGCGAATTCCACTGCTACTGCGATATCACTGCCGTTAAAGAAGTACTTCACGATGATATCGACACAGTATGCAAAAATATCCATGACAAGCTCGTTGCAGGCGTTGAAAAGAGACTCGCTGCCGATGCAAAAGTCGGTTTCCTGCTCTCGGGCGGACTTGATTCATCTCTTGTCTGCGCTATCTCTCAGCAGAAAAGCAGCAAGCCTATCCGCACCTTTGCTATCGGTATGAACACCGACGCTATCGACCTTAAATACGCTAAACAGGTCGCTGATTTTATCGGAAGTGAGCATACCGAGGTAATCATTACAAAGGACGATGTTATCAACGCCCTCGATGACGTTATAAAGCTCCTGGGTACATTCGATATCACAACTATCCGCGCAAGTATGGGTATGTACCTGCTCTGCAAGGCTATCCACGAACAGACAGACATTCGCGTTCTCCTCACAGGTGAGATCTCAGACGAGCTGTTCGGCTATAAGTACACGGATTTCGCTCCGTCAGCCGAGGCTTTCCAGCAGGAATCCGTCAAGCGCGTCCATGAGCTGCATATGTATGATGTGCTCCGCGCTGACCGCTGTATCTCTGTAAACTCTCTGGAAGCAAGAGTTCCTTTCGGCGACCTCGACTTCGTAAAATATGTCATGGCTGTTGACCCTGAAATGAAACTCAACAAGTACAACAAGGGCAAGTATCTCCTGCGCCATGCCTTTGAGGGCGATTATCTCCCACATGATATCCTTTACCGTGAAAAAGCTGCATTCTCCGATGCTGTGGGTCACTCCATGGTGGACTACCTCAAGGAGTACGCTGAGAGCTGCTATTCCGATGAGGAATTCGAGCTTAAATGCACAAACTACTCTCACGCAAAGCCTTTCACAAAGGAATCACTGCTGTATCGTGAGATATTCGAGAAGTACTACAAGAACAACAGCGAAATGATCGTTGATTTCTGGATGCCTAACAAGAACTGGGAAGGCTGCAACGTCAACGACCCGTCCGCAAGAGTTCTTTCCAACTACGGCGAGAGCGGTAAATAAATTTATCCCCCTGCTGCGAACTGCACTTTCAGTTCACAGCAGGGGGTTCGTATTTATATCGGTTTTATACCCTTTTTTCTTTTGCGGCATTTCCGAAAATGCCCTATATCCCTTTACCGCACACAGGTGCTCACCTTCACCAGACTCTGAACGGCATCATATATCTTATGTGCTACATACGGATCATTCATCGTATAAAGATGTATGCCGTCAACTCCCTCGGCAATAAGATCCGTAATCTGGTCGATCGCATAGGCTATTCCTGCATCACGCAGTGCTGTCTCATTGTGCTCATATCTCTCAAGTACACGTATGAACTTCTTTGGCAGCTCTACGCCGCAAAGCTTCACCATGCGCTCTATCTGACGCTTATTCGTTACAGGCATGATACCTGCCTCGATAGGGATATCTATTCCTGCAATGCGAGCCTTTTCTTGAAAGTCACAGAAATACTTGTTGTCAAGGAAAAGCTGCGTTATAAGGTGATCCGCACCACATTCCACTTTGTACCTCAGCCATTTCAGGTCATCAACAGCACTGCTGCTCTCAGGGTGTATCTCAGGATAGCAGGCTGCGAGGATATTGAAGTCGTAATTCTCCTTTATAAAGGAGATAAGGTCGCTGGCATGGCTGAAATCTCCGCAAGTAGGCGCATCGGTCGTTCTGTCGCCGCGAAGAGCGAGTATGTTCTCTATGCCGTGCTCCTGCATACTGTCAAGTATCTCTGCTGCCTGTTCCTTCCTTAGACCTATGCAGGGCATATGCGCAACGCTCTCCACGCCGTATCTGCTCTTTATATCAGATGCTATCTGAATGGTCTTGCTGCCATTGCTGCCGCCGCCTGCTCCGTATGTAACACTGATAAAATCAGGACATATATCGGACAGCTCCTCAAGAGTATAATATATCACGCTCTCGTCAGCGTCAGGCTTCGGAGGAAATACCTCCAGCGAGAACACAGTTCTGTTATCAAATAATTCAGCAGTTTTCATTTCTTGCCTCTTTCGCAGCGTTCACGAGATTTTTAAGGCTCGGAACTGTTTCAGCATTTCCTCTTGTTTTAAGTCCGCAGTCAGGATTGATCCAGAGCTTCTCAGCAGGGATACGCTCCCTCATCTTGCTGACAGCTGCCTTGATCTCTTCCTTGGACGGAACTCTTGGTGAATGGATATCGTATACTCCCGGCCCTACCTCTGTACGGAAGTTGTTTTCCTTCAGTACATCAAGTATCGTAAGATCTGATCTTGATGCCTCAAATGTGATGACATCAGCGTCCATATCGTCGATATCTCTTATGATATCAGCAAATTCGCTGTAGCACATATGTGTATGTATCTGTGTTTCCGGCTTTACACCGCTGTGAACATATCTGAATGCAGGGATAGCCCAGTCAAGATAGTCCTCTCTCCAGTCAGACTTGCGGAGCGGAAGCTTTTCGCGCAGTGCAGCTTCATCTACCTGAATGATGCTTATGCCGTTTGCTTCAAGGTCAAGTACCTCTTCACGTATAGCAAGTGCTATCTGTAAAGCGCTCTCCTTGAGAGATATATCCTCTCTCGGGAATGACCAGTTGAGTATTGTTACAGGCCCTGTGAGCATACCCTTCATAGGCTTCTTTGTAAGGCTCTGAGCGTATACCGACCATCTTACTGTCATCGGCTTTGCTCTGGAAATATCGCCCCATACTACAGGCGGCTTTACACAGCGTGTACCATATGACTGCACCCACGCTTTTTCTGTAAAGAGATATCCGTCAAGACACTCGCCAAAGTACTCTACCATGTCGTTTCTCTCAAATTCACCGTGAACGAGCACATCAAGTCCGATCTCTTCCTGAAGTGCTAAACAATCAGCTATCTTCTTCTCAATGAATGATTCGTAATCACTGTCGGACATCTCGCCCTTTCTGTGTGCATTACGCGCTGATTTTATCTCGGCTGTCTGCGGGAATGATCCGATAGTAGTTGTCGGGAACAGTGGAAGCTCAAATCTCGCTTTCTGTATCTTCTCACGCTCAGCAAACTCAGGAAGTCTTACGAAATCCTTTTCTGTAAGTGCTGCGACCTTGTTTCTTACTTCTTCGTTCCCGCCTGATCTCGGCTCGCTGTGAAGAGCTGCATTTCTGCGGTATTCCTCAGTTTCTGTCGGACACTCGGCATCTGCTATCTTCTTTATCTCAGCAAGCTCTGTAAGCTTCTCCTCTGCGTATGCAAAATGCTTCTTGTACTTTTCATCAAGCTTTGTTTCGTTTGCAAGAGTGCATGGAACGTGAAGAAGTGAGCAGGAAGTATTCAGAACAATGTCAGCTGTATGCTTTTTCAGCTCTGTTATTACAAGAAGTGTGGAAGCATAGTTGTTGCGCCAGATATTCTTGCCGTTGACAACTCCCGCAAATAATGTCTTGTTCTTCGGGAAGCCGTTCTTCTGAACAAGCTCAAGCGACTTCTTGCCCTCGACAAAGTCAAGTCCTATACCATCAAAGTCAAGTCCGCAAAGCTCTTTGTAGCAGTCGCGCACATCTCCGAAATATGTCTGAACAAGTACCTTTACTGCACCCTTGTTCGGCAGTATCTTCTCGTAAAGCGATACGAACAGCTTTATATCCTCAGCTGTCATATCCTTGACAAGGGAAGGCTCGTCAAACTGTATCCACTCTGCTCCCAGACCTGCAAATCTTGCAAGGAGCTCGGAATAAGCTGCTGCTGTCTGCTCAGCAAAGTCCTCAGCCTTTTTGCTGCCCTTGTATCTTGCCAGCTTCAGGAATGTGTAAGCTCCTATTACAACCGGCTTTGTCTTTACGCCGTTTTCAAGCGCTTCACCGAAAAGACTGAACGGCTTATTGCCAACAAGCTTTATCTCTGTGCTGTCGTCGATCTCAGGCACCATGTAGTGATAGTTGGTGTTGTACCATTTCTTCATAGCAAATGCCTTGACATCGCCCTTTTCACCCTGATAGCCTCTTGCTGCCGCAAAATATGTATCAAGTGTTGAAAGTCCCAGAGATGTGTATCTCTCAGGAACAGCATTCAGTAGGAAAGCTGTATCAAGTACACCGTCATAGAACGAGAAATCATTGGACGGTATATAATCAAGTCCGCTTTTTTTCTGTAATGACAAATTGTAAGAACGTATCTCTTTTGCTTTTTTTTCAAGTTCATCAACTGTTATTTCTCCGCGGAAATACTTTTCACTTGCAAATTTAAGTTCACGAAGTCCGCCGATCCTTGGGTATCCGATAATTGATGTGTTCATTGCCTATTCCTCCGATATGTTTTGTTATGGCTATATTATATCATATCTTGCAGAAATGTGTTAATACCAAAAAGAAATGCTGTTCCATAGCTTGAAGCTATGTCAGGACGAGTAGTTGGCAATGTACTCTTTAAGATGCTCCAGATAGCGCTCCGTAAGCTCGTTCATAGGACGGTCTGTCGTGATTATATAACCGATCTCCATTCGCTCGCTGCTTTCAAGTGGGATAGAAACAATATTGCTGCCGTTAAGATCAGAACTGAGTATGCCTGATGATATGGTATACCCGTCAAGTCCTATGAGCAGATTAAACAGTGTCGCTCTGTCAGATACAACGATATTCTTCGGGCTTTCTGCCGTGATGTGCAGCTCCTCGGCAAAATAGAACGAGTTCCTGACTCCCTGATCGTAGGTAAGCCGCGGAAAGACTTTCAGGTCATCAAGAGTCACAGAATCTCTGCCCACAAGCGGATTGCTCCTGCTGACAAATACGTGCGGCTTTGCCGTAAACAACGGTACAAAGCGTATTTCCTCATTCTGAAGGATATGCCTTATGACCTCGCGGTTGAAGCTGCTCAGGAACAATACTCCGATGTCGCTCCTGTGTGTGCGCACGTCCTCGATTATCTCCGCTGTTTTCAGCTCACGCAGCGAGAATTCGTACTTTTCCTGCCCGTACTCCCTTACAAGCTCAACAAACGCGTTGACAACAAATGCGTAATGCTGTGACGATACCGCAAATGCTCTTCTCGGCGGCGCTGTGGACTTGTACTCGTTTTCAAGAAGCTCCGCCTGCTCGACTATCTGCCGCGCATAAGACAGGAACTTTGTACCGTCCTCCGAGAGGTATACTCCCCTGTTGCTGCGGTTGAAGATAGTGATGCCCATTTCCTTTTCCAGCTCAGCAACAGACTTCGACAGGCTGGGCTGTGCAATGAACAGGCGCTGTGCAGCTGTAGTTATAGAGCCTGTTTCGGCAATGGCGATAATGTATTTCAGTTGCTGTAATGTCATTTTTTCTTCCTCCCGTTTTCCTGATTATACCATATTTTCCGCGTAAATTCAAGATTTTTAAGGCTCTATCGAGCACGAAAAAACTGAATTTCATAATATTTGTATATGCTAACAACAATATATTATTTATTAACCAAACATAATAGTATTTATGCCGAAATGCGTTGAAATCACTTGACAAATGTCCAAATATGTGATAACATATGAACAGACGCTCATAAGTTCATTTGAAAGATGTTGCGTTCATATGAACTTATCTGTAGTTTGATCTTTGCATATGATATAAGGAGGACGGAAAAATGAGCAATGAAGAAAGAAAATTTCTGGAGGTCCGCGAACTCAAAAAAAGCTTCGGCAGCGGCGATACCAGACAGGAAGTGCTGAAGGGGTTGGACTTCACTGTCGCAAAAGGAGAATTTTGTGTACTCCTTGGCCCGTCGGGTTCGGGCAAATCCACTCTTCTTAATATACTCGGCGGCATTGACAGCGCCGATTCGGGAGAAATATTCATAAACGGCGATAAATTGGCTGAAATGAGCGAAAAAAATCTTACAGGATACAGACGCAAACACCTGGGCTATGTTTTCCAGATGTATAATCTTATCCCAAACCTTAACGTAAAGGAAAACATCGAAACAGGTGCTTATCTGTCGGATAAACCGCTGGATATCGACGAGCTCCTGAAAATACTCGGTCTTTATGAGCACCGCCACAAGCTCCCTAATCAGCTTTCGGGCGGTCAGCAGCAAAGAGTGTCCATAGGACGCGCTATCGTCAAGAATCCTGATATCCTCCTCTGCGACGAGCCAACAGGCGCTCTCGACTACAAAACATCAAAGGAGATCTTGCAGCTCATCGAGGAGGTCAACAAGAAATACGGTAATACCATTATCATGGTTACTCATAATGAGGCTATAAAACAAATGGCTGACCATGTTATAAAGCTCCGCGACGGAAAAATCAGACATGATATCATTAATAAGGAAAAGCTCACCGCCGCTGAGATAGAGTGGTAAGGAGTTGACGTTATGGAGAATAATAAGATCGCATTCGGCAAACGCCCTAAAAATCCACTGCACAGACGTGTGTGGAAGGATATGCTCCGCGACTGGAAGCGCTATCTGATGATATGTATCATGCTCGTCGTTACTATCGGTTTCGTTTCGGGTATGTATGTCGCAAATAACAGTATGCTGAATACTCTCGATATAAATGTCGATGCCATGAAACGTGAGGACGGTCATTTCCTGCTTTCAAAAAAGGCTGATGAAGCTGCTCTCAAGGCTATATGCTCTGGTGAGCTCGCCGATGTACCGACAGTATACCGCGAAAGAGCTTATAAAGAAGCTGCCGACGAGGTCGAAAAAGCTGTAAATGATGCTTTGGAAGAAAAAGTCGAAGAACAGGTAAAAGAAGCAATAAAAACTCAGGTCACCGCAGCTGTTGATGAGCAGATAAACTCCGCAAAAGCAATGGGGGCTGCTGTCTCAGATGCCGAGCTTGAAAGTATGATAAGCTCAGCTTACGACACCGCGATCGCCGAGAATTACGACAAGGCTTACCGCGAGGCGTTAAAGTCCGCAAAGAGCTCCGAGGACTACTCAAAGGCGCTCGCTGACGCTATAGACGAAGCTAAAAAAGAGATCAACAAGGAGATCGACGATAAGTACGACGAGCTCGCCGACCGCTACGGTCTGAACGATAAATTCGACGCTGTGCCTGTTACCGTATATGAGCTTTTCTACAAGGATACCAATGAAGCTCTTCCGTCTGACAGCAATTATTCAGGCACTATCCGCGTCTACGGTCAGCGCAGCGACATTGACCTCTACGATATCCTGAAGGGACGCGCTCCGCAAAACGAAAACGAAATACTCATCGACCGTATGCACGCCGATAATGCAAATATCAAAGTCGGTGATACCATATCAGTTGGAAATAAGGATTTCCAAGTCGTCGGTCTTGCTGCTTTTGTGGATTACAGCGCATTATACGAAAGCAACACCGATACCATGTTCGATGCCCTTACATTCGATATCGGAATGACAACAGACGAGGGCTTTGAACAGATACGCGCAAATACAAACGCCAATTATGCATTCACTTACGATCATAAGCCTGCCGATGAATATGAGGAAAAAACTCTCTCAGAGAATTTCCTCAAGGCTCTCATTACACAGACCGCTGTATCCGATACGGAAGATCTCGAAATAAAGGACTATGTTCCATCATATGCCAATCAGGCTCTTACCTTTGCAAATGATGACATCGGTAAGGACAAGGTAATGGGCGAGATACTCCTCTATATCCTTACTGCTGTACTCGCGTTTATCTTCGCTGTTACTATCAGCACTACCCTTGAACAGGAGTCCTCGGTAATAGGCACTCTCAGAGCATCCGGCTACACACGCGGCGAGCTCCTTCGCTATTACATGAGCGCTCCCCTGCTTATCGTCATCATTGCTTCTGTTATCGGCAACGCCCTGGGATATACAGTGTTCAAGAAAATAGTCGCAGATATGTACTACAGCAGCTACAGCCTGCCCGGCTTTGAAACCCTGTGGACTCCCGAAGCCTTTATCAGAACCACTCTTGTTCCTATCGTACTCATGCTCATTATCAATCTCATCGTGATAACTAAAACACTGAAGCTCTCACCACTGAGATTCCTGAAACATGACCTGAAACAGAAAAAGAGAAAAAAAGCAATAAGACTCCCGAAATGGAAGTTCTTCCAGCGTTTCAGAATACGCGTGTTTATGCAGAATATCCCGAACTACCTCATGCTTTTCGTTGGCATAACCTTTGTTATGCTCCTTATCACAATGGCTGTCGGTATGCCCGAAACACTGTCCTATTATCAGGATTCAATGGGCGACATGGCCTTTGCAGAGGATCAGATCATACTCAGCAGCACCGAGGACGACGACGGTAATACTATCACAACCAACACCGACGGTGCGGAACGTTTCTCCATCGCTTCCCTGCAAAGAAAGTCCGATGCATATAACGAAGAGGTCGCGATCTATGGCATCATCGAAAACAGCAGATACGTAAAGCTGAACAGCTGCGACGATAACTCGGTATATATATCACGCGCCTTCTCAGAAAAGTACAACGTTAATATCGGTGATACCATTACTCTTTCCGAAAAATATGAACACAAGGACTACAAGTGGAAGGTTTACGATATCTATGACTACTCCGCAGGTGTGGCAGTTTTCATGAACAACGAACAGTTCAACAGGATATTTGAAAAGGACACTGATGATTTCAGCGGATATATATCCGATAATAAAATAACCGATATCAGCAAGGAATACATCGCTAAGGAGATAACCTCTCAGGATATGATGAAGGTCGCAGATCAGCTCGATCACTCTATGGGCTCGTATATGACATACTTCCAGTACGTCTGCTTTATAGTGGCTGCCATTATCCTGTATCTGCTCACAAAAATCATCATCGAGAAAAATGAGCGCTCTATTTCCATGACAAAGATCCTCGGTTACGAAAACGGCGAGATAGCTTCCATTTACCTCGTCCCGACTGCCGTCGTAGTGTTCTTCTCGGAGTTCCTTGCATTATACATCGGATATAAACTCATGGCTTTCTTCTGGAAACTCATCATGATGAAAATGAGCGGCTGGTTCGCATTCATCCTTCCTGCATCGGGATTTGTGAAGGAATTCCTCCTGGTATTCGCGGCTTACCTGCTCATAACTGTCATAGACTTCATTCGCATTCGCAAGATACCTAAGGTGCTTGCTTTGAAAAATATGGAATAAAAGTCAACAAAAAACTCTGCATAAGCGGAGTACTCATAAAAACTTTACACGGAATTATCGGGGGAAACCTTTCTGAAGAAAGGTTTCCCCCGTCCCGTTTTTCCTCAATATCTCACGTAATACTTCTGTACAAGCACCTCGCTCAAAACTGCTATGAAATGTGTATATGTTCAGTTCAGACCTATATCATGATAAAATAATTAACTCAGCCACAAAAAGCTCTTTTCTTTGCGAATGGTGTGTAAAAAATATTTAAGTAGTTGATTTTTATTTATAAATATGATACAATATTATCAGATGGAATTGAAAGGTAGGTACTTAAAATGGATAAAATAAACATTATTGATGAACTCAAACGCAAAAATGAGATCCTACCTTATGAGTTTGACGGAACATATCGCTCGGTACATGAAGCGTTAGAATTATATGCAAAGGTCAGAAAACTGTCGCTGATCGATTACTGCGACCTCGACCTGCTTTATTATCTGACGCTCGGTATCTGGAAAAACGACAAAAGCGAACGGCGATTCCACATTCAGAAGAGCCATCTGCTCCACAATGACAAACTCCTGTTGGAAGAAAAGCTCGAAAAAATATGGAGCAAAAACTCTCGAATGCTGTTCAGTCATGTAATTGGCAAACAAGAACTGGAATTCCTTACTGCTCATGTTTCGTTCAAGGATTCTCCTGTCGCTAAAAAAGCCGAACCTTTACAGCTGTTTTTCAAGCTTTGTGTTGACCTTTTTGAACTTGAAAACGACGACAAGATACTTGATATTGCTCAGAAGGTACTCAATTCACAGTTAAGCGATTCGGGACTGCCTGTATTTGCGGTCTCAAGAATACTTCACTGCATCAAGCCTTTTACCTTCCCTATTCTCTGTGAAAACGTCATGAATTTCGTCGTTTTCAAGAATCTCGGTCTGGAGCTCGTCAAGCCTGAGGATATCACGCAGTATATCACCAACTGCCGCAAAATATTGGATTTTCGCAATTCTCATTTCAAATTCCAGAATATGCGTGTCTTCGATGTGCTTTCATGGGAGCTGATAGTTTCCAGAAGCGCTCCGCCTAAGCCTAAGGAGTCCCTTTCCGATCAGCAGCTCAGCAATTTAAAAGCTCCTCTCAACCAGATACTCTACGGTCCTCCCGGAACAGGTAAGACCTATAATATCGTAAAGTACGCAGTCGAGCTTATCGAAGGCAAAAAAATTGCCGATACCGAGCCTTATTCTGCCATAAAATCACGATACGAAAAGTATTTTGCTTCGGGTCAGATAAAGTTTACTACCTTCCACCAGTCCCTGAGCTATGAGGAATTTGTTGAGGGTATCCGCCCTGTTGTAGTTGACAAATACGGTAAGGATACCAATACTGCCCACGCGGATACTACTATCGTTTACCGCCCATATAACGGCGTTTTCAAGTCGCTTTGCGAAAAAGCTTCCAAAAGCCCGAATATGAAATTCGTTGCCATCATGGACGAGATCAACCGCGGAAATATCTCAAGGATCTTCGGCGAGCTCATTACCCTCATCGAGGAATCCAAACGAGGTACTGCTGTTATACTGCCTTACTCGCAGACAGAGTTCTCTGTTCCCGAAAACCTCTATATTCTCGGTACTATGAATACTGCCGACCGATCTATCGCTATGCTCGATACCGCTCTGAGAAGAAGATTCGATTTCATAGAAATGCTGCCTAAGCCCTCTCTGCTTGGAGACTGCGACGGTGTAAATCTGTGTGAGCTCCTTACAGCTCTCAATGAGCGTATCGAATACTACTACGACCGCGAACACGCAATCGGTCATGCATATTTCATGAATAAAAACGGCTGCATCAAAAATCTCCATGAACTGAGAGTGGTATTCTCTACAAAGATAATCCCTCTCCTCCAGGAGTACTTCTTCGATGACTACGAAAGGATCAAGCTTGTCCTGAACGATAAGAATACTTTCATAGAGTGCCTTACTCCAAAGTATATCAAGCATTTCGATTCGGGACAGAAGCTTTACCGCCTCGGCAACCCCATGAACTGGAACAAGGAGCACTTCATAAACATCTACAGTGACATTTCCTGATGAATGGAGAATATCATGTATACCAGACTCTTATGCGTATCAGCTAATCAAAGCTTTGCTGCATCAGATGACCAGAACAGCGGTTTTTACAAAATGCTCGGCGAGCTCGCCGAAGCCTGCAAGTCTGACGGCAGAAGGATAATCTCTTCAAGCAGCAAAGATGGGATAAATTATTTCTCAGCAGGCAATTACTGCGGCTTTGCCTGCCTTACTGACGGAACTCTTATCGAAATACTTCCGTATGCAAAAGGCGGCGCAGCAGAAGCAAGAAAATTGCTGTGCGCCGAGTTTTGCAGGCGATGCGGTGCTGTTTTCGATGCGTCAGGCTTCGATCCTGATATGAACTTCATGGAATACCTCATATCGGTGTTTGCAGGCGAGACAATGAAGATAATCAAAAGCGGCGTTCTCTCGGCCTACGCAAGCATCGAGGAGAATGTCACTTCGGTGCAGGGCACTATCCTGTTCTCAGAAAATAACCGCCGCAACCTCGTTCACAGAGAACGTATCTACGTCCGTCATGAGGTCTTTACTTCCGACCGCGCAGAAAACCGCATCATTAAAGCGGCTGCAACAATATTCAATAAAAATACTGCCAATTCACACAGCTCTCATCTTCTGAAAGAAGCATTGTCTTTCCTCGATGATGTCCGCAAGATCTATGATGTAAAAGCCGAGTTCAGCAAATGCATAAATGCCCGAAATACAAAAAAGTACAACACCGTCCTCAGCATTTGCAGAATGATCTTCGATAAAGATGAGGGTACTGCTTTTACGGCAAAAAATATCTCCTGCGCTCAGTTTTACGAAATGATGCCGCAGGAGAAAAAACAAAAGGTCAAAGTTGTGCCCGTAAGTAAACGTGAACGGACATGATATAAAAAGGGACTCTCCGATAAGCAACGTCCTTTCGGAAAGTCCCTGTTTTTTATGTCGCCTTGAATATGAATCTTATGAAGTTGTACATGAGCGGAATGACCGTGCTGCTGTCATGTCCGCCGCCCGGTACGGAAATATATATATTTTCCGTGCCGTGCTGTGTGAACAGGTCACTGTACTGCTTCGGGAAATCATTTACCATGCCGTCACTCGTTCCGCCTGCGATCATCAGCAAATATGGCGAATAAGGCGGGTCTATGCGCATATCGTCCTTGCTCATTACTCCAGGGTGCGTCATAAACAGGTCTTTTGTCGGGAATATGCCCGGTGCAGGTGCTCCTCCGCCGATATATCCCACCTTATCACAGCATTTTATACCGATATACAAGGATTCTCTGCCGCCCATGGAAAATCCTGCAACAGCAGTGTTTTCACGCCCCGTCTTTACAGGATAATGCGACTCGATATACGGCATCAGGCTGTCAGGAAGATCTTCGACAAAGTTATCGTAACCGGGTACATCTGCCTGACCATTGCCCGTCTGCTTTTCATGATTGAGGTCTGTATACTGATTCGTAAATACAATTATCATCGGCACAGCATCGCCACTCTTGATAAGGTTTGTGGCTATCTCGCGCACTCCCATACCGTTGAGCATCGCGGACTCGTCGCCGCCGTATCCGTGGTTCACATAGAATACAGGATACTTTTTGCTGCTGTCATATCCCGGTGGAAGCCATACATTCGCGCCCTTGTTTCGGTTCGCCTTCTTCGAGAAATACGTGATATGCTCGACCTTGCCCTCCGCATTTTTCAATACGTTCGACGGAACTTTTACCGTTATCTTGTCGCGTATGCTTGCCATATAGTCCCCTGTGTAAGTAGTTGTGGTAACAGGCGGCTTTGTGGTGGTCGAAGTCGTTGTAACGACAGGCTGCGGGAACGCCTTTACCTGTCCGAGGATATACTTTGAAAGCACGACCAGATCATTTATCGCAAAACTGCCGTCTCCGTCAACGTCTGCCGCCCCCATGCTGATGCCAGTCAATGTGCCCCCTGTGTAACTGAGCAGTGCTCTCCTTGCAGGGATCATATCAAGCGAGTCAACTCTCTCATCTCCGTTAAAATCGCCTTGTATAGCCTTAGCTGTATCTTCCGTGACTATTTTTGTGCCTGCCTTTGCTGCGGCTGCCTCGTCAATAATGAAGTCTGCCGTACCTGACTCGGTCTCAACATAGATAATAAAATCCGTACCATTCGGGAGTTTGTATTCAGCATTCGCAAGAAGTACAAATTCGCCTGCGGAAACTCCGTTTGCTATATGATCGTAATTAGTCTTGCCCGATGCGTCTGTGTACTGGAGAGAAAGCATCATATTCCCCGAACCTGAGGCTGCCACGCTGAAACTGTACTCCTCACCTGCCTTGAATACTGACGGATCAAGCATCTTCATTGCACCATGCCACGAGCTTCCCCTGTCAGTGACCATGAGCGCCTTGCTGCCAGCATATGCTTTTCCCACCGAAGATACAGAAGCTCCGCCTCTGCCCTCCCAGTCATCTGTACCACTCTCAAAGGTATCGTGATAGTAGAAGCTGTCTGCATCGAGTCCCTGTGCGGATATCCCAGTTGGGATCGCAGCAGCCGCAGAAAATGCAACTGCTCCTGCCAGCATTCCTGCAAACACTGCCCTGATCGTTTTTTTCTTGCGCATGACTTTTTCCTCCTTTAATGTCCGATATTTTTTATGAAAAACTAATTACAAAACTATATCCATTATATAATATATATGAAATATATTAAACCCATTTTTCACGGTTTTGGGTGGAGAAAAAACGGTTTTGCATCAATTAGATGCGCTTGAAAAAGCGCCGCGATATTCTCGCAGCGCTGATTTTTATTTATTATATGTATCCCTCGGGTATTTTAGCCTCTTACTACCTCGGAATATATCTTCTCAAGCAGTGTTATTGCTCCTCTGTAGCCAATGTAAGTGCGGTTAAGCACGACCTCAAAGTTGTTCGGAGTTCCGATCGGAACAAAAAGTCCCTTATGCTTGCGCACAACGTCAAGATCCCAGCTCGTAGCAAGGAACAGCGGCTTGCCGTAACCGTAATCCGCTTCATCAAATTCCTTCTCAATGGTGTAGCCGTCCTCGATGAACTGCACATCTATGCTCGTATCATCGGAAATATTCCTGAACTCCTCGGCAATAGCATCTCTGTATTTGAGCGGAGTATTATCCGAAACGATAACTTTTGCAGGGATAAGTCCTATCTGATCTGCAAGGAACTTCGATATTCCGAGAGTTGTCTGTGCATCGGCTGCTATGAGGAAACGTGCCGGAAGTCCGAACCAGTATTCCGAAATGAATTCCGAAATATGCTCGTAGTAATAATAGTACTGCTCGGTTTCTTTCTGAATGAATTTCTCGGCTTTTTTATTGTCGATGCCTGCAAATTCTACTACCCTGCGTATAAATGCTGTGGTCTCCTTCTCGCCTACAGGCACTACAGGTATATGCAGGAACGGCTGATCGTATTTTTCCTGCAAAAGCTCCGCTATGCTCAATCCTACCCACGGCGATACCACCAGATTGAACTGTGCCTTCGGTATCTTCTTCCAGCTCTTTACACCCTCCGATTCTATGCCGAAAAGTATATTTACTTTAAAGCCTGCTCCTTCAAGTATCCTTTTAAGCTCGCTGTAATTTCCCTTCCAGTTTGTATCAAAATAAGGAACATCTGCCCAGAGATTGATAAGTCCCTTTGTTTTCTCTGTCTTTACATCTCCTACGTACTGTTCGATTATAGCCTTGACTACAGATTCGTGTCCTACGAGGTTGTTGCCTCGGAAGCCTGCTGCATCTGCATGGACTATCGGATAGCCCTGCTTCCGGAATCTTCTCACTACCGCTTCAACGTCATCGCCGATAAGCGAAGGTGCGCAGCCTGTAAGTACCACATAAAGGTCGCCGTCCATTATCTTGAATGCGGACTTTATCGTTGTTTCAAGCTTCTTCACGCCGCCGAATACTATCTCATTCTCGCCCGTATTTGAACTTGGTACTGCTCCGCCGCCTGCAAAGTCTGCTCCCTGGAAGCCGTTGCTGAACGACATTGTGATGAACTGCTTATCAGCACAGCCAGGACCGCAGTTTGCGATAGGTATTGCTCGTCTTATAGCCGATACTGTATTTACGGCTCCTATTGCACAGGCATATCTTGCATGTGTTATGCTTGTTGCTTTTTTCTTTTTCTCTGCCATTTTATTTTACACTCCGTTTTTTAGTTTTCTTTGTAAATCTGTCGGGTGCTTCCTCAATTATCTCAGGATGCTTTGCGATTATAAAAGGATCATCCTGCGAGAGCCACCATTCTGTATATGGCAGCTTAACGTGCTCTTTAAGCGTTTTTGCAAATTTACGTCTGGAAAGTATCTCAAGAATAGCTTCTCCGACTCTTATCATGCCGTCATAGCCGACTGCCATGTGCTCGTCACCCATAGGCAGTGAAGGTATGCCCATTCTGATAGATACAGGTGCGATTGCATTGTGACGTATGATAATAAAATCAGGTGACACTCTTTTGAGAAGTCCGAAGAGCTGGAACTGCTGTGTCTTGCTTACTGTATAATCAGGGATATCTCCGTATGTTTCGGTAAGATGCTTCAGCGAATTTTCCTTCGGGTCGCCGCTGTCATAAACAGGATCGTGATGGAATACAAGTGAACCGTCAACCTGTACGCCAAGCTCTCTTATTACTTCGATGATCGCATGAGCATAAGCAGATCCTGTTGCAACATAGCCCTTCATGCCTTTAAGCTGCTCCCTGAGTTCATTTATTCTCGGCAGTACTCTTTCATGCTCCGATCTGATGTAGTCTTCTATGATATCTTCTTTTCCTGTTACCTTTGCTATCTCCCTCAGCCATGCATCTGTGCCCTTGAAGCCGTAAGGCATAGGCGAATGTATCTGCGGTACATTGAAGTGCTCTTCAAGAGCTGCTGCAAAATATGAACCAAGTGTATGACAGAAGGTGGTCGTTGCAACAGCTTCCGAAGCCTGTGCTATCTCATCATAGCTTGCTCCGTCGATTATGTAATTCACTCTCAGTCCAAGCGGTTTGAGAAGAGGTGTAAAATAATCCGATCCGTAAAGAGCAAAAATATTTATAAGATCATTCTGTCGCTTCTTCGGATTTTTTCTCACGATGCTTCTTAAAACAGCGTGTTGTGCTATATCAAAGCCCGTGCTCCAGTGCTTGCTCCTGAATCCCTCACATTCAAGCGGTATAACAGGTATACCAAGCTCGTCCTGCAATTCGTTTGCCGCACTGATTATATCTTCACCGATAATTGCCGTCGTACAGGCAAGCGAAATGAATATCGCCTTCGGTGAATACCTTTCATAGGCTTCGCGCACTGTCCTTTCAAGCTTTGCTGTTGCTCCGAAAACCATGTCGTTTTCCTGAAGGTTGGTGCTGAGAACACGTATCATCTGCGGTTCTTTTCCTCGTCTTGCAAGAGTCTGGTTATATGTGATATTTATTCTCGGCAGACGTGCGGAACATCCGATCGGTGAATGCTCAACAAGCACACAGTCTGTGATGTTTGTTACCTGTGTTTCGATTATAGCATGACAACACATCGTCTGCTGCGAAAACGGCAGGTTGAGTTCGCAAAGCTTACAGCCTTCCCCTTTGCTGCCGCAGCAGCCCTTCTTCTTTTCACTTCTTCCTTCATAATTTGATTCTTTCAGCAATTCCTCAGTAGAGCCGTTCCATGATATTATCGAACCAAGTCTAAGTTCTCTGCTTTCAACTGTCGGCAAATTAAGATCAATTCTTTTTGCTGCCATAAAAATCTCCTTTCACAATGCGATTTCATTGTTCGTGCAATAATTATTTTAATACGATTCCCTCATCCTGTCCAATACCCATTTATGAGAATCACATATAGGAAAAACAGATACCCTGCTTTATAATCAATGCCCCATTATTGCATGAGGCATTACGCTTATTATTCGTATCTGTCAAAATGTTCCTTCAATGAAGTGTATATCGGATCATCGGGAGATTCTTTCAGTATACTTTCAAGTGCTTCCTTGTATATTTCTGTGTTGATCTGCGATTCAAGATCAAAATCCTCGTATATGCCTACTTCTACAGCTCGATCCTTTACGTTGATGGTAGCCTGCTTGTCAGGATCGGGATTTGATATGCTGTATCCGCCGTATACCTCTGTACGAATGTCATCTTCTGCTATATCAATGTATTTCTTTACGTCTTTTACTGTCTTGTCTTCGTTCTCCTGATAGAATTTATACGCCTTTATCATTGCCCTCTCAAATGCTACATAGGCGTCCTTGTCTTTTTGCAGATCAGATGTCTTTGCAGTCTGTCGGCAGCATGGGATATTCTTGAAAATATCAAAATCCACATCATAGTAAACAAGCTGATAGCCCTGACTCTGTCCAAGAGAAGCATACGGAGAGTATACGTGCGTTGCATCTATATCATCATTGAGAAGCGCTGCATATGAATCCTTCTGCGAATCAAAATATATGATATTTACCTTATCCTTGCCTTCACCGATATCAATGCCTTTTTCCTTCAGAAGTACCTGTAACTCAAGATCATCGGTGGAATTCTTTGTAACTGCTACGTTCTTTCCTTTCAGGACATTGATATCATCACGCTCATATCCAACTGCTGATTCAGGCTTTATGATATAACCGTGTCCGTTTGTCATCGCTCCGCCAAAGTAAGTGATATCATGACCGCTGCTCTGGAACGCCATTCCTCCAAATGCACCAAGCAGTACAGCATCAAGCTTATCTGATTCAAGACCGTTTACAAGTTCTGTTGAGTTCGTCATCTGACTGAGCGTTACATTCAATCCTTCCTCATCAAAGAAGCCTTCTTCTTTCGCTACAAATCCAAGAAGATGAGCTGTCGAATTAAGATGTCCGAGATTAAAGTCTCTCTTTTTTGACTGTTCCTTTTCTTTTTCACTGCCGCAGCCTGTAAACGAAGCTAATATCAGGCTTGCTGACAATATTCCTGTTATAATCCTTTTCACGTTTATCCATTCCTTTCATTTTCTGCCCGGGAAGTAATTTTTATTATAATCTCTCACCTTGCAATTGTCCAATATTGATTTCCGAGTACTGATTATAGTTTTTTCCGAGATGCGCAATATCATGGGATATTCCTTGATACTATGCTCCATTATCGGATAACAGTATTGGGCACATAAGCTTCTTCGTGTTATAATATCATCAGCTTACAGCAAAATAACTAAAAAAATCAGGACCCCATTGCTGTGATCCCGAAAAACGATGTGGCACTCTTCTGACTTTCCAAATACCTCAGCCGACATCTCATGCAAAAAGCGCTCCACACTTGTGGAGCGCCTCAATATGTAATATGCAGTTCTTTGAGAAAAGTCTGTGCGTTGTTCAGCTTTTATTTCAGCTCTGTCATACTGCGCAGTCCAATGGCAAGCGTCGATGCATTATGCAGCAGAGCAGATGTCGCCGGCGGCAGGACTCCCAGCACACCAAGTCCGATAAGTCCGCCGTTAAAGCCGATTATAGTCCTGTAATTCCAGCCGATACGAGACATAAGCGCATTGCTGAGCCGTTTCAGCTCTACAAGTGCATACAGGTCGTCCGCTGATACCGTGATATCCGCTATCTCACGGGCAATGGCAGCTCCTGTGCTTATGGCTATGCCTGCATCGGCTTCGCTCAGTGCAGGTGAATCGTTCACGCCGTCGCCTATCATTACGACCTTTCTTCCCGCTTCATGCTCGGCACGTATAAACGCTGCCTTGTCTTCGGGAAGTACTCCTGCGTGATACTCGTCAACTCCTACTTTTTCAGCAACCGCTCTTGCTGTTCGCTCATTATCACCTGTCATCATGACAACTCTGGATATGCCGTATTCATGGAGCTTTTTCACCACGTCAGCTGCTTCCTCCCGAAGCGGGTCTTCTATGCAGATCACCGCAGCAACTTCTCCGCCTATGGCAAGATAAAGGTGCGAGTACTCCTTGGGCAAATGCCTGAAAATACGCTCGTCAGGCGGAGTACAGCCCTCGTCCTCGATAATGAAATGGTGACTTCCTATGAGTACCCTCTCATTCTCAACCATGCTCGATATACCGTGTGCGACAACGTACTCTACCTTTGAGTGGAACTCCTCATGCTCAAGCCCTTTTTCAGCTGCCGCAGCGACTACGGCATTAGCAATAGAGTGAGGATAATGCTCCTCAAGGCAGGCTGCCAGACGCAGCATTTCGTCCTTGTCACGTCCGCCGAAGGTTATGACCTCTGCTACTCTCGGACTTGAATGAGTGAGCGTTCCCGTCTTGTCGAAAACAATCGTATCGGCTTCCGCAACAGCTTCAAGGAATCGTCCGCCCTTTACGGTTATCCCTGCACGGCTGCAATCTCGCATAGCCGACAGTACTGATATCGGCATTGCAAGTTTAAGTGCGCAGGAGAAGTCCACCATAAGTATGGACAATGCCTTTGCAACATTCCTCGTCAGCAGCCATGTAAGCAGCGTTCCGCCAAGACTCCACGGTACAAGCTTATCCGCAAGATGCGATGCCTTGTCTTCGGCAGAGGATTTCAGCTTCTCGGACTCCTCTATCATCTTGACGATACGGTCATATCGTCCGCCGCCTGCGGTATTCTCAACGCTGACAGTACACTCGCCGTCCTCAACAACAGTACCTGCGTACACATACGCTCCCGCGCTCTTGTGAACAGGCACGGATTCGCCTGTCATAGAGGACTGATTTACCATGGCATCGCCCGATATTACTTTGCCGTCCAGAGGTATCATAGATCCCGTTCTGACTACTATCATATCACCCTTACGCACTTCGTTCACCGACATGAGAACTTCCTGTCCGCCGACTGTTTTTGTCCAGACCTGCTCCACTCCGAGAGCCATAGTCCTTGCAAGGTCGTCTATGGACTTTCTGTGTGTCCACTCGTCAAGGATATCTCCCACATTCAGCAGGAACATCACCGAACCTGCGGTCTTGAAATCTCCGCGGAGAAGCGAAACTCCTATAGCTGTCGCGTCAAGAACTGACACTTCAAGCTTTCCCTTCAACAGACATTTCAGTCCGCGAAATATGTACCTTACCGCTTTGATAACAGCTGTTATCCTGCGTATGGGCTGCGGCAGTATCAGTTTATTGAAGCATCTTCTGATAACAACAGCCGCAATCTTTTCCTCATACTGCTTGTTCAGCTTCCTTCCGGTCTGCTCGGGAACAAGAATTGTATTCTTCTCATCATCGAAGGAGAAACATGAGAGCTTCTGTACGATCTTGTCCCTGTCACAGGTGTATGCAATGACCACATCGCAGGTGCGGTCATATACCTGAACCCGCGTTACTCCTATTACGGCAGACAGTGCATATTCCGCAATATCTGCCTGATTTACGGTCATACGCTTTATGCAGAAACGCACTCGCATACGCCCTTTGGATTCGTGCAGTATCTTACATTTCATATTTATCACCTCTTACAAAAACAGACCGTCAGTGCGGTCTGTTTCGGTTTTATTCTTCACTTGTGTCTGCTATTTCTTCGCACTCATCTGCAATGACAGCTGCTTCTTCCACAAGTGCCCTCTGCTCGTTTATGTCCTTTGCATCGGCAAGGATATCATCACAGTTCTCACGTACCTTTGATGCTGTTGCCATTACGTCCGATTTTGCACGGAGTACAGCCGCAGTTGCGTGTGTGTAGCACTTCTTCGCATCCTTGCTGGAAAGTACTCTGATACCTGCTGTGCCGAAAAGAACTCCGCCTGCAAAAAGACCTATTTTTTTCCATGGGATATCATTGAATTTCATAAGATCACCTCAGTATTTAGTCGAAGGTTTTTGTTCCGCTAATATTATGATACCATATCATAAGGCTTTTTTCTGCTCTGAACAGAAAAAGTTGGTATACGATACTAATATGAAATATTTCCCGATACAAAGCCGCTCTGCTGAGCAAGAAACTTTTTGCGCTCCATTTGGTAATACTTGGGATTAACTCCTATTACTTCACGAAATGCGCTCGAAAATTTGCTTGCATTGCTGTAGCCTACTTCCTCCGCAATATCAATTATCCGCATATCAGATGTGCTCATAAGCTCCGCTGCACGGAACATTCTTCTGTTCTTTGCATAGGAATAAATCGGACAGCCATGATACTGCTTGAACGCGCTTTTCAGCGTTGTCGGATTGATCCCGAACTTCTCCGAAAGCTCGGAAATAGTATAGTGATCCGATACGTTCCTGCATATAAATGCTCCAACCTGTTCTATAAGCTCCTGCTGCTCGCAGTGTGCTGTTTTCTGTTCACTGAGCAGCATTAGCAGTTCCAGCACCTTGATCCTCAGTATAGCTGCTTTTGAAGCTGCCTGTTCTTTGTATATATCCGCAAAAAGCTTCTCCGCCTTTTCATCTGCACTGAATATGCACCTTTCACCGCGAGACATTTTCCTCATTATATCCTGCATATCAAGAATATCCGAAAAAGCGGCGCTTTTTAACTGTGAGTCTATCAGCAGTGTGATACCGCAGTAATCAGAGGAGTATGATATTGCAGTTTCAGGATCGCCTCGCATAACGATGCAGTTCTTGGCTTTCAGGTAATAGTATTTTCTCCCGACAGAATATTCGCATACTCCGCTGCTGCAAAAACTTATTTCTGTCGCGTTCGCTGCTAAGGGAGTGTCATGCCTGCCGATCATAAGTTTTATATCGGGAAACAATTGATATTCCGCCACTTTCTCACCGCCCTTTGTTAGTGCTTTATAACATTTAAATATTATCACTTCAAAGTTATGGTGTCAATGATAAATACCTATTTTTGTATTGTTATCTATAGCAAACAAACTAAAAGCAAGAATTTTTGTTAGTATATACAAATTTCAAGATTGTGTCTGCTCCGTACATACTGTCATGCAAAAAGCATCGGAAATAACTATAATACCGATATAGAAGCTTATATTTATTTATCGGAAAAAACCTTTCTGAGGAAAGGTTCAGCTCGTCAAAAAACCCCGCATTAAACCTCAAATAACAACAAAAAAGCTCTTCATGAAGCCACATGGAGAGCATATTTTTTGATATTCATTGTAGCAAACTTAAGCCTGACCCATTTTGAAACTTGGGAGAGGCCTCTG
>NZ_JAILNU010000096.1 GCF_024691275.1 Ruminococcus sp. | reverse complement strand
CATTACATCGAATATAGCTCGGGCTGCTTCACTTGTTACTACGCCAACCGTGTTATCCCACAACGAAGATATACCGTCACCGATCCAGTCTATGGCATCGCCGATCCAATCAAACATTATCGTTCACCTCCTTGGGAACATTCGTCAGCCTGTAGAGGTTTGAACTTGATCCGCCGTTGTTGCGAAGTCTCGGCTGTTTTTCGATGAGTCCTTTTTCAAGGAGCTCATGAAGAGCCCTGAATACAGTTCTTCGGCTCAGGCTCAGGTCCTGAGCTATTGTCTTGGCTGACGGAAAACATTCTCCTTTCTTATTCGACCTGTCGCAGAGGTAGCAGTATACTGTTACCGCTCGATGCGGCAGACCTAAGTCATATATTCGTCTTTCAACATTCAAATGATCAACTCCTCTTTTCTGTCTTAATATTCGTTTTCTTGGGTTCTGCCTGAATATCCGCTTCCTCAAACGTCATATCCACGGGTATAGTAATGCTTTTCTTTGCAGGCGGATATTTCACAGAGACCTCTCGCATAAGCTCATCTCGCTCCATATATGTCACGGAACGTGTTGCTTTATCTGCCAGCATGAAAGGCTCACCGAACTTTATGCCCCACTTGAAGTACAGCTTCAGCTTACTTATCATGGGGTGAGTTCCGGTCTTCATGACTATAAATTGACCTTTAGGCATACTCTTGAGTTCGTCAACCGTCATCAGAGGTCTTCCCATCATCTGTATGGAACGTGAATGCTCCTTCCCCAGCGATACCGAACCTGACTGGACGGTCTGTTCTCCCAGGGCTTTGGACAGCACCTCTGCAGACTGCGACTGCGGAGCAAATCCGCCGAATATGGTGAGCTGTGTATTATCGGTTATGATCTCCGAGCCTTCCTTGCCGTATTTCTGCTCAAGCTGTGCAAATGACTGTATAATAGCAACTATAGATATTTTTCGGCTTCGACCTGCGGAGAACATCGCCTCGGCTCCCTCTATCTTGGGGAAGGTGCCAAACTCATCACAGTAGAACATTACTCTGTTCGGCAGTGCGCCGCCGTGTTCATCGGCGATAACTAATATCTCACGGTATAACTGCTGTATCAGCAGGCTGACCATAAAATATTTCGACTGATCTTCCTCTGGAAGTATTATGAATATAGCGGATCTTTCGTTGCAGAAACGTTCAGCGTCTATGGCAGTACCGAAGCACAATATCTGCTCCATCTCAGAGTCCAGAAAGCTATTGAGCCTTGACAATGCCGTTGACATTACCGACAGCATTGCCTGATCTGCTGAGTTCAACGCCGCACCTGCCAGCCACTTTGCTTTGTGGTCGCTTGGCAGGAGTTCCATCAGTTTGGTAAAATACATCGGCGGCTTGTCCTTAGCGTTCTTCGGAGGAGGCTTAGCTATGAGATCCTGTATCAGCTTGAATACCGATACGATGTGCCTTTCATTCTTTTCACCGAACTCCGCTAACAGCAGTATTATCGAAGAAAGCAGTCCTTCCGCCGCATCATAGAAAAATGCGTTCTGACCGTAGTTAGAGCTGTCACCGCCTCCGATATTGATTATCGTCTTTGCAGTGATCTTGGCGTATTTCTCAGCCTTTGCCTTTGCTGAAAGGTTTGTCCTGTCCGATAGGTAAATATCCATATATTTGTTCACAAGATGCAGTATATTGTCCTCATCGCTTCGAGTAGGATTTCTGAGATCAAGCACCGATACGTTGTATCCATAGCAGTTCTTGGCTATATTTCCATAGTTTCGAGCTATATCGCCTTTGGTATCCGTTGACAAAAACGACATTCCTGATGCAAGGCAGAACTCTATGTTCGGATACAGGAAGTACGCTGTTTTGCCGACGCCTGCTGCACCGATCATTAAGCTATGAACATCTCCTGTATCAACAAGAGCTGTTGTATTTACCTTTCCGTGACAGCCTATTACCGTTCCTTGCACCTTCGGCAGGTCTTTTCCTTGCCTCCACAAATCAGGCTCGAATGGCAGAGAGACAAAAGTCTGCCTTATCTCCGGCTTGGTTGCCCACCTTGCTGTTCCATGCTGTCCGTCGCCGACGGATTTTGACTTGATACTGTTTATTCCGCGGCTGTCCAGTACACTTACAACTATTGCAAAAATTATCAGACACGCCGCCATTAATGCTAACAGATATATTTTCTTATCATCCAATACTACACTTCCTTTTCTGCTATTATATTGTTAGTTTCTTTGTATACTTAATATATGCCTATGACATATTGACGCGCCCCCTATGACAATGAAGGAAGCGGAGATAGCTCCGCTTCCTCGTCCTGGTCTTCATTTTCGCTCATTTCTTCCGCAGGTGCGGTGACCATATCTGTCTCT
>NZ_JAILNU010000069.1 GCF_024691275.1 Ruminococcus sp. | reverse complement strand
GATGTTTACCTTTGCAAGTGTGGTCGTTGTTGTTGTAGTGCTTGTTGTTGTCGTCGTGGTCTTGCTTGTGGTTGTCGTTGTTGACGTTGATGTTGTTGTGGTAGTTGTAGTTGTGGTGGTTGTAGTTGTAGTAGTGGTTGTTGTTGTAGTTGTAGTAGATGTTGTAGATGTAGTAGTTGTTGTTGTGCTTGTTGTAGTTGTAGTAGTTGTGGTTGTAGTTGTTGTAGTAGTCGTGGTCGATGTTGTTGTGGTTGTTGTTGATTCAGCATCACATACACGAATCTTACCATTAGCCTTATCAACTACATAATAACCCTTATCAGATGAAGAATCTACATCTTCCTTGAGATCTTCACCGTTTGCATCAACGATCTTGCTGTTGCTGATCGTAAAGTTGAGCTCGGAAGTGATAATATCATATACCTTTCCGCCGGTCTCAAATTTCTTGCCTGTCTCTCTGAGTGTATATTCACCATTTTTGAGAGCCTTTACTATCTTAGCAGTCTCGCCTGATGTCCACTGGATACCAATAACGTTTCCTTCACCGTCTGTTACCTCGGAGAAGTCACTGTCAGCCTTATTTGCTTCAAAAATTGATGTCCAGTCAATGCCTGCATTTGTTATTGCAAGCAGAGCACCGCTTATTTCATTTTCACCTGTAATATCATTCTTACTGATAGTGAATTCGTTCGGCGCATCTTCGATGATGATACGTGTTCCGTCTTCAGACACAGAGGTCTTACCGGTTGTAACAGCCCCTACAGTCTTGACCTTTCCGTTTTCAAGTACAAATGTGAACTTGGAAACTACATCGTATCCGTCAGGTGAAACCTTTTCGATAAGCGAATATTTACCATTCTTCAGATATTCAAAGTTTGCTGAATTTCCGTCGAACTCTGTTTCGCTTACGCTGCCGAGAGCCTCGCCGCCGTTGATCTTTACGCCTTCGAGAGTAGCGCCTTCATCTTCACATACAAGGGTAAACTTAGCTTTTCCTGCTTCCTCAGGGAGTTCCTCTCCGCCGAGTGCCTTCTTGTCAATAGTTATAGTTGACTTTGTATCGAATACTTCAAGAACTGTTCCGTCATCTGAAACCTTTGCGTCGCCGTCTGTTTTTACTGTAACGTTCTTCACGATACCGTTCTCGATATCAAATGTGAACTTTGTTACTGTTGTAAATCCGTCAGGTGCTGCTGTTTCTTCGAGACTGTACTTACCGTCCTTCAAGCCCTCGAACTTGGTGCCGTTTCCTTCAAACTCTACAGACTTTACATCGCCGAGTGCTTCACCGTCGTTAATTTTAACGCCTTCAAGTGTCTTGCCCTCGTCCTCTGCTGTGAGTACGAACTTTGCACCGCCTGCCTCAGCTGGGATCTCTTCTCCGCCGAGTGCCTTCTTATTAACATAGAGTATCGGAGCATCCTCAACTGTGAGCGTCTTACCATCTGCTGAAACTGATGTCTTACCATTTGTAACATTCTGAACGTTCTTTACAAGACCGTCCTCAACTTCAAACTCAAACTCAGTCACTACAGAATAGCCCAAAGGAGCTGTATCCTCCACCAGTGAGTACTTACCATTCTTCAGACCTGTGATCTTTGCGCTGTTGCCATCGAACTTGACTGATGTCTCGCCGTCTTCGACCTTGATAGCATCTTCGCCCTCACCAATAACTACACCTGAGAGATCAAGTCCCTCAGTCTTTGCGTTGAGTGTGAACTCAGCCTTGCCTGCTTCCTCGGGGATAGGCTTAGCGCCGAGTGCCTTTTTGTCGATAGTGATGATAGGAGCGTCCTCGATAACGAGTGTCTTTCCATCATCTTCTGTGTAAGTCTTGCCGTTTGTAACAGCGTCAACTCTTGTAACAGCACTATTCTCGATAGTAAATGTGAATTCGCTTACCACATCGTATCCGATAGGAGCTGTATCCTCGATAAGTTTGTATTCACCATTTTTCAGTCCGATCAATGTTGCCGTATTGCCGTCAAATGTTACGCTGTCTGTATTTTCCTCTACAACCTTGCCGTTTATGACAATGCCATTGAGATCAGCTCCCTCGTCGAGTGCAACGAGAGTGAACTTAGCTTTACCCGCTTCCTCCGGGATCTCCTTTGCACCGAGAGCCTTCTTGTCGATAACGACTGTGCCCTTCTTTACATTAAGGAGATGAGTGTAAGGTCTTGTGCCGATCATTTTGTCGCCGTTCATCAGGACAATAACACCGTCCTTGATTATCACGGTTCTCGGCTCAGCCTTTTCGTAGATGCTTGGTGCCTTTACTTCTTCAAAGAGGTACTCACCGTCCATGAGGCCCTTGAGTGTCTTAGGATTCTCGTCGTTGGAGTTCCATGTTACGGACTCGCCAACTTTAAGTGTATCTGCACCTTCGATAACAGTTGCCGTCTTGTCAGAAGCCTTCTTGAATGTCAGCTTCATCTCAGCTCCTTCAGTTGTGTCTTTAGGAGTTGTATCTTCTTCAGCATCAAAGAACTTGTAGAAGTCCAGCTCAGAAACATCGTCCTTAATGACGATCTCATTGCCGTTCTTCACTACAGCGCCTGTTGTGTCAGCACTGGTTAATGTTACCTTGCCGTTCTCAACTACAAATACAAATTCGGATTCGACCTTTGTATAGCCGTTAGGAGAAGCGGTCTCCCTGAGAATGTATTCACCGTCAGCAAGGCTTGAGATATCAGCAATGCCGCCTGTAAAGGTAATGTATCTCTTATCTGATGAAAGAATAGCTGTGTTGTCTTTGAGATCCTTCTTATCGTCGGAGCTCTTTGGCTTTACTGCAACGTCGATCTGTGTGATCTCAGCGCTGCCTTTGTCGCAGCGGATAGTATATTCGGTACCGTCATCAAGAGTGATAACGTAGATACCCTCAAACATACCGCTTACAACAAGCTTGTCAGCAGCAGTACCATTATAAGTGTAAACGTTCTGCTCAACAAAATTGTTTACACTCTTGCCGTTTACTGTAATGTTGTTCATTGTTCTGCCGCGTAATGTAAACGACTGTTCACCGTTAAGTGTTATCTCTACTGCCTTATCGTTGTTGTCCTCCATATCAAAGCCTTCATCTACGAAAGCCTTGATCCTGCTCTTTGCCTTGTCCTTTTCAGCAACGACAGAAACATTGTCGAGTTTCTTTCCGTCCGCTCTTGAAAGCTCAAACTCAGCGCCCTCAACGATATTTCCGCCTATATCAGCCTTGCTGATCTTTACCTTCTGAACGTCATCATAAAGTGTTACTACATTGTCTGTAGTACCTTCATCTCCGCCGGATTCAAGGAAGAGTTTTCCGTTCTCGCCATAGCCGACTGTGAATGTCTTAGGCTCTGCAGGAAGCATTCCGAATGGTGTCGAAACTTCTTCGAGAGTATATATACCCCAGGGAAGTCCTGCGAATACTACTGTGCCGCCTGTGGTATAGAACTCAAATGCAGCTTTTTTATTATCGGAAATATTTTCAATATTGTTGATATTAAGTTTGTATGGTGCAAGAGAAGCTTTCATCTTGCCCGGCTGAATGCCGCTTCCGTTCTCTTTGTAGTACAATTCGTTCTTTGCACGTACAAGAGACATATCAACAGGCATTCCGTCGCTTATACCTGTAAGTCTGAGCTTAGCACCAACAACAGGTACCTCAACTGAATCTGCTATCTTAGTAGCCTTGCGTATAGATACTGCAAAGAGCTCATCAATAGCTGTTACAACAGCACCTTCCGATTCCGACTTATCAGCAGTAACAACATAATTCGGATTATCCGAAGTGATCTTACCGTCCTTGATAATGAGCTCTGTAGTGCTTATGGGCTGATGTCCCTCAGGTGAGTATACCTCAACGAGTTCATACTTACCGTTCGGAAGTCCTGAGAGTACGAGATCTTCATCAATTGTTTTCCAGCTGATCTCTTTCTTACTTATATCAGGACAGCCTTTGTTATAATCTCTGTCATCGAGATTTGATGTAACGCCTGAAAGGTCTGCGCCTTCTGTCTCGGGTTCAACGAGTTTGAGTTCAAGATTTGCACCGATCGCTCTTTCATCAGCGCTCTCAGTATCATAATACTCGCCGGTTGTTCCCTCGATCATTGCTGTAGTGTCATTGATCTTTCTGAATGTAACATCGTTCTTTACTTCAACGACTTCGTTCTTGAAGCTGAGAACATTTGCGCCGCTTGAGCTGTCAAGTGTGATAGCCTTGTAATCTTCGGGATCTGTCTCGCCCTCGATCTCAAGCTTTACGCTGTCAACGGTCATCTCTCCGTCATACTTTGCAAAGAGAAGATTATTGATATTGACAGGCTTTGTAAAAGTTACTGTCATTATCTTAGTAGTGCTGTCATAGATAGCGCTGCATATTTCATCAATGTAAGCGCCGCCGCTTACAGCACCGCCGACCGCGGCTGCATCGTTCACTTTGTACTCAAAGTTTGTGGGAGCGCCTGACATTGACAATATTATCTTTGTGACCTTCTCGTAGCCGACAGTACCGTCGAATGCGCCATAAGAAGTAAGATAATTTCCGTTTTCGTCCTCGATGGTGAATCTCTGATTGCTGCCGTCAAGGTCAATAGCATTTGCTTCTTTAAAAGCAGGTCTGCCCAGTGAAGGAACAAGCTCGTCGCTTACAGTGAAGTACTGCTTAACGGCTTCCATGTCCTTGCTGCAATTTGCTGGTGCAGATTTTTCTACTATATAATAAGTACCGGGAGCAAAAGATTTGCTCAGTGCAACCGAACCTGTCTTGTCAGGTTTGATGTTGTCAATGTAAGGAGTTGTATCTCCGTCCTTGAATATCTGGAGTACAGCACCGTTTATAAAGTTGCTGTTCTGATCTACCTTTGCAACACGGAGCTTGCACTCGTTCTTTCTGTTTACGATGTTGAATGTTCTTCCTGCAACACTGTCAACATCTATCTTTGTCCATGAGCCTGTATCTTCCTTCTCGTTTCCGAGACGATAGCCGCCCATTGCAGAGATTATCTCAAACGGGATATCTTTAATAGCTTCGCCATGACCTACTGTCTGCTCATAGAATACAGTCTTTCCGAGAGAGAAGCCCTTGATGATAACGATATCGCTTGCGGAGATATCATAATCGGAAGGAGCTTTTGTCTCGATGATCCTGTAGACCTTTATGCTGTCTGAGGAAGTTATTGCATTTGGAAGAGCTGCGTCGATATCGTTTGCACTGAAACTTGTCTTAACTGTTTCAGCAGCACTCCACTTCCATGAAGGGATACTGTCAGCAGTTTCGCCGTCCTTCGGCATAGAGCCTTTAAGATCAAGCTTGCCGCCGTTGTATGTGTAGCTTTCCTCTACAAGTCCAACAGAAGCGCCTCTGAGAGGATTGCCCTCAGCGTCTACCTTGCTGACTGTGAAAGCCTTTTCGTCGATGAACTCGAACTCAGCTTTAAGACTTCTGCTGATATCGAGTACAGTGCTTGCTGCTTCGCCTTTGTACTTGACGATGTAGTTTGCGAGAGTTGACTTTACTGCGCTGACAATGCTTGTATCAGCAGGCTCGTCAACGTATTCTACGGAAGAAACCTTTCTTGTAAAGTTATCGTTCAACTTTACTTCGATGTTCTTTCCTTCGTATACGAAAGTGCCGTCGGCATTTCTTTGAAGCGGAGGATTGAAAATTGACCATGCGCCGTAATAAAGATTTGAACCGACGAACGAGAACTGACTCGGATCGAGCTTTTCGCCGAGCTTTGTAACGCTCTTTATCGTACCGTCGCTCTCATCAATGACGATGTCATATCTGCTGCCGTCGATAGTATAATAACCGCCGACAGGTCTTACAGGCTTTCCGTTATACATTATAGTATATACTTTTTCGCCTGAATCAATTTTGATGAATTCAAAATCATTTGCAAAAGACTCATCAGAAACAGCCGAACCGTTCTTGTAAGCCTTTATAACATTTCCTTCGAGGTCAACATCGAAAGTAAACTGATCGCTGCCTACACTATAAGTGTTATCAGCTACAGCAAGTGAAGATATCTTCTTGCTTTCAACTACCTCTGAGAAAGAGCTGTCCTTATACAGATTTACGACTGCATTCTCACAGTATTCAATATTCTTGCTGTTGTCAACAGGGTCTGTATAAGTCTTTTTCCCGCCCTCTTTGATCTCGATAAAATACTCTTTATCAGAGAGTGCATATCCATTAGGAGTTGTTATCTCTTTTAATATGTATTTTCCGGATCTGATATTCATTGTATCAGCACCGAGACCGCTTGACTTCACCTCGAATTCGGGAGTTGTACCAACAACGCCGTCAGTCACGGGATAAAGTCCGAATCTTGCACCTGCGAGGAATGCGCCCTCGTCATCGTGCTTGATAAGGTCGAGTACATAGTCCGTATCTGCTTTAAGGAGCGATCTGAACGCATAGAAATGTGCCTCAGCCTTGCCGCCGTCAGCACTTTTTGCGATAACGTTGCCCTCTGCGTTATGACCTATCTGCTTGTAAGATGCCTTTGGAGCAACAACGTGTCCTGCAAGATAATTGCAGATAACGCTCTCTGCATCAGGGCAGTTCCAGAGAAGGTCGATACCGCCGCTGACATTCTGCTGAACGTCGTCGATCATTTTATCGGTGCCTTCACGGGGAATGTGCTGAAGAGCAGTCGTGCTGAAGTCACCGCCATTGAATCTCATGAGCTTTACAGGTATCTCAGGAGATGAAGGATCACCCTCGTCCTCCTTAGGCATACCGCCGCCGAATCCGAGCTTTACATCGGAGACTTCCGAAAAAGTCACGGTAATTCCGCTTGTAGCCAGATCGAGGTAATCGGGCTTGCCGTCAGGAAGCGTCTTTCCGACAAAATTGATACAGGTTATCTTGTCGTAAATATTCTTCGGAATGATGATATTGGTGTTCAGCGATGGATCAAGCAGATTGATATTCAGTGTAGGTCCCCATTTGTTTGAATTATCAAGGTCAGACTCCTGCACCGTCCAAGCGCCTGTGATATTTTTTTGTGAAACCGACCAGTCACCGATCTTGCTGAAAGCATCATCAAAGTCGATATAATCGCCCTGGATCTTCACCCACGGATCGGAAGGATCGAGTCCATCCGCAGCGCTGTTGTAGTAAATATCTCCGTCGTCCTTGATCTTTTCATACAGCTCGCTGCCTTCATAATATTGAGCGTAGCCGTAGCTTGTGGTATTCATCAGTTCCTTGAAGTAGCTGTGAGTAACCGCACCCTGACCGAATCCTGCACCCGGCAAAGATGCTTTTCCGCCGATTGCAAGAGCGCCGACTGTATGGTTCGCAACAGTAAAATCATCTTTTATGAAGTACTGAAAATCCGACAGTATATTCTCGACAGTGTAAGCTTTGCCGTATTTCGGACTTGGCAGCTCATCTGCGGCAGCCGCTTCGAGACTATTGCCGAGTTGAAGCCCGTTCGGAAGTGCGCACGTAACAGTCAGCAGTCCTGAGGTAACGCTGCTTAGCAAGCGTTTCCCCAAAGATTTTTTCATGGTCATCCGTCCTTTCTATAATATATATTTTTACAATTCCCATAATGCCTAATCTTCTGCCTGTACGCAGCATGATATAATTACAGAATTTTGCACCTTAATTATAACATGCCTATATACAAATTGCAATATTTTATTGTTACATAAATAACGAAATATTTCGTTCATATTTGTGCAGTTTGTAGTTGATTCAACAGCAATATACACTGCTGGTAGCAAGTTAGACAAAACTTTCGCATATAGGGTCAACTGATAAAACTAAATAAGTTGACTCTATTAACACTTCACGAATTTACTGCATTGAAGTTATACTACCAGTATATTTAACTGTGCGTACAAAATGATATAAAAAGTATATTTTGTAAATTGTGTACTATTTAATAACTCGCTGTTAATATTTTTCTGTAAATTGAGCACTTTACAAATTTTACAAAAAGTGATATTATAATTATATTGTATTATATCCTTTTTAGGAGTAGTAACAAGGAGGAATAAAATGAAAGCGAAATTCAACGTTCGTTCTATCGTACTGCTCGGTCTTCTGACCGCAGTAGTGGCACTTTTTTCACTCACTCCCATCGGCTCTTTCCCGATAGGTCCGCTTTCCATAACCCTGAATATCATTCCGATAGCCATAGCCGCCATAGCGCTCGGACCATTAGGCGGACTTATCCTCGGACTTGTATTCGGTCTCTTCAGTTTCATGCAGTGCTTCGGCATCGGAGTGCTCAGCGGCATGGGAGCTGCCACCCTTGAGATCAGCCCTTCGCTCACTTTCATTCAGCGTGTCGTTCCAAGAGCGCTCGACGGACTGCTGGTAGGACTTATCTTCTCGGGATTGTCAAGGATAGGCTCCAAAAAGGTCGTATCTATCGCAACAAGCATAGTTTCGGGCATAGTGCTCATCGGACTTTTCCTTTCGGCAATGCTTCTTATCTGCTATGATAAAGAAGGCAAATACAGTATGTCGGCAGGAATGTATAAATTCATAACATCGGGTCTCCCCATTACTCTGACCCTTCTGGGTGTTTTCGCAGCAGGCTTCGTTCTGATGTACATCTTCGTAACGAAGAAAGACTTCTCGCCTACACAGCTCTCATGCGGCGTAGCAGGCTTCTTTGCAGCGATACTCAACACCATATTCTTCATGGGAGCACTTGTGATCCTCTTCAACCACACTTCATTCGGTCTCGACAGCAAATATACCTTCAGGATCGACAGCGGCATCATCGCTAATATATCCGAGGACAAGACCCATGAGGTAACTGTAACAAGCGATCACAAGGGCGTTATAATCGACAACGCGCTCATCTTTACAGTAGATGATACAGCGGAAGCTCCTTCCGCAATGGCAACTGCCGACACTGTAAAGTACAAGCTTTCAGCAGCAGGCAAAACAAAGCTGAACGGCGCAACATTGAACGGCGAAGCTATCAAAGGCGGAAGCTGCAAATTTGAAACAGCAAATGCTGACATAAGAGGGCTAAGCGACGGAAAATACACAGTCAAGATCTACAAAAAATTCAATTATATCAATAAACTCAGGAACGGAAAGAGCATCCTTTTGTTCATAATTACCGCAGTAGGAATCAATGCACTTTTTGAAATGGTGATCTCAACTTTTTTCTCAGCTGCCATCGGCACCGCTTTGTTCAAGTCAAAACTTATAAAACAATCCGAGAAAAAAGATTCATGATCTCAAAAAGCCTTTTCCCCACGGAGAAGGCTTTGTCACTTGTTTTAAAAATAGCACTTTTGCGCTAATTTTTTATTAAGACAGCAATCGCTTCAACTTGCGAAAGCGACCGCAAAAAATGGTCAATCTTATGCTCTGTTAACATATTACCATAGTAAAGCACATGGGTGCAAAATATTACTATATTCACGTTGTGTGTCACTCATTCTTCTACATTTTTTATCAATGCATTTGTTTATATCTATGTAATACAGAAAATGATATTTTATCTATCACACAGCTCGGACATATCATTTTTAGGGTCAAGAAAACGCAGATATATCATTATTTGACTGCATCGATGAAATACCTTAAAACTTCTAATGTACACTGTTAAATTTATTACGACCTGTATAATTGGACTAATTTATAAAAAATCATATGCCGAATGTGAAAAAAATATCATTTTGCTCAAATTTACTTTAAATGGCAGTTTTCCTATTGACACTGTGCAAAATAGGTGCTAAGATATAGTGTATAATATATAAGGAGCACAATAAATGTATAACAGAGCATTCCTGTTCAACGGCATCGGCTCAAAGCCCGAAAAACTTCTCGTGAATCTGCCGCCTGAACTGAAGGAAAAATACGATGATTACCTCGACGCTGCATTCGGCAGATTAAAACTCAACAAGGATTTCGATAAAAATACAGGCTATGATAAAAAAGTTGCTGAATGGCTTATATCCCTCATCTGCGACAGAGTCATTTTTGAACATTACATCGACAAAGGCATCATTCCCGATATAGGCGCGGGATATAGCTCAGGCATCGTTAGTATAAGCGGTTGCTTCGGTTCGGTGCCTCATGAATTCGCTCATGATATCATCATGATGAACCGCGCAACTATGCGCTGCCTCGACGAACACGGAGAAAAGCTTGATATGGGCGTTGTTATCGGCTTTTCATACGATGACATCAGCGAGCTCTTCGCAGGTCGGTTCTCCCCCGATGAACTCATCATCGGAAGCGGAAATTCAAAGTTTCATGTAATGATAAGCGGCAAGGCTGACGCAGTTCAGAAAGCTCTTGACTTTGCCCTGAGCGAAGGCGCTATCAAAGCATTCGGCTTCGGCACAGGTGTGGCTTATCACCATCCACTAATGAAAAAATATTCACAGGAATACGTTGATTTTTGTGCCTCAACAAGGTACAGTGCTCCCGTATATCCTATCCTGTCTATCTTCGACAGGGAAATAATGACAACGGGTGAGCAGGTGCTCAGAGAGAATCAGCTCAATGTGTACACACCTATACGCTGGGATCTTGCGATCAAAAAGCTTGAAGAGCTTGGTGTGACTGAGTTCTTCGACGTAAGTGCAAACGGAGCTGTCAGCAAGTTCTCGCGCGTCAGCAGAAAATGTAAAATTTACACTCTCGAAGATGTGTGAATTTTCATATAAACAAAGACCCGATCAAGGGAAAGAAAGAATTTGGAGGTTTAATTAAAATGCGGGAAATTACAAATGAAATAAGACAGGAGATCACAGACATGATCTTCGATTACTACGCAGAAGAATGTGAAGTTGAAAGAGACGAGATCACTATGGATACAAATCCACAGGAAGACCTCGGCAGCGATTCTCTTATGTTCGTTGAGCTTATCGAGATGACTGCTGATAAGTATGACCTGGACATCAAGCTCCAGAGCATCGGCAAATATATGCTCAAGGCTCCTATGGACACTATGAGCGATGTTATCGAAATGTTCTGCAAGATCTACCAGTACGGAAACGATATAGTTAATCAGTGAGTGATATAAAATGATAAGAACAAATTTATCTGAGCTTAGTGTCGAGGATAATATAGCTGTACTTACCATTGATAACGGTTCTAAGAATCTGCTTACAGAGCCTGAATTCGCGGATCGTGAGAAGCTCCTTGACTGGCTGGACGCAAATCCGCAGATAGGAGCTCTTATTATTACAGGTAAGGGCAGACATT
Source organism: Ruminococcus sp. (assembly GCF_024691275.1). Classification (GTDB taxonomy): domain Bacteria; phylum Bacillota; class Clostridia; order Oscillospirales; family Ruminococcaceae; genus Ruminococcus. The sequence continues at coordinate 30,541 of NZ_JAILNU010000069.1, read as the reverse complement.
TCTCCCATGGTGCAGATGTCTCTCGCTTCAATGACGCTGACATGGAAGAACTCTCAAGAAAGCTCGAAAACGCAAGAGCACTTCTTCGTACTATCGAAAAGCTCCCGATAATCACTGCTGCCGCTATAAACGGCGGCTGCTTCGGCGGCGGACTCGAAATAGCACTCAGCTGTCAGTTCAGGATAGCTTCACCGTCATCATTCCTCGGTCTCCCAGAGATCATGCACGGTGTAGTTCCCGGTATGGGCGGCATGGAACGCCTCTACAGACTGCTCGGCAAGGAGAAAGCTCTTAAAATGATACTTTGCGGCGAGATGATCGGCGCAAAAGCTGCCCTTGATATGGGACTTATCACAAAGATCAGCTCAAGCAGGAACTCCTTCGACGAAACAAAGGATTTCGTAAAGGAACTCCTCAGCGGCAAGACTCTTACACAGATACACGCCATAGTTGATACGATAAATCTCGCTTCCGAAGGTGTACTCGATCCTTCAAAGGGCAAATTTGAAGCAGTACTCGAGGAGGCTTCATCAAATGATAAAAAGCTCATACGAACTTACAGTGAGAGGATACGAGCTTGACTCATTCGGCCACGTAAACAATTCCGTCTATCTGCAATACGCAGAAGCGGCTTTGTGGCACTTTTTCAAGGTCAGCGGTATGCTCAGCGTGATACAGAAAGAGGGACTTTTCCCCGTTATCATGGAGAGCTCGCAAAGGTATATGCATGAACTGAAACTGCTGGACGAGGTAAGGATAGATTCGGAACTTACCTGTTCCAGCGGTATAGTAAGCTACAAACATAAAATAATCAACAAGACATCAGGTCTCGTTTCATGCAAAGTAAAGGGCAAGCTCGCATACGTGAACAAGGATCACATAATATGTGATATACCGGAGGCTATGCGCTCTTGCATCGAAGGGAAAAATAATGACAATAAAGAATAACGGTATTGTGACAGAGGTCTGCGGTATAAGTTCGCTGTATCAGCTCACAGAAATAAAAGAACAGCTCGTCGAACCATGCCTGCTGATGATATATACAGACATCAGCACCGTCCTCGGCGATGATGACGCACAGAAGGCTGCTGTAAGGGATCTCCTTGCAAATGCTCCTTTTATGTCAGCAGTCGCTTCAGATGATGAGATAAACAGCGAGATATCTTCCGCTGCCGACCTTGTGCTCAAAGCTTCAGAAGCCGCAGAGTACACCGAAAAGCTCTTCAAGGACAAGACAAAAAAACAGGTCTCCGAGATCACAGCCTGCTTCACAGCAGCAAGAAAAGCATCTGCGGAAGAAGTCCTCACGATCGAATCAAGAGCCTTCTACCGCCTTATGGCAGACAAGAACGGAGGTAACTCCAATGAGTGAAAATAACGGAATGATGCTCGAAGAACAGGACGGTATCCTCGTTCTTTCAATGAATATGGCTGGCAACAACCTCATGACTGCTGACTTTTTCAGAGAGTATGAGGCTGTAATGGCTGACATTGAAAAAAAAGCTGCTGCTGATACATATAAAGGACTTATTATCAAAGGCGCAGGAAGACATTTCAGCGTCGGCGCTGACGTTTCCGCACTTGCAGAGCGTTCGGCAAATGAATCCTACGACGACACAACAGGAAGTCTTCCCGAAGGTCATATAAAACAAAAACATTTCTTTACGTTCCTTCGTGAACTCCCGTTCCCTGTCGTAAGCGTGGTAACAGGCTTCTGCATAGGCTCGGGCAGCGAGATCGCTGTAAACAGCCACTACAGGATAATCGAGAAGAACGCAAGAGTCGGTCAGCCTGAATCTACATTCGGCATACTTCCCGCTCTCGGCGGAGTTGCAAGAACTATCGAGATATGCGGCATTCAGAATGCCTATACTCTCGTAATGTCGGGCGAGCTCATACCCGCTGAGGAAGCTTATTCCCTCGGCTGGGCTGATATATTCACCGACAAGAAGCAGGGACTTCCCGAAGCAAAGGCACTCATCGGATTTATCGCCGATAATTGCGGCAAATTCGAGCCTTCACGCTATAGGGAATACATCGCTTCCTACCTGAAAAGCAAGGAGGCATGACATTGAAGATCGGCATTATAGGCTACGGTAAAATGGGAAAGGATATCTTTTCTCTTTTCTTCGACAAGCTGCCTGACGCGCAGTTCGTGGTAATAGACCTTTTCGGCGCTCAGGAAAATACCGAAGCCGTCCTCAAAACTCTCGGAAAAAGTTTAAAACGCAAAAAGATCTCCGAGGAACAGTACGAATACAAAAAAGAGTCCTTCCTGTTCACAGACGATATGTCTGCGCTCAGTGGCTGTGACATCGTGATAGAAGCTATATTTGAAAATATGGCTGTAAAGAAAGAGACCTTCGCAAAAGCAGCTCAGATTGTCTCTGACAGCTGTCTGCTCCTTACAAATACTTCTTCGCTGGATATCGCCTCAGTATTTGAAGATATCCCCAACAAGGAGCGTTGCTTCGGTCTTCACTTCTTCTATCCGGTCAAGCTCACAGGCTTCGTGGAGCTCAATATACTCCCCGAAACAGCCGAAAGCTGTCAGGATACCGCTGCTCAGCTTGTAAAAGCAGCAGGCAAGACTCCGATAGTTTTCACCGGCGATTACCACATCTATCTCAATCAGATACTCGCCTGCATGGTCTCTCACGCGATATACCTCTGTGAGAAGTTCGGCACTTCTGTGTCTGAACTCAACAAGGCAGTATCAGGGTTATTTACCGTTGCTGCGCCATTCGATATCCTTGACAGTGTTGGTCTCGGACTTATGGCAGGCAGCCCGGAAAACTTCAGAATAAAACGAAATAAAGAACTACTCAGCTATGGTTTTGAAAAAATGAACAACTGGCTGGAAATAGGCTGTCCCAAAGAAACACTGACTTTCCTCGATTTCATGGCAGAACATGAAAAGGAAAACGGCAATCCGTGCGACAATGCCGAACTTTATATGGCGGCATTGATACTCAACGAGATCGTCAACTCATCTTGCGAATACAAGGACGACAAGACTGTATTTATCGAAGCTGTACAGGATACCCTCGGACTTTCCGAATCTCCTGCTTATTACTACAGTAAATTCGGAGCCGATGCTGTTTTTGCAGCCCTTGACGAACTCTATGACAAAACGCATTTTTGCTCATACAAACATCTTGATAAAGATTCATGGGACAGTTCATTCGCTTAAAAATCACTTATTAGGAGTATGAGGAATATTTATGAAAAAGGTTGTTATAACAGGTGTCGGTGCAGTTACATCGATTGGATATAATGTAAATGATTTCTGGAACGGACTTGTTACAGGGAAATGCGGAATGCAGTGCTATACCAGGATTCCCACCGAAGGTCACGATACTACTGTCGCTGCTCAGGTCGGTGATGATTTTGAAAAGGTAGCGGCACAGTACTGGAAAAAACGTCAGCTCAATGCTACGACCGCAGCTACACGCATGGGACTTGCTTCTGCCTGCGAAGCTATCGAGGACAGCGGACTGGATATATCGTCCTACGATGTCAGCAGAGTGGGCGTTGTCTACGGTATCATCGACAATTCATACGAGGATTACGAAGTCGAGAAAAAGCTCAATATCACACTGAAAAAAATGACAAATGAACTTCCCGCACTTGTCTCGATAAAATACGGCTTCAAAGGTCCCGCATTCAACCTGAGCACTGCCTGCGCATCATCAGCTTACGCTCTTGCGATAGGCAAGCAGTTCATCGAATCAGGTCTGTGCGATATGGTCGTTACAGGCGGTGTATCAAATACAGTTACTAACCTCGTTATCAGCGGCTTCAATCAGCTGCTGGCAATGTCGGTCAACCCCGACCCGAACACCGCAGCTCGTCCGTTCACAAAGAACCGCGACGGCTTCATCATGGGCGAAGGCGGCGGCTCTGTCGTTATCGAGTCAGAGGAAAGCGCAAAGGCAAGAGGCGCAAGGATCTACTGTGAGCTTGCAGGCTCGTCAATGTACAGCGAAGCTTTCAACCTTACAGCTCCGCAGACAGACGGCATCGGTATGGCAAATACCATAAGAATGGCACTCGAAAATGCAGGCATCGCACCTGACAGCGTTGACTATATAAATGCACACGGTACTTCAACATCACTTAACGACCTGTACGAAACAATGGCTATAAAGGAAGTCTTCGGCAAGAAGGCTTACGATATCCCTGTATCATCAATAAAGGCTGCCATAGGACATACTCTCGGTGCAAGCGGTGCTCTCGAAGCTATCGCCTGCGTAAAAGCTATAGAAACAGGTATTATACCGCCTACGATACATTACGATGATCCGGATCCCGAACTCGATCTTAATTACGTCCCCAATGAAGCACTAAAGCACAATGTAAATGTTGCTGTTTCAAATTCTTTCGGCTTCGGTGGACACAATGCTACACTGGTATTCAAAAAATACGATAAATGATATATGATCCGCACTCGGCGGACATTGATAAACAGCCATATCATTGGGATATAGGCTTATTGAAAGGATAAATAAAGTTATGCCGATAGCACAGATGAAAACCAACTTCAAATTCAGCTCAACTACTACACGCACCAATTTTCTCAACGAAGCAGCAAACGAATTAGCAGATATACTTAAGAAACCTCTGCCAGCAATAATGATTATGCTCGACGATTGTGCAATGTATATGAACAATTCCGAGGATACAGTGTTCTTTGCGGAATTTCGCTACATACTCCCTCAGGAGTATGCAGACAATAAGTCGGATTTCCTGAAGGAACTCGCAGACAGAATGTTAAGTCTGATACAGAAGCATACTCATGTCGACCCGTATCGCATATATATGCAGTTCACGGAAATGACCCGTGAAGGCGCTTGGCGATATACAGGCTGACATATAATGAAAGGAACATATTATTATGAAATGGGCAATTAGAGACCTTTTAAACCCTGTCGTTACAAGATCAATGCTTTATGGCAGTGATCCGTTCGATATAGAGTTTATATTAAAACAAGTTGACGCCATAGATTCCATGAGCGGCAAAAAGATACAGGAGGTATGGCTCGGTGAGTGGGGCAAAAAAATAGCTCACTACACAGAGCTCCGCGATAAGGCAGAAGCAAGCGGCAGCAGGATATCAGCAAGAGCATACGCTAAGATGATAACAGAGTGCCATTACGCTTGCTTTATGATAAATATTCAGGACCTTGAGCACAAGACAATGATCTATAACGGTCTTGTTGAAAGCTACAAGCACTACATATCACTCTGCGACAATAAGATCGAGTACATCGAGATCGACACAGAATTCGGCAAGCTCCCTGCTTATATCCACTATCCTGATGACGGAAGCAAGGAGAGCTATCCTGTTGCTATCACCTATTCAGGTATCGGAAGCTGCAAGGAAGAGCTGGAAATGCTCGCTGATCCTCTCAACCAGAGAGGCGTAGCAGTTATAACTCCCGATATGCCCGGCGCAGGTGCTGCTATCATCTATAATAACGTTAAGTGCGGCGGACCTCAGCTTGAAGCTGCTTTTGAAGCTATCTACAAGTTCATCGACAGCAGAAGTGAACTCGACAGCAGCCGTATCGCTAACTTCGGACTCTGTATGGGCGGCGGCTATGCTTTCCGCGCAACAGCAAAGAATCCCGACGTTAAGTGCTGCGTAAGCCTCTTCCCGCTCTTCATGAACTACGCAGATCAGGGCTCTATCCCTGTATGGATGAAGAAGGGCAAGTGGAGCTCCTACCAGACTGCTGATAACTATATGGAAGGTATGAAACTTATCGAGGAAGGCACTATCAGCTCTGATTTCCTCATGGTACACAGCGACGACGACAACTGGATGAGCCCCGAAGCTTCCGCAAAGCTTTACGAGAAGGCTACAGGCTACAAGGAAAAGCTCCAGGTAGTAGAAAAGCCTGCTTATGTTTCCGAGGAGTCTATCATGCACGCTATGCCTGTTGGTGAGCAGTATCACTGGGTAAAGCACTTGGCAGCCGACTTCATCGCTCAGAGACTTAACGGGGGAAATAAATAATGTCAGAAAAGTTCTTTGATTACTATGCCAAGTACGCTCAGGAAACACCTGACAAGGTTCTCCTGAGAATAGACGATAACGAGCTCACATATGCACAGTTCATGGAAAAGACAGCTGTACTGGGCTCGGCTATGAAGAAGATCGGTATCGGCGAGGACGACAAGGTCGGCATATGTATGCCGAACAGCATCGAGTGGTTCGTTGTGTACTGGTCAGCAGTAAGAATAGGCGCACAGCCGGTTCCTATGGATCCTCAGAGCGGCTCCCTGGAACTCTCAAAGCTTATCCCCGCTACAACATCAAAGGTAATGTTCATTACCGAAAAATACAGAAACAACAATATCATCGCAGCTATAAGCGCTCTCGTGCCTTCACAGATAACACTCGAAAGAGTAGTATGCTTTGCGGACAACGATCTTATCCCAAATGATGATTGCTACATCTCAGCAGAGGATTTCATGGCACAGTACGGCAGCAGCGAATGTGATATATACGAACCTGAGTACCTCCATACACTGTCACTTGCCTGCACATCAGGCAGCACAGGTATACCAAAGCTGCTCTCAGTTCCTTCGGGCGGATTTCTCTCCACACAGAAGGATATGGGCGATTACCTCGAATTCAGATCCGACGACGTAATGATGCTGGGCATGACCCTCTATCATCAGGGCGGCTTCGGAATGGGTCAGCAGATGGTGCTCAAGGGCGGTACAGTTATGTATCAGCCGCAGTTCAACCCCGTAACATTCCTTGAAACTATTCAGAAGTACAAGGTCAGCATCATTCAGCTCACAGCTACACTGGCAAAGGTGCTTCTCTCAACTCCCGATTTTGACAAGTACGACCTTTCAAGCGTTCGTATAAGCTACTGGGCAGGAGAAGTCCTCCCCAAAGAGATCGCTGATATCTTCGTTGAGAAGCTGGGTATCCGTGTAGTAAACGTTATCGGTTCTTCCGAGACCTGCACAATGGTTGTATGGGACTCGGCTATCGACAACGGCACTGACCCAAGCGACTTCAAGAAGCTCAGCTTCACCGATATTCGCGTTATCGACGAGAACAAGAACGATGTTGCAGAAGGCGAAACAGGTGAACTCCTCGTATACACAGACGGTGTTATCACTGAATATTTCGGTAATCCCGAGCTCTCAGCAGAGAAGATACTCACTGACGATCAGGGCAGACGCTGGTTCTGCACAGGCGACCTTGTAAACAAGCTCCCCGGCGGTATTGTCCGTTTCGCAGGCAGAAGCAAGCGTATCATCAAGCGCGGCGGAAACCTCGTTCACGCTGAGGAAGTTGAGGCTTGCCTCCTTACTCACCCGAAGATCGCTGCCGCAGCCGTTACCGACGAGCCGCACCCTGTTATCGGTCAGCAGATAGTTGCATATATCCAGCCAAAGGGCGAGGAAAAAGTGACCCGCGGCGAGCTTGCACGTTATTTCGACGGAAAGCTCTCGGCATACAAGGTACCCGATAAGGTAGTCCTCGTTGAGGAGATACCAAAGGATATCGGCAAGATACAGTTCAAATACCTGAGAAAAAAGGAGTATAAATAATAATGAATAACCTTAAATTTGAAGATTTTACACAGGTCATCTCAGATTATGTCGGAGTTGACGCTTCAGAGATAACAAGAGATACTGACGTATATGACGACCTTTTCCTCGATTCTCTCGGACTTTTCGGTCTTGGCTCTGAGATAACAGAAACCTTCAAGCTCAACGTACCGCTCTCACTGGTTGCTTCTATCAGCAAGGTCGGCGAGATATTCGACCTCCTCAACGAAAAAGGCACACCTTTCGAGAAGTAATATGGTATTATTGTTCTTTTCACACGCAGGAGGCTCCGCAAAGAGCTACGTTTCGTTCAAACGCTTTCTGCCAAAGGAGCTCACTGTCGTGCCGATGGAGCTTTCAGGACGTTTCTCACGTATGGCAGAACCACTCATCGACAACGTTCCCGACTGCGTAGCTGAGTTGATAGAACAGCACAAGGATATTCTCAGCGGTGATTATGCACTTTTCGGACACAGTATGGGCACAGTCCTTGTGACTGAATTCGTGCGTCAGGCAAAAGAAAAGGGGCTTCCACAGCCTTGTCACGTATTCCTCTCGGGCAAAAATCCTCCCGACGAAGATATGCACTGCTTTGAAACTATCCTCACTGCTTCCGACGAGGAAATAGTAGAGTACTTCACAAAGAATTCTTTGTCGATGGCATCGCCTGTTCCGCAGGATAACGCACTGGTAAAGATACTCAACCGCATATTATGCACAGATGTGCGCATGGCTGAACGCTATAAGGCAACTCCCGAGGACGTTACCTTCGACTGCGATGTAACCGTATTTTTCGGCGAATCCGATCCCCTGCTCATGGATCTTGATATGAGCACATGGAGCAGATTCACAAACGGCAAGTGCGAAGTGTACTCGTTCCCAGGTGACCATTTCTACTATCAGCAGAATAAAGAAGCAGTCTGCGATATTATCAAAGAAAAGATCTGCAATCAATAAGATTTATAGGGCGGTTTTCCCGCCCTTTCTTAATATCAAAAACTACCAAGGAGGAGAAAAATGAGCAATGAAGTCGTAAACTACTACGAAAACTACCGTGAAGAGGATAGAATAACGACAAATAACGCCAGAAGAATAGAATTTCTTACAACTGTAAGCAGATTCGATGCACTTTTCAAGAGCAAACTCGACATTCTTGACTGTGCCGCAGGAACAGGTGCATACGCTTTCTATCTTGCCGATCAGGGTCACAGACTGACCGCGACCGACATAACTCCACGACACATTTCTTACATAGATAAGGAACTTAAAAGCAAGCTCTATTCTATGGACACTCGCGTACTTGACGCAACAGATATGACCTGTTTTGCCGATGATTCCTTTGATGTAGTTCTTAATATGGGTCCTTTTTATCATCTTACAAGCGCAGAGGATCGCAAACGCTGCTTTGAAGAATCGCTCAGAGTCCTCAGAAAAGGCGGCTATCTGGCAACAGCATATATTCCGCGTCTATATCTAAATCAAATGATAGCAATGGCTGATGATAAGTACCTTGATGCCCAGCTTCTCGGACAGATACGAGATACAGGCGTACTGAAGCACGATGATCCTAAATGCTTCTGGACAGACACCTATTACTCGTCCGCTGATGAAATGCGTGAACTGTACAAAAAATACGGTCTGACAATAGCCGATCATTTCGCACAGAACGGACTGTCGCCGCTTTTCCATAATAAGGTGGATGAATGGAACGACGAGCAGTTCCACACATGGTTTGGCTATCATATGTCGGTATGTTCTGAAAGCTCGATATTAGACATGAGCAATCATGTTCTCATCATCGGACGCAAATAACGTATAAAACAATGGCGCACATTTTACAATGTGCGCCATTATTGCTTTATAAGTCACTGATGAACTGCTATCTTCTTCACGGAAGTTCCTATTGCAGCACTGCTGTACTTTACCTTGCGGACAAGAACAGAAAGAACTATCATAGCCACTGCAAATAAGGTCTGTATCGCATAGCACTGCAATACACCGCTCAGACTGTAAGGCTCTGTTTCCGCTATCATGTTATTAGCCTTTACATACCAGTATGCAGGCATAAATCTCGCAACTGCAAGAACTCCTTCGCCGAGCACACTGATAGGTACGAATACTCCGCAAATGAAGCACATACCAAGTCCAAGCACCTGAGTAATAAGATTCAATACATTTTCCTTTGGTTCAAAGCTTGCAACAAATACTGCAATAGTCGCAGTAACCGCAGCAAATATCAAGCTGTTCAGCACCGCATACCATGCTCTGCCTGCATACATCTCCTTATTGAGGATAATTCCGAATATCATCAGTACCAGCCACATTGCCAGTACAAAAAGGCAGCTTCCAAAGAATAGCTGAAAGGTGTATTTCGATTCCTTAATGCATGAGCAGTTTGTGCGGAAGCGTATATCCTTCCTGTTCATAGTAACAAGTACCTGACATACAACTATCATTACTGCTGAAATCAGGATATATACCATAAACTCGAAATACTGAGCAAAATCCACGCTGTAATGTGAATCTCCGCCCTTGTCCAATCTCAGCATACTTACTTCTGTGTGCTGTGAAAGCGCTTCTTCTGCGGAGCTTATAGCCTCATCAATGGTCTTGCCCATAGTGATATAAGCCTTTACAGACGTCGTGTACTCATCGAGTAACTGCCCCATATATACTACAGAGTAGTTTTCGTCCATGTGATAACTGCCGAAAAGGTCATCTGTCTCCCCTGCCGACAGCTTTTTGGCATATCCTTTATTTATGATAAGTGCATAGTCAACTCTGCCGTAATACAGCGAGTCGATTATAACGTCCCTGTCGTTTTCTATAGTTTTCAGGTTATTGCTTTTGCCTATAAAATCGATGAGAGCATGGCTTTCGGGGGTATCGTCCTCATCAAACACACATATTTTCAGTCTGTTTGCCTCGAATTTGTTATCCTTTGTTGCGGAACGAGCGTGTACAAATGATATGAAAAGGAAAACGAGCATATAAGCCAGAACAGAAGGCAGCCGCTTTTTTGTTACTTTGAACATTGCCTTAAATACTTGCATATTTCTTCCTCCTTGATGTGATAAATCCGAGAGCTATGAATATAACAGATATTACTATCATATTTATCAGCTTTGTTATAAAGCGGTCATAGTCCTCATAGATATTGAGACAGTAGAAGCAGTCTGAGATGACCGCAGCAGGATTGATATTATTGAACCACGGTATTTTGTCAGCGATGATGACTTTCATATCAGCCACCATAAGTCCGCTGCAAAAGCACATCAGCATAGACACAGACATAAGCACAGCCGCTTTTGTCTTTTCGCCAAGAGAGCTTAAAGAACCTATTAAGAAGCCGAAGCAAATGCCCAATATACCGCCGAGGATCGCTGTTGGGTATACAAGGTACAACCTGTCGCCGAAGTCTATCTTCAGCACGAATGCAAGGAACGATACACAGACTATCATACATACAGCCTGCATAATACAGCTTCCTGTAATACAAGCGAGAATATTAAGCGACTTTGGTACGGGCGAGCAGTTGTTTCTTGCTCCGAGAGCGGAGAGGTTCGCCTGATTCTGCATAGTAATATGCATACCTGTCACGCAGCCGAACATAGCGACCATTGCGATAAGGTTATAGAAATACTGGATATACGGATCAGGATTTCCCTGAGTGAGCGGTATCTCTCTGCAAGAAGCAGCAGTCTCCTCAGTAAGCACGGATATTACATCCTGTACCTTTTCGGGAGCATTCTTCATTGCGTCCTTTGCAATGCTCTCACGGACAACATACTGGTCGATGAAGGATTTGAGCATAGTCTCCTGCAAGCCTTTTTCCTTAACAATAAGACGCAGCTTATCCTCTGTGAAGATTATCCCCTCAACATCGCCGTTGTCAAGGAGCTTTTCAGCCTTTTCTCTGGTGACAAAGCTTGCTTTCAGGAAAGGCACATCAGCACTTTCTATGCCCTCTACTACCTGTCTGAAAGCAGGATTTTCATTCACTTCCACTATTGCAACAGGGATAGCTGAAAACTTTTCGTTCTTCTCGTAGACGCTTCCGAAAGCTATTTTGAAAAATGTACCCAGAACTATAGGAAAGAGTATGAGCCATATTATTAGGTCTTTGTTGCGCAGACCATTTTTCAGCTCATATTTAAGAATATGCAGGAACATGGTCAATCCTCCTTATCTCTGAGTGCCTTACCCGTGATTTCAAGGAAAACATCATTGAGTGTAGGCTGCTCTGTGTAAACTCTGCCGAAGCTTAACTCATTCTTCTGAAGCACATCAAGTACTCTCATAAAGTTGTGCTTGCCGCCCGAACAGTATACCGTAAGCTTTCCGTCGGTAAGATCAGTCTTGTAAACGTGTTTAAGTCCTGATATCTCTCCCATGACCTTATCAGGGATATCAAGTATCTCGATAGTGATAGTCTCGGTATTCTTTATCATGCGCTTCAGCTCGTCCTTAGTGCCCTCAGCAGCCTTCTTGCCCTTGTCCATGATAGCGATGCGTGTACATATCTGCTCGACCTCCTCCATGTAGTGAGAGGTGTATATTATAGTCGCACCTTTCCTGTTGAGATCCTGTATGCCTTCAAGGATACGGTTTCGGCTCTGAGGGTCAACAGCTACTGTCGGCTCGTCAAGGATAATGAGCTTAGGCTTGTGAGCGATACCGCAGGCAATATTGAGTCTGCGGAGAAGTCCGCCTGAGAGCTTCTTGGGATAGAATTTCTTGAATTCCTCAAGTCCTACGAACTTTATTGCTTCTTCAACACACTTTTTGCGCTCTGCCTTATCCTTTATATAAAGACCGCAGAAATAATCGATGTTCTCGTATACGGTAAGCTCGTCAAATACCGCTACATTCTGCATTATAACGCCTATCTCCTTTTTTATGTCATAGCTGACAGGAGTCATTTTCTTGCCGAATATCTCGATATTTCCCTTATCAAACGCAAGAAGCGAGAGCAGGCAGTTTATAGTAGTCGTCTTGCCTGAGCCGTTTGGCCCGAGAAGTCCGAATATCTCTCCCTGCTTTATTTCGAGGTCAAAGTGATCCAGTGCGATAAGATCGCCGTATCTTTTTACAAGATCATTTATTTTTACAACAGTATCAGTCATAGCTGAAGCCTCCTTATGTTTTTCACTGTCATTATTATACCCCATACAAAAATGTTTTTGTAGTGTCTCGTGTCAGATTATGATATGACATTTGTCACATTTTTCCATACTTGCAAAAGGCTGCGAGCTGTGTTATAATAAAGTATATCGTAATTTTACCGAGCTTGGTCTCAGGTCAGAAAAGGGGAATGAAAAATGGACAAGAATGTATTTATTGAAAAATTCACCGGCAAACTTCCTAAAGACATCAAAGCCGCAACTCCACAGCAGCTCCACAGTGCTCTCGGCGAAACAGTCATGGAGCTTTTTGCAGACAAATGGAATGAGAGCAGACAGCAGCACCTCTCCAAACGCCGCGCAGCATATCTCTCGATGGAGTTCCTTGTGGGACGCGCTGTGTACAATAATTTGCTCGTCCTCGGAATATATGACGACGTTGAAAAAGCCTTTTCAGAGCTGGAACTTGACCTTTCTTCCCTTGAGGAGATAGAAGACGCTGCCCTCGGAAACGGCGGTCTCGGCAGACTTGCTGCCTGCTTCCTTGACAGTGCCGCTACACTGGGACTTCCTCTGGACGGCTACGGCATACGCTATAAATACGGACTTTTCAAGCAGTCCATCGTTGACGGCTTCCAGCGCGAGGACATCGACGACTGGACAAGATACGGCGACCCGTGGTCGGTGCGCTGTGACGAGGACACTGTCCTTATCGAGTACAGCGGTCAGACCGTAAAGGCTGTCCCCTATGATATGCCTGTATTCGGCTTCCGCACCGAAAATGTGGGCACTCTCAGGCTATGGCAGGCTGAACCTGTTAAGGAGTTCGACTTCGACCTCTTCAACAAGCAGAACTACCTCGAAGCCTCAAAGGAAAAGATATTCGCTGAGGATATCTCCCGTGTGCTCTACCCTAACGACGATACCGACGACGGCAAGAAGCTCCGCCTGAAGCAGCAGTATTTCTTCAGCTGCGCTTCACTGATGGATATTATAAAGAAGCACAAGGCTCGCTACGGCACTCTTGACAACCTTGCGGACTGCATCTCCGTACAGCTCAACGATACTCACCCCGTTATATCCATTCCCGAGCTTATAAGACAGCTTGTGGACAACGAGGGCTATACCTTTGAAGCTGCTCTCGCTATGGCAAAGAAGATATTCAACTACACCAACCATACCGTAATGCAAGAGGCTCTCGAAAAATGGCGCACAGACCTCGTTGAGGAGCTTCTCCCGAGGATATACGCTATCATTATCCAGATAAACGAAGCCCTTATCGCCGATATGTACGCAGCAGGCGTTGAAAAGGACAAAATAAACCGCATAAAGATCATAAAGAAGGATCTTATCCACATGGCAGACATGGCTTGCTATGCTTCCAGCCATATCAACGGCGTTGCGGAGATACACACCCAGATACTCAAGGACAGCGTTCTCGCCGACTGGTTCAGCCTTTATCCCGAGCGCTTCCGCAACGAGACCAACGGCATCACTCAGCGCCGCTGGATAGCTCTCTGCAATAAGGAGCTCTCCGCGCTTATCACCGAGCTTCTCGGCAATGACGACTGGATAAACGATCTGGACAAGCTGAAAGAGCTTTCAAAATTCGCTGACGATGAGAACGTGCTCCGCCGCTTCATCGACATTAAGCAGGACAAGAAGCAGCAGCTTGCAGACTTTATAAAGACTCACGACGATATCACGGTTTCCCCCGATTCCGTGTTCGATATACAGATAAAAAGGCTTCACGAGTACAAGCGACAGCTCCTCAATGCTTTCTCCATACTCTGGATATACTATGGCATAAAGGACGGCAGCATACAGAACTTCAAGCCCACGGCTTTCATCTTCGGAGCTAAATCTGCTCCCGGATACCGCCGTGCAAAGGCTATAATCAAGTTCATCAACGAGATCGGCAGAGTAGTATCCTCTGACCCTGATACACGCGACCTCATAAAGGTAGTATTCGTTCAGAACTATAATGTTTCCTACGCTGAAAAGCTGGTTGCAGGCACAGATATCTCGGAGCAGATATCCACAGCAGGCACTGAGGCAAGCGGCACGGGCAATATGAAGCTCATGCTCAACGGCGCTGTTACTCTCGGTACCTACGACGGTGCAAATATCGAGATCGTTCAGGAAGCAGGCGAAGAAAACAACTATATCTTCGGTGCTCGCGTTGAGGACCTCGAAAAGATAGTTCCCGATTACGACAGCCGAAAGATATTCGCTGAAGACGCAATGGTGCGCAAGGTGGTATCCTCGCTTATCGACGGAACTGTTTCCGACGGCGGCAGCGGCGATTTCCGCGAGCTGTACATGGCTCTCCTCGACGGTGCGAGCTGGCACGCTCCCGACCACTACTACCTCCTCGGCGACCTGAGAGACTACGTTGAGACAAAGCTGCGCTGCATATACGACTACAGCGGCGACAGAATTTCATTCGCAAAGAAACAGTGGCTGAATATGTGCAATGCAGGAAAATTCAGCTCTGACAGAACTATTGCAGACTACGCTGAAAACATATGGGGTATCTGCCGATAAAGCTCATGCCCTACAGCTGATATGGTAATTATGGGCGAACACTGTGTTCGCCCATTGAGATGTATAAAGCTTTCATCAGTATACGAAAGGCGGCGATATTTTGAACAGGCTGATAGACAAAACTGCCATTTTCCTCATATGCATCATAGGAATTGTCATGTCGGACAGCTTTTACTCCCCTGTACTTGCAGCTGTTATGACTGTAATAATCTCCTCATCGGCACAGCTCCTGACAGGAACTGCGGCAGCCTCTGTACTGATAGCAGTCAGCTCGCTGCTGTGCGGATTTTTCCCGCTGGCATTCTGTTCGGTACCGCTGCTGCTCTACGACGCTTTGTGGGAGAAAAAATGGTGGCTGACGCTTCCTGCGGCAGCTGTCATCCCAAACATTGATGCACTCAAACCCGAACAGCTGATACTCACCACAGTCGGTACAGTGATCGCTGTAATAATCTACCTGAGAGTATCTCACCTCGAAGAGACTGTCAAGACACTTACCCTGCTCCGCGATGAAGCAGCAGGCAAGAATCTCCTGCTCTCGGAACAGAATATCAGCCTTGCAGAGGCTCAGGACAACGAGATACATATCGCTACACTGAAAGAGCGCAACCGCATTGCCCGTGAGATACACGACAATGTTGGACATATGCTCACACGCTCCCTGCTCCAGTCAGGAGCTCTCCTCGTTATCAACAAGGACGAAAATCTCCGCGAACCGCTGGAAAGCCTGCGCAATACTCTCGACAGCGCTATGACCAGTATACGCGAAAGCGTCCACGACCTTCATGACGATTCCATTGATCTTGAAAAGGTGCTTCGTGAAAGCATCGCTTCTGTAGACCACCGCTTCACTGTTGATCTTGACTGCGATATCGGAGAAAATGTCGCGGGAAATATCAAGCTCTGCATCATAGGTATTGTAAAAGAAGGTCTGTCCAACGCTGTAAAACATTCCAGCGGCGATCATATAAGCATAACCGTTCGTGAGCACCCTGCATTTTATCAGCTCATGCTGACAGACAACGGCAGCTGCTCCGAGATAAAAGAAAGCGGCATCGGTCTGAAAAATATGCGCGACCGTGCCGAAGCTCTTAAAGGCGTCATCACTTTTACTCCGTCAGATAACGGCTTCAGAATATTCATGTCAATACCTAAATCATTACCCCATTAAATTTTTTGAATTATATTGAGAGATATGCCTTTCTCATACGTCTAATAAGTGAGAAAGGATATTTCTTTGGAAAGGAGGCGCTCATGGATAACGGTGCAAGTAGCTACCGCCGTTACCTTGACGGTGATGACAACGGATTAGTCGAGCTGATCCGTGATTATAAAGACGGTCTTATCCTTTATCTCAATGGCATAACAGGCAATTTCTGCCTTGCCGAAGAGCTTATGGAAGATACATTCTTTAAGCTTGCTGCTAAAAAACCTAAATTTTCAGGAAAAAGTTCTTTTAAAACATGGCTGTACTCCATAGCCCGCAATGCCGCTATAGACGGTATGCGAAAAAGAACGCATTTATCCGACCGACCTGCAGATGATTTCTATGATATTTCCGATGAGCTCGATATAGAAAAAGATTATTTGCGGGAAGAACAAAAGATCTCACTTCACAGAGCAATGGCTTCCCTCACTTCTGATTACAGGCAGGTGCTTTACCTGACATTTTTTGAAGATCTGAGCAACGCCGAGGCTTCTATTGTAATGCACAAGAGCAAACGACAGGTGGAAAACCTGTTGTACCGAGCCAAGCTTGCGCTGAGATCAAAGCTTGAAAAGGAGGGCTTTGAGTATGAAAGATTATAATGAGATCGCAAACAGAGTTTTTCAGCGCAGAGATGAGTATTTAGAGAAAAAGAAACGCAAAAAGGCAATATTCTTCAAGCGGGCAGCTATCGCTTTCAGCTGCTGTATCATGATGATGGTGGGTCTGAGCATCTGGCAGATGGATCTGCTAAAGGACATCAAACCCGATAAAAATACAGATATCTACATAACGACCGAGGCAACTACTACTTCTGCCAATAATAGTTTAACTGTTACCACTTCCGCAGCAACAACTTCCGAAGTAAGCATAACAACCACTGTAACTTCTTCAGGCACTGAAAATACAAAGACAACTGTCTCATCAACAGCTGTCGGAAACCGCACTACTGTTACTACGAGCAGGAAGTCATCAGGCAGAACTTCCACAGGAAACGTTCGCACAACATCTTCAGGAATGGAAATAACAGCTCCGTCACGTTCATCAACGAGCCGCTTACAGAAAACTACATATCTGACAACAGGAAACTCAAAGACGACTTCGACTTCAATGCGCCGTACAACTTCAACAACAAGGCGTGTAACCACGTCCACAACAAGGCGCATGACCACTACAACAACAAGGCGTGTAATCACGTCCACAACAAGGCGCATGACCACTACAACAACAAGGCGCGTAACCATGTCCACGACAAGGCGCGTAACAACGACTACACGAATCCCACCTGTATTCACAACAACTACAAGACCGTATGCTACCTCAACGTATGCTACCTATACAACGACTCGCCAACCGTCTATGACTACAACACGTTTACCCTCTGCAACAACGAATATCCCATGGCTTACAACAACTAAAACAACAGCAGTTCCGCCATGGCTCACCACAACGAGCGTCGCCTCCACTATGGAGCCGCCTATGACAACGCGCATTACATCGACATCTGCACCGCCTTATATGTCTACTACCAGCGAACTTATACCGTGTACAAGCTTCACATTCAACGACTCGACCTATACTCTTGCAAAAAGCACATATACTCTTGCTATCAGCGATTCCGATGAAGAATTAGGTTCGGGAGATGTGTACTCCGAAACAACACTACGTCTTATGTCCTACACGGTGTACAAGTATAAAAACTTCGATCCGAGATTCATATGCAAGGTGAAATTCGATTTATGCGATACGGTATATCTGGGTATAAACTGTAATTTCCTCTCGCAGGATATCGGTGAGTTCCTTGAAGCAACAGACTTCCGCAACAGTATTCTAACAAATTATGCCTATGACCTTCAACGCTATACCGAAATAGAGCCTTTCAATAAAGCTAAACTTTTAGAGATGCTCGCTCCGCTTGCAGATACCCCCGTAAAAACGCAGGGTGATCCGCAAGATCCCTTATTCTATTTAAATTATATAGTAGAGAATGTAATTACTGTATCTGATGATGATTACGGAGGATGTATAGTGTTTTACAGCAACGGAATAGTAGGCACGGATCTTAACAACGGTAATTTTTACGCTGACATAGGTGAAGAAAATGTTAATAAAATTTACGAACAACTAACAAGTTAGAAACAGCCCGTACCGCCCATTTTTCGGCAGTACGGGCTATTTTGCAAGTTCTTCATTTTGTCCACCAAATATTTGTTTTGTCGGTTGTTATCAATTCACATTTTATTTATAATAAAAATATAGCAATATTTGATTGCTAAGGGATAAAAATTTGGAGTGATATTAATTGAATAAAATAATCTCGGCGTCAGGAATATCTTTCCCTAAGCCTTGTCCGGGATCATCTCCGCCAAGGATCGGTATGATGCGTGACGCCCCAGCCTGTACGAAGCATGACTGCTGTGCAAGCAGCTTGCCTTTCGCAGACCACAGGCATTCTTTCGCTGCCGCGAAGGACTTTTATATTGCTAATGTCCGGCTGTTTCCGTTCAGTACCTACCTCATCAAATCTGAACATAGGAAAACATTCGGTGTTGAATACCTCTCTTTTACGAAAAAGCCCGTTTTCAGCTTTTTCAAAACAACATCAACTCTTGAGGGCAGCAGTGGAAATAGTATGCCAAGCGAACCTGTTATCCCTCCCGATAATACAGACCCTGATGAAAATGGCTATTGTTTCCACAACACCTTTGAGGGTGGTACTTTCAGCTGGGAGGAGCGCGGGGCTGCTAAGGCTATGCCACGCAGCCGCACTCCCGACAGATCTGAATGTCAGAGCTCAGTCAAGATTGATGCTGATCCAAAACGTTTGGTACTCATGCTGTATTACGCAGATTCAGCGTGAGATACTCATAAATTCGTAGACTTTTTTATATCGTCAGGTGTTGACAAAGGTGAGCGGTCCCTCTCCCGCCGCCTTTGTTTCCTGACAACGCAGGCTTGCAGCGGACAGTGCTATAGCCGCTGCTAAGCTGCTCATATCTTCGGCTGCCTCCTACCATCTTTCGCAGCCGAGGTGCATATGAGTAAACACATAAATGTTACAGACACTATTATAAAGTTCCGCAATACGGAACAGCAATAAATTTTCCAAGTGCAATCCACAGTACTAACCACGGCATTCGGTTAGGTACATTATATATTCAGCCGCAGCTAAGCGGCAAAAAGATCGCAGCATTTATTCCGCTCTTTAATTATACCAATATTTCCTGCATATTTTTTAGTCAACAGACCCGCAGGCGGGGAGACTCTGCACTATACTCCCCTGACCTGCATTCGGGTTTGAATACTTGTAAGTTCTGACAGGATAGCTCGGAACTTGCAGGCAAGGACAGTATTACGCAGAGATCGTACCACAAAATTTTACAAAGACTATAGGCGGTCTTTGTGATATATTGTTTTAAATTCCTTTGGCTATCCTTCCTTTTGTAAGAGGGCAAATCAGAACAGTCTTATCTCCTTGGGCGGGAGGTAGGGCTGTTGCTCTTTTTACAGCGATATTTTCATTATATCATCAAGCGGTACGCGAAGTCCGCCGCAGAACACAAGCTGCCGCGATACTTCCTCTATAAAGCGCACATTTCCCGACACTGTAACGTATCTGCCGCCGCTTTTGTGCTTGTCAGGAACAAAATATGTCACCTCGCAGTAAGGCTCTGCGGCG
This sequence comes from Ruminococcus sp., assembly GCF_024691275.1. GTDB lineage: Bacteria > Bacillota > Clostridia > Oscillospirales > Ruminococcaceae > Ruminococcus. The sequence goes on along the minus strand of NZ_JAILNU010000069.1, from coordinate 10,404 downwards.
ATACGAGCGCCGAGAAGCCTTATTTTTTCGTTCAGTTCCGCCGCGTCGTCCTCGCACAGTTCGGCTTTGATGTCGGTGCGCCGTGCAGTCTCGCATACAGCGTCCTCATAGCCTGTGAGCGCCGCAAACGGTGCGAACTGCGCCGCACGGCTGCGGCGAGGCATCTGTGCCCGTGTCTTCGAGACATGGTGCGGCATATCCATTATATCTTCGTAACTGTCTGACATAGTACTCCTCCCTTCAAGCTTATAGCAGCTGACACCGCAGCCGCTCTGTATTATATTTTACCCCAACATTTATGCTCTGTGTCCGCCTATCTGCCTGTTGCGTGAACGGGCAGTAGCTCCTTCACAGAGATTAGTTCCGCGCAGGACTGCATTCTTGCCGTAGCGCTCTTTCATTCTCAGCATAGCGAGCTGAAGGTTCTTTTCGCGCCTTAGCTCCGCTTTTTCCGCACTGCGGCGGCATTCTTCCTCCTCAAAATCAGTGAAGAAATCAAGCTGACGCAGCTCCTCACGGACAGACTCAGCAGGCACTACCCTGTTCGCACATATGGTTATCCTGCGCACAAGGAGCATACCGTCCGTGATACGGTCGAAAAGCTCCATAGCCGCCTCAGTGATAAGCTTTGACGATGACACCTGTGCCGCAAGATTCACAGTACCGTGAGCGTGTGCGGGAACAGGTCTGCCATAGTGGTCAAGTACCACCTTCCCCGTATAATTCCTTATTATATCCTCTCTGCGGAGATTCTCCACATCATAGCCGATAGTCAGCGTCAGCTGATCTGTCACCAGTCCCTTCCCTACAAGGTCAAGAGACAGCATATCAGCCATTTCCCATGTGATAAGCCGTGCAGTATCATGCTCGGCAGCCTCCTGCAAGACCTGCCCCGAGCTTATACTGTTCACCTCGGGACGATAGCTCTTTATATCCGCTATGGTACAGGGTTCCCAGCCCCATGCGTGGTCTATGAGCAGCTCCGCATTTACCCCAAACATCTTATACAGTGCCTTTTCCCCGAACTCCGATGCGGAAAAACGTGCGATATCTCCCATTGTAAAAATGCCGATGTGTTCAAGTCGGCTCGCATATCCGCGTCCCACACGCCAGAAATCCGTCAGCGGACGATGCTCCCACATAAGTTTTCGGTAAGACATCTCGTCCAGTTCCGCAATACGCACGCCGTCCTTATCGGGCGGCATACGCTTTGCGACAATATCCATAGCTATCTTGCAGAGATAAAGGTTCGTGCCTATCCCCGCAGTGGCAGTAATGCCCGTGGTTTTCAGAACATCACGTATCATCGTCATTGCAAGCTCATGGGCGGTCATTCCGTAAGTATCAAGGTACGCCGTAGCGTCTATAAACACCTCGTCTATGGAGTATATGTGTATATCCTCGGGCGCTATGTATTTCAGGTATACATTGTATATCCTTGTGCTGTATTCTATGTACAGCGCCATTCTCGGAACCGCCGTGATATACGACAGCTCCAGCGACGGGTCGGCTTTAAGCTCGCTGGCGATACAGGACTTATCGCGGAACTTCCTGCGCGGTGCTTTATATCTCCGCACTGCGTTCACGTCTGCCGTCTGCGCCGCGACCTCGAAAAGGCGCGGTCTTCCCGAAACTCCGCAGGCTTTCAGCGACGGCGATACCGCAAGACATATAGTTTTTTCCGTCCTGCTCTTATCGGCTACAACAAGATTTGTATCAAGGGGATCGAGCCCCCGTTCGACACACTCTACCGAAGCATAGAACGACTTCAGGTCTATTGCGATATATTTCTTTTCCATGCTCCTGCCCCTCTCTTTCAGAACATATGTTCTTTATATATTATAATCCTGATATTACAAATTGTCAAGTACTTTCATAAAAATAAAATATATTTACTTTTAGGCGAATTATGACTTCTGCTCGTTAAAACCCGATGTTCCACAAAAATTCCTCAGAGTTCCACAGCAATATACTAATTTTTACTTTCCTGCTTGTATAAAACCTACAAAAAATAACCTCTATTTTTTCTATTAAGTTTTTGGGCGATTAGTTGACACTTTGTACATTTAGTGATATAATTTTGTATGGGACTATGAGGGAAAATACCAAAAAATCACGTTTTAAATACAAAAATAAAAAGATATCAAACAATAATTTACTGAACTGTTCCAATAACTAATTTTGCTTACGAACTGTATATCAGTCCTTATTTTATTCAGGGAGATGTGTATTAAAATGAATCAAGACTCTATTTCATTTGATCTCGGTTGTAATTTTGATTACAAATTATTTGATTTCGTCGATGAGTACGACAAAAAACATTCTATAACAAGTTTTTTTGGTAAACTCAAGCATGACGGACTTCCCGGCGGACGTACCGCTTCGATCGTTCCTGATTTTACGATGGATCAGTTCGCTGACTATATCAAAGAATGTAAAAAGCGCAATATCACCTTCAACTACCTCATAAACCCTCTTTCTATGGACCAGAATGAGGTCGATCCCGTAGTAGGAAAGCAGATACGCGATTTTATACATACGCTGTATGATATGGGCGTAAGAGCTCTGACTCTCAACTCGCCTATCCTTATTAAATACGTCAAGAGAGAATTCAAGGATATGTTCGTTACCCTTGGTCTTTACGCTTACCCAACAACTATCCAGCACATCGAGTACTGGCGCAACTGGGGCGTAGACGAGATAACTCTCGACCACGGCTTCAACAGAAAGTTCGACGTTCTCAGAAACCTTCTCGCTCAGTACAAGGACAGTGATCTCCACCTTCGTGTCATCGCTAACAACCTCTGCCTGAGAGAATGTCCCTTCCGCCTTGCACATGGCTGCTTTGTAGGACATTCAGATCCTGATAAGTTCACAATGGACTACTCTCTCGTAAACTGCGCATACAAGAAGGTAACTCATCCCGCAGCTATCCTTACTGCCGAGTTCATACGTCCCGAAGATGTTCACTACTACAGAGAGCTCGCCGAGGAAACAGGCAATAAGAACTTCTCGATAAAGCTTATCGACAGAACAAGAACTACCGAATTCCTCCATAGAGTTGTAAAGGGATATATGGAAGAATCCTATGACGGAAACCTTCTCGATATCGTAAACTGGCCACAGGCTAAGACTATCGCAACTCTGCCTATGAACGCTAAGGGTGCAGGCGCACCTCCGGCAGGTATGCCGCCTATGGGTGCAGGCGGTCCTCCGGCAGATGTGCCGCCTATGAGATGGGTGGAAAAACTGAAGCCCGAGGCTATGATGGCTTACGGAAGAACTATGCACCTCCCTAAGCTCTTTGTTGACAACAAGAAGCTCGACGGCTTCCTTGAACACTTCGTCAAGAACAACAACTGTGCTAACTCACTCTGCGCAAGCGATATCCTTGAAGATGGTCAGTCAGCTCCCAATGCCTGTGCTTATTGCAGCTCATGGGCTAAGAAGGTCATCTCCTACGACGAAGCTGAGGTCGCTCAGTGGAAGGAACTCTGCGGAAGCGTACTCAAAAATATCGAAGATATCTCGATCTATAAAGGTTGATATTTGCAACTGCGAATACACAGCTGCACTGCTTATCATGCGGTGCAGCTTTTTTGTTTTGCCGCAGATCATATCCGTCCATTCAAAATGACAGCTTGTAATTTTTTTACATATATGCTACAATATAGGAAAAACAACTGAGGTGAAATATGAATACTATCCTTCTTGTCGAGGACGACGAAACTCTCAATAAAAATATCGCTTTTGCCCTTGAGACCGAGGGCTACAGCGTTATAGCAGTCAGCACCGCTGCTGCTGCAATACTGAATGCAGCCGATGCCGACCTTATCATACTCGACGTTATGCTGCCGGACGGCAGCGGCATAGACCTGTGCAGACGCATACGCAAAACTGTACAAACTCCTATTATATTCCTTACCTCATGTGATGACGAGGCTGATATCGTCCGCGGTCTGGACAGCGGCGGCGACGACTATATCACCAAGCCTTTCAGACTGCGCGAACTCTTTTCACGTATCCGCGCAAATCTGCGCAGAGTTCCCGAAGTCCCCGAAATGGAGCTTACCGCCGTTGAGCAGAAGCTCCTCAGCTACCTCATGCTCAACCGCGAACAGTACCTCACCCGCGAACAGATACTCGCATACCTCTGGGACTCAAAGGGGATCTTCGTAAACGACAACACCCTTTCGGTGAATATCAGCCGTCTGCGCGAAAAACTCAGTAAAGCCACAGGCTGCGGCAGGATAGTCACCAAGAGAGGAATGGGCTATAAATGGACAGAACAGACCGATTCATAAACAACCGCGCTCCCAAGAGACTGCTGCTCATATTCATTATACTCATAGCTCTGTCCGCAGGCATATCCTATTATATTTCTGAAGTATGCGCAGAAAAAATAGTCCGCGGACAGATAAGCTCAGAGCTTGCTGTTGCAGGCGGCGGTAAATTCACAGATATCCCACAGGAAGAATACATTGCCAACGGCGAGGAGCTGTTTAAAAAATACAGCATAGACCATGAACTGCCGCCCAAACTCATGAAAAGCTACAGCTCTGTGAGAAATACTGTATTCATACCTATGTTCGGACTTTTGGCACTGCTGTCGGTTGTATGGTTCGCCGTGGCTCTCCGCGAGCTTATGACGATATACAGCGACCTCGAAAAGCTGAGAGATGAATGTATCGAGGCTGCCGACAAAGCCAACAGCGTTATAAACCTTTACGGCGAAGATCTGGGCTCTGTACACAGGATATCCGATGCCGCCGAAAGGCTCGTGAACAGGATCAACGGTCTGAGGATAAAGCTCCTGAATGAGCAGCATTTTCAGCGCACCTTCCTCACAGACCTTTCGCACCAGATAAAAACTTCTCTTGCCGTTATAAGGCTCAATACCGATATGCTCAGCGAGTTTGACGATCTGTCCGCGGAACGCCGCGACAAGCTCTCGGACGAGGTGCAGCTCAATCTTGACTGCATGGAACGGCTCGTTATAGAAGCAATAAAGCTCGCCAAGCTCAACGCCGACGCGATCGAATACCGCATGGAGCCGTGCAGCCTTGCCGAAGTATGCGAGATCGCCGTAAAGCGTATGTCTCCCCTGCTGAGAAACAAGAAAATATCCGTCGCTCCCGACCTTGACAGAAGTATCCGCATGGACTGCGATAAGGGCTGGCTGTGTGAAGCTGTCGAGAATATCATCAAAAATTCAGCCGATCACGCTGACTGCTCAGAGCTGAAAGTGAAGCTGTACGAAGATGCTGTGCTGACTACTATCGCCATATCAGACAACGGCAAGGGCATACCTCAGGAGGATATACCAAAGCTGTTCGAGCGCTTTTCTGTAAAGTCCAACGACAAGACCATGTACAGCTCGGGGCTGGGAATGTCCATATCCCAGAAGATCGTCCGCGCTCACGGCGGCGAGATACTCGTATATTCAGAACTCGGCAAGGGTACACGGTTCGAGTTCGTATTCATAAAGTCATGATAAATACATATCAAAACGGCTGAAAAAATTTTTTCAGCCGTTTTTGTTTTTGTAACGTTACTGTAAGATTGTAATGTTAAACTATAGTTACAATAAGGATATACTCTGAACAGGGAGGTAATTATATGGAAAAAAACATAATAATCAAAACGGAAAAACTCGTCAAGCAGTACGGCGAAGGCGAAAATATGATATACGCCCTCAACAACGTGGAACTTGAAGTCTGTGCAGGCGAATTTCTCGCAGTTACAGGCGAAAGCGGCAGCGGCAAAACTACTCTACTCAACTGTCTCGGCTCTCTTGACCGCCCTACAAGCGGCAGTATCTTCGTAAACGGCAAGGACATCACTCAGATGAACGACAACGCTCTCTCGGCTTACCGCCGCAAGAACATCGGCTTTATATTCCAGTCCTTCAACCTCATTCCCGTACTGAACGTGGAGGAAAATATTGTGCTTCCGCTCAATCTGGACAACACTTCTCCTGATATGGAATACCTCGAGGAGCTGCTAAAGCTCACGGGACTTGACAAGAAGCGCACCAACTATCCTCACGAACTCTCAGGCGGTCAGCAGCAGCGCGTTGCCTTTGCCCGTGCCCTCATACACAAACCCCAGATAATCCTCGCTGACGAGCCTACAGGCAACCTTGACAGCAAAAACAGCCGCGAGATAATCTCTATACTCAAAAGCTCCATAAAGAAGTATGACCAGACACTCATACTTATTACCCATGACGGCAGTATCGCTTCTCAGGCTGACCGTATCTGCCGTATCACGGACGGTGTTCTTTCAGAATAAGGAGGCGGTGACATGAAACATCTCATTGCACTTTCCATGAAATACATACGCCGACAAAAAATGCGTACCTTTCTCACATTCATGTGCATTACCCTGTCGGCTTTCATACTTGCGACGGTATGCTCATATTGCAACAGTATCTTCCAGACCCTCATGAATGAGGAAATAGTTGAAGAAGGTTTGTGGGAAGTAGATATATCCTCCTGGATAGAAAAATCAAGGGATCGTGACAAGGCTTTTGAAGCCGTAAAGAATCACGCGGTAGTAGACGATTACTACGGCTCAAAGGCAGATAGTGCTTCTCTTGAAGCTGATTCCGGTATCGCATACTTCGAGATATCCGTAAACGGTAAAACCATAAGAACCAAAAAACTGAACAGCTATAAGGGCTTTGGCAATAAAAAGCTTATAGACGGAACATACAGTGAAGCACCTGATTCTATTAAATATGATACTGACGCAGATGGTGTATATCTTCCCGCTTTTTTCAGCGAAATGGGCTACTCAAAGGGCGATACAGTTACTTTTTCCATATGTCCTGTAAGTGCTTCATTCGATGAAGATTCAGACATCATAAAGGAAGCTCGTTCTGAACTGAAAGAGAGATACGGTACTGAATATACCCAGAAAGATGCTGAATTTGCTGATCTTCCGACCAATTTGCAGAACAGCGCTTATAAGCTTTCTTTGGACACATACCTCGGCGACCGAAATAAGATTGGGCTGGACGATATCCCTGTAGCTGATGAGGTATACGGTGAGCCTGTTGAATACACCGTGAAGATAGCTGGCTTCACCAATTACAATGCAAAGATAGTAACGCATTTTTTCCAGATAGTCAATACTGATAATACAGACGTCAACTTCACGGAACTTGGTGAGAAGAACCCAGATATATTTGTGGAGAAGACCCCCTCAATGAAGATACGTCTTATCGACAACTGTGACTACGACGAAGCCCTGAAAATGCTTTTCACAGACCTCGGCTACGACTATGGCACACAGTTCTTCGATTCATACAAATTTCCTCATATTGAAAATGATACTCTCCTCGCTCTCGAATGGAAGAGCCCTTACGCTATATACAAGATACTTGCTATAATCGTTATTCCTATGCTGATAGTGCTCCTTATAGCATGGTTCATATCGCGTTTCGTTATCGACAATGCCTTCGAGATGGCTGTACAGGAACGAAGCACACACTTTGCAGCGCTCCGAGTAATGGGAGCATCAAAGACACAGATAGCATTTCTGGTATTTGCTGAGGCTCTGTTCTACTGCTTCACAGCAGTTCCACTCGGTACGATCATAGCTTTGCTTCTGTGCCATGCATCTTTCAACTCTATAAATAACATAGGTCTGTCGTTCTTCGAGTACAAGGCTTCTGCGCCAATAATGGCTATAGGCGTGGTTCTCTGTCTTGTAGCGATACTCATATCAGCATATACCTCGGCAATGTGGGCGGCAAGAAAGCTTTCACCTGCTGAAGCGCTCAATTTCGGTAAGCCAAAGAGTAAGAAGCGTAAATTCAGAAAGTACAAGTCAAAGCTTGACCTCAGCGCTAACAAGTTCCTGAGAAGATATACACGAAAGAACATAAAGACAGCAAAGAGCCGCTTTGTGGTTTCGACTGTGACAATGACACTCGGTGTGCTTATGTTCACCATAACTATACTTATGGGCACATATATCCGCAGTACCGTGGAGAAATCACGCGATCCGAAATACTATGATCTTGAGATCGTTTCCTACTATAGCAGCGATCCGAAAAATCCGACAGAAATGCCTGATAAATACTTCAGCGACAAAGAAGTATTCTCATATTACGGCATACAGGCTATCGAGCCAGTTACATCTCTTGAAGAAAAGGAGCGGGAGCTGATAGACAACAAGCTCAAAGATCCGAGTAGAATCGGCGGCTATGAACTGATAGCCTTAATAAATGAAGGAGAATACCGCATGAACGAGCTTGACAAGATAACAGGCATGAGCTATGCAGAGTTCAGGGACAGCGGCGGTATTTTATATAATAACTGCAACCTTACACGCGATCACGAACTCGAAATAAATGTTGAGGAGTTCCCAACCAGCTATAAAAAACTCGACGATAAGCCGGAAGTAACTCTCGATGGTAAAAAATACAATATTATAGGAATTTCAGCAAGTTCAGAAGGACAAGGATTTATCCTGCCTATTGAATACGCTCCTTCATTCAATCATTCATATCACATTTACCTCAGAGTAAGCGATCACAAGCACTATAAAGAAGCAGAAAGACTCTTTAACGAATTTACTTCCAAATCAAGCTATGAATTCACTGAGAATATGTATCAGGTAGGTACAGGAGCTAATGAATTCATAAATTCTATCATAAAGGTACTCATAGGCTTCCTTGTATCAATATGGCTCGTAGGAATCCTCTCAATGATAAACTCGGTAAACACCAGCGTACTCAACAGAAGCCGCGAGCTTATGATGCTCAGAAGCGTGGGGATGTCAAGGAAACAGCTCCGCAAGAGCGTTATGCTGGAAACTATCATGTTCTCCGCAACAGCTGCCGTAACGGGTACAGCCGTTGGTGTAACAGGTTTCATCTTATTCGTATACAAGATCATGCAGGACAAGTCCCCTGCAATATGGGGCATGGTAGCACTGACGATTGCCATTTCCATTACTGTAAATATCATTATATCCCTCGTAGCAGCTATACCTGCCATCAAGAACCTCGGCAAGGTGGAAGCTATCGCACAGGCTGCAAACGGATAATAAAATACCGCTTATAAAAGACAAAAGAGCAGTTCAAAATGAACTGCTCTTTTGCTTTGGAAGCATACACGCGGCATTGGAATGCTTCCAAAAGTGCAATAAATAGACTGACAAGGAATACAGTCTAATCACAGAAAGGACGGTGGACAAAACTATAACAAGGGGATATTGATTAGGATGTTACTGTTTGATCTTTTAGAGCTTTAGAGAAATTATAGCGTCCCCCATCCAACACGCTGCTCATCACAAGCAACTAAATATATAATAATACATCAGCCGCAAAAAAGCAATAAAAATGCACGAAATGCAATTTTTTAGCGTGAAATGCATAATTTTGTTCATATGCTATTCATACACGGGCAGCTGCACCTGTATCAGATGCCTGTTTACCAGTACGCTATGGCAGCGTATAAGCTGTTCCTACACGTTCAAAACGTACATTACCTCACGGACATCGCGTCCACCTATATTGTCGTCGATGAACTCGTCTGTGAGAACAAATCCGTACCTCTCATAGAAAGCTCTTGCGCGTGTATTTTCTTCAAGCACCCATAAAAGTACCTTATCATAGCCGAGCCCTTTCAGCGCTGATATACAGTGCTCCATAAGCGCATAGCCAATGCCCTGACCAATATATTCAGGCAAAAGATAAATGGTAACGACCTCACCGAAGTCCTTGAACTTATCCCACCGCGATTGACAGTAACAGGCAGTTCCAACTATTTTCCCGTCGATAAACGCCCCTGTTTCGACCCTGCCGTTTTTGAGGATATTTCCGCCCCACTTTTCCTTTGGGCGGCTGTCAAGCCATTCCTTCGGGATTATATCCCTGTAAGCAGATTTCCAGCTTCGTTCGTATATTTCGCGTATAGCAACAAAATTATCGTTTTCTGTTATATTTCGTATTATCATGTTATCACCTGAATTGTAAAGAATAAAACTGATTATACCACATAAGCCTATATAAGTCAACTGATATAAGGAAAAATCTATTACAAAATATAGTTAGCGTTAATACATTTAGTATTTAATGTTTAATTTCTAAACTTTTCATTATATTCCCATAAAATAATCACGCTGTTTTCACGCGAAATATTATAAAAAATATAGCGGTCGACTGCTCAAAATTTTAATTATAGAAGGATATTAAAAATGAAAAAAACATTCAAAAAAGTTTTAGCAACAATCTCTGCAGCAACTATAGTAACCGCTCAATAACATACCACCTGTAAATGAAAGATTCCCGAGCTGCGGCTCGGGGATTACTATTGCTCATAATGCTTTACAAATTTTCTGTACAGATCTATTCCACGGCAGGAGCTCTTCAAGTATATCTGGATTTGT
>NZ_JAILNU010000044.1 GCF_024691275.1 Ruminococcus sp. | reverse complement strand
TCCTGTATGCAGTAATGCAGGTAAACCGCATCCGGATCACCTGCTTCTATCAGTTTTTTACTTCTTCAACCGAGCTGTCTTCCTTGGTGAAGCCGTTATATTCCATAACAGCTACAACAAGGTCACTGTACTCGCCCGGATTATCTATCAGTTCGCATATGAGGGCTTCCGCGTCCTTTACGCCATAACTGTCCTGAAGTTCAACACTGTTAAGGTTAGGCTCAACGCATGACCTCGCAAGGATAGCCTTCATATACTTGGAATTATCTACTTTTGATCTGGTCTCTTTGCCCACTATCGTGGTCTTCACGCACATATCCCTGATCTCATCGTTTTCCTTTGTGCTTATAGGACGGAACGTGAACTTCACCGGCTCACCGTTCTCATCGCAGAGAGACTTTGTGGGAGCTATTATAAGATTCTCCCTCGTTACTTTGTTTTTCTTAAGATACATTGACAACCCGCTCATGTTGTAAATCCTCCAAATTCTTAATATTTTCTGATGATATTTGTAAATAAAGGGGATACCCTTTTGAGATATCCCCCAGTGAAACAGCTATATGATCACGATACTCTGTAGTTAGGCATCTCGGTGAAGCCTTCGCTGAGATCAAAATCATCAAATGTTCCGGAAATATCCATGCTGAGTCCGTCCGACTCTGTATCGAGCATAGCGATAACTGTAGAGTCAAGAAGACAGTCAGAAAGGATAACTTCCTGTCTTCCGGTGCTTCCGGAGAAGTTTTCGTTTGTAACGAACATCTTAAATCTAGGGAACTCGCCTGTGTCCTTATATACTTGCATCATACGTGTGTAGATGCTGGTATTGAAGTCTACTGTGGCAGTGAAGGTTCCCTTCCATCCGGTCACGTAGTTGACGCGTCCGGACTTTCCGAGAAGGCCTCTCTCCTTTTTGGTGAGGTCTACCTGTGCCTTATACTTCTGAATGTTGAAAAGGCAGTAACGCTCGTCAGCTATCTCAAGATAAGCTGAACCGCCTGTTCCCGCCATGATGTCGTTAACGTTCATGATATTTGCATTAGGCATTATCCTATCCCCCTTTCTCAGCTAACTACAACGGTCATGTAAAGGATCTCCATACATGATACCGGTGTGATATTGGTATTAACTACCACGCTGTTTTTTTGTTCTCCGGCTTCAACGGTGATATCGGTATTCGCAGTGAACTCCTCGATAGCACGCATCTGGCGGAGCTGGTTGAAGTAATCAACCAATGCACTCCAGAATGAGGTGCGTCCTTCGGCATCATTGGGAACCTTGCCGAGGTATCTGGTGTTGAACAGCGTTGCAATGTCGTTGCCAATCTGGTTGATAACGCGGATTGTCTGATTTGACTGGAAATCAGCGCCCTTGTCGTCGGTAAGGGTAACAAGTGAATTGATATCCCTTAATACGTTATAGGCATCGCCGACCTTGTGGAATACGATCTTGCCGGCGTTGATAGCATCCTCAAGCTGTGACTGGGTGTAGGATGTGCTGATAGTGTTCTCACCATCATATGTTGTGTTGGTGAGGGACTTGTTGAGAGCACAGCCTGCCTCAGCACCTGCAAGCCAGGGAACGAGGTTTGCAGCTGTAGCTTCATTGATGATGCACTCATGGTCTGCTGCCTGGTTATAGAGAACAGCCTGGATCCTGATACCGCACTCTTCAACCATACGCTTTGTGAATGCTACATAAAGAGCCTTCACAGAGCCGTCAGTGGAAGTGGTACAGAGGATATTGTAGGTCTGTTCCTCAAGAAGTGCCATGAAGTCGCTGTGGTTTGTTCCGGTAACAGAACTGTTTGTGCCGCCTGTACATGAAGTGCCTGTAGTAGCTGCCAGTGTAGCTGTCTTATCGAAATCGAAATAATCGTTATCGACAAGTGCAGCCGCTGAAGCAACGCCTACCTGCTTATCAACAAGCGTGGTGTCAACATAGGTTGATACATCCCACTTGGTACTGTCGTCCGCATTCACTGCGATAACAGTCTTAATGGCGTTACCTCTGGTGCCTGCATATTTTGCAGCGCCGAAAGTATTCGTGGCTTTGTTTCCTGCACCGTTAAGACGGTAAAGCAGAAGCTTTGTAGCGTGGAGCATAACTTCTCTGATATCCTTCAGTGAAGCATCTCCGTACTCATAGCCGAATACCTTGAAGCAGTCCTTCGTGATAGTCTCATTGGTCACTTCGATGATCTTTGAAGCATCGCCCCAGTTAAGTTCCATAGCCATAGCCACTACGCCTCTGTCAGCAAGGTTTGCACTTGCATTGTTCAGAGATACGAAGTTGATATATGAGCCGGGGATAACTTTGTTCTGGGTTGTGAAATATCCGCCTCCGAGCATATTATTTTACCTCTCTTTCCATAAAAATTTTTATGATTTCATCCGTTTCCTCGAATGTATATTCCTTGTCATCCTCTAAAAGAGCATTAACAAGGTCTACACGGTCACGGTATCTTTTTGTTTTTGCGATGGTCTCCTTAGGGAACTTGAGAGCCTTGGGAGCCTCGTCTTTCTTTTCGTTCTTAGCCATTCTTTACCTCCGTTTCGATGGTAGCTGTGAGCATGTAATCAGGATCTCCTTCGACCAGGTAAGCCGTCCACAGATAATCAAACAAGCATACAAGCGTATGTTCATCGGTATCCGCATGTGTTTCCATGTTCACTGCATTGAGTGTCTTTGTAACCGTCTCTTTGCCTTCCGTCACGCTCACATCAAGCTTTTTAACATCAAAAGGCAGGGATTCGGACATATCGTTGATTGCCGACGCAGTTCCGGCAAGGAACACTATCTGGAAGTGTGCCCTTATCCTGTATCTTCCCTCGAGCTGGGGCGTCCTCTCCGCTCTCATGAATTTAAGCAGGAAGCAGGGTTCCGTTACTCCCTGCTCCATATCGTCAACATAGACCTCATAGCCGGAATAACAGCTGAGGTTCTTCGCTATAGATTCAAGTATTTCGTTAATCATTTCAGTTTTTCCTCCAGCCATGTATTCAGGCGCTTTTCGGTGATGCCGTCCACTTTGGGCTTCAGCTCGTTCACGGAATCGGTCAGCATGTGCCTTCCTTCTACCCATGGTTTCTTGAGTTTTTTCCCGAGTGCCGGTACGAATTGCCCTACGTTCTGCCTGTGCCCGTATTCGACATATGACGCATATTCAGTATTATTGATAACATTCAGGGTGTATCCGCCTAAAGTGTGCTTCACTTCTGTGACGTTCCAGTTCCTCCTGAGTGTGCCGCCGGTCTTTCCCGATTCCGCAGGATAAATACCTACCGGAGTCTTCTGCTTTGTGGCACGTAAGAGCCTGGCACCTATCTCATTCGCGCAGCCCTCAAAGAACTCAGGGAGTTCCTTCTCTATTCCTTTAAGCTTCTCTTTGAATTTTTCAAATTCACTGAAATCTACTGCCATTATGCCCACCTCTCAGCTTCTACGAGCGATATCTCCTGATGTGACGGATACACGGCAGGTATCCCGGAGCTTTTGAAATACTCCGTTCTTCCTTCCTGCGTGACCGTGACTTTGGAACCGGGCTTTACAGTAATGGAAGGTGTCATCAGAAGAACTATGTTCTTCGCCATCATAAAAGCTCCGTTCTTGTTCTCGGTTGCAGGAACGCTTTTAACGACCATCCTGCACGGCTGGTCCTTGCATACCTCTGTATCCGTTGTCGAAGTGATGTTCGTGGTCTGGCTGGTAGTCTTGGTGACCTCTGTAATGGTACAGAGTCCACTGTATTTTGACTCTACCGGATGCATTCTCACCACCTCAGCTTTCTGAACGCATTAAGCTTTCCGAAATCACTGGTAGAAAAACCATATACCGAATCCCTTGAGGAAGTACCGGAGACGTTATAGGTCCATGAGCACTCTCCCTCGGTCTGGGAAGCTACGTCAAGTACCTGTCCCGTCCCAAAAGATGTTTCATAATCTATAACGTCCTTCGTCTTTGCCCTAATAAAAGGTTCAAGCTCCTCAGGAACGCCTTCCTGGTTGATATAGTTCACTGTATTCTGCCAGATATCCCCAATAAGGAGATCCCTGGCAGTCCCCGTGATGTTCAGATTAGCTTTGACCGTTGCAATGGTCGTTGCTTTATCCATTACTGACATATCCGCCTCCAATCCGGAAGGAGCTTTTTAAGGCTCCCTCCGGTATCATTTCTTCTTTGCAGTTTTCTTTGCTTCAGGTTTCTTGGTCTCAGCCTTTTCAGATACCCCCTCAGAATCATTTGCGTGCGCTTTTTCGACTTTTTCTTCTATAAGGGTAGGATTTATAGGCTTTTCCTCTTCAACCGTCTGATAACGTCTTCTCAACAGCATACCATCACCTCACGATCACGAAGCCTTGAACTGAGCAACAACTACCTTTGAGTCATTGCTGAGAACTGTAGCATAGTGCTCATCAGCCGATACAACTGTTGTCTTTGCAAGGATATCCCTGTCAGACTCAGCCTGTACGCCTCTCTTGAGGTATACGGTAAGAGCGGGAGTACTTGTAGCGAACTTATCAGCTGCGGGATCCTCATTCGCGTCTGCTACGTCAACGATGACGATAGGGTTAACGAAGTAAGGATATGCTACAGCTGCAACGTAAGAATCAACAGCGGGAGTATAAACTACCTTGTTGGTTCCGTCCCAGAAAGCACCTGCGGTAAGCTGTGAAAGCTTAGCTTCGCCTGTGCTGGGAGTAGCAGATTCTGCAACGATCTTTGTAGCGCCTGAATCGCCAGCTGCACACTTAACGTAGCCGATCTTTACAACCTTCTTTGACTTTACTACCTGGCAACCGCAGATCATACCGATGGTACCGGTCATGATAACGTCCATGCCGCTCTTTGACCTGTCGATGAAGTTCGAGTCAACACGAAGGTCTGCTTCCTGATCAGGATGGATGAAGATGATCTTGTTGAGTGCTGTGTCGCTCTCATCTTCGAAAAGCGCGTTTGCAGCAACAAGGCCTGAGTAGTCGATAACTGCTACAGGGCTTGCGCCATAAACGAGTGAAGCCTTTAAGAGCTCTGCGTAAAGGTCGTTGTCAACCTTGGATGCGATAGACATAGTAAGCTGTGCGGAAGTCTCTCCCATAGGATCACCGTAAGCTGAAAGAACAGCCTCGTCTGTGATCTCTACAGCCTTACCTGCCTTCTTAACCTTTGCAGTGGTTGTTGAAGCGCTGAGAACTGTGGTTCCCATCTGTACGCCTTCTGCTACGTCTTCTGCGTCACCGATGTAAGCATACTTAGGAACTGTGATGGTGTCACCGGGTTTCCCTGTAAGAGTGGTGTCAACCTTAGCGATAGGTGCGAACTTGATCTTCTTGGGTAATGTAGCTGAAATCATATCAGCCATGACCTGGGGATTTACCAGGTCAGTAAGTTTTGTCTGAGCCATAATTCTTTACCTTTCCTTTCATTGATTATTCTGTTTGTGCCTGTAATGAATCATACAGGGCTTTGTCAGTGTTGTAGAGCTCCACCTTCTGCTTGTAGGACATCTTTGCAAAATCCTGCTTTGTGATGGTCCCGTTTGTCTGGGTACCGCCGTTTCCTCCGGGTGTCACTCCTACAAAAGTAGCTTTGCCAGCTCCTGCCGGCTGTTGCTGTGGTACATCAAAAAGATATGATTCAGATTTCTGAAGTGCCTTTATCTGCTCTGCTAAGCCTTTGACATTGCCTTTTTCGTCAAGTTCTGCCTTGTCGAGATCTGTAAGCAGTGCCATGGCCGCTTTTGCGTTCTTTGCGCCTGCATCTCTTAAGGCATTGCTTATAGCATTGTCAATCTGCATCTTCTTGATGCGTGCTTCATACTGGTCTTTCGCCTCGGTGTTTGTCTTCTGGAGCTCCTCAATCTGCTTCTTTAAGGCTTCCGAATCCGGTGCAGCCTTTTTAAGTTCCTCGAGCTGTTTATCACGTTCCTTGATAAGTGCTTCGGCGTTTTTCTTCGCCTCGTTCACTTCGTCAAAACGTGACTTAGGGATGAATCCCTTAAGCTCCTCTGCCGATGCTGCTGCCAGTTTGTCAGCAAGTGCCTCGGTCATTCCTTCAATCTTCATCAGTTCTTCTTTTCTCATGTGTTTTTCCTCCGAATACATTTTTTGCGCTGTTCTGTCAGCGGTCTATTCTCCCCGGTTCTTTAGCGTCTGCCGGGGCTTAAAGACGGATATAAAGAATGCACCCCTTTCGGAATGCATTGATTATCGTATAATAAAAGCACCCCGGAGGATGCTCAAATTATTAAAATATGTTATAATCCTTCCTGCAAGGCTCACCACAAACTCTTGCAGAAAGGAGGTGGTATCATGTCAAATAATGAATCCATGTTTGAT
>NZ_JAILNU010000022.1 GCF_024691275.1 Ruminococcus sp. | reverse complement strand
GTTCAGCAGAAAACATCAGTGTATACTGTTGTGAATTGATAGTGAATGCATAAGAATAGAGCTTGATGTCATAGTTTTCAGCAGTTTCGCTGCTCAATACAGAAAGCTGGGCAAAGTATGTGCCGGGGTTCGTGTTGTTGGTAATACTTACGTTTGTTGTTCCTGTGCTGTTCTTGAAGGTCAGATCGACAATATCTGAAAGCACATCATCTGCCGCAAGCGAACCGGAAAGAATATCCATTTGTGGGAGATGACCTTCCACATCTCCGGCAAACAGTTCCTCGCTGATTACACGTACTGCAAGCGGACGTTTTTTTACGGTATAGGTATACTGGAATGTCTGTTCATCATCAAAGCCCTGCAATTTGACTTTGATCTCATTATTTACATAAATATCAGGTTTTTTTGTCAGAAGCTCAGAATAACCGTCTGGATGCGTTTCATCTTTCATCTCGGTTTCTGTAGAATTGCCATCAGCATCCTTTGTATAGCTTAAAAACTTCAAAAACATCTTATCGCCGTAATAGAATGTATCTGTGCGTTCGCCGTTCTCGTTCATCAGAACCGGATAGATTTTGGATTCTCCGACCAAAACGCTCTGCTTGCTGCTTTCGGCAAATGAGCTGAATACATTGTCGCCGCTGTAATAAGCTGTGATCTCGTATACCCCCTCCGGAAGCTCGCTCAGGTCTGCTGCTGTGGAAAGCTTGGCAGTTGCCTTTTTTCCGGAGTTCTTTAACGGAACGGTGAAGCTCTTTTCGAGAGAAGTGCTGCGGATAATAAATCTTACATCACCCGTCGGTGCAACAAAGCAGTAGGGATCTTCAGGGAACAGCGTAAGAATTGCTTCGGGCTTGCTCTCCTTGCAGGAAACCGTAAAGGAATCATTTTTCACGGTTCTCATCTGGTAAGCAACGTCGATCTCATCGGTTGTAATGCTAAATGCAGACTTCTCGTGATGCTCCTCGTTATAATAGATCGCATCGATCCGGCAGCGATACTGACCTGCATCCTCGGAGGTGGCATTTGTGATTTCAAACACCTTCGTGTTGCCGCCCTTGATGTTTTTCCAGTTATTCTTACTGTCTCTCTTCTGCCACTGGTAAGAAAGCTGTAAGAAGTTATCCGCATTCTGAACATCTGCAGTTATCGTATAATCGCGATCGGGATAAAGTGTTAGCTTGTTATTTTCAACACCCTTCAGCACAATGTCGGGATACTCTGCATCAGGAAGTGTGTAAGCAGAAATGGTATCGCCGGGCATAGAGACAGACGGTGGAGCTGCAAAGCTGCGTACCGCCTCAATACTGTAATCAAACTTTGTACCTGAGTTCATGATAATATTCTTGCTGTTTTCACACTGACCGGAATCTTTAAAAACGTATGAATAGATTCCGTCATCTTCCTTTGTGCCGCCGGATGCTGCGACAGAACCGACCAGAACCGCTGAATCTCTGCCGTTAATATTAGTAATGCGGTAGATATTGAATTTCTCTGCAATGGAGGGGTCTTCGTACTTCCACTCCAGACGAATACTATTCTGAGTAGATTCCTGATAGTTCTGATGGAAGTCCCTTGGGATCAGCGGAGGCTGAATGACATCTGTTACAAGGTAATCTACAACAGGGAAAGACACGGTATTGCCTTTGTAATCCGTGTAGGTACCATCGTGAGCGAAGAGCTTCCACGACATACCGTAGCCGTATTCTTCGGCTTCTTTTGGCATATTCTGCATCTCTGCGGTAAAGGCGCAGCCGTTGGTAGAAGTGGTTGCCCAGCTTGCTTCTGCGCCGACACCGGCTTTCACACCTACGGTCACACCACCTGCACCGGCACCGGCAGATACTGTAACATCTACACCTGTGGAATAGCTATTGCCATTTTCTTCATTCATTTCAATTGACTGGCTCTGTGACATACCACCGCCTACGCTGGTGAAGTCAACTGCCATGTAGTTTCCGTCGAACTCCTGAACATTGTGATATCCCATGGTATTCTGCGGATATGTTTCAGGCTTACCGAGCGTATGTCGCAAGACATCATCGGAAAGCTGCGGCAGTTCGTGGTACATAGAAGATATCTGCTTGTATTTTTCCATTTCAACCGTTGATGTGCAGGGCTGCTTGGGAATTGCAATGGTCTGTTTGTTGGTATACTTTTCCCCATTGAAGTAGTATACCATGTCGTACTCATAGAACTCATAAGGAATTGAGTAGAACACGACTGCATCTGCACCGGAGCTTGTAGTATACTCGGTGGTATAGCTGATCTCAGAGGCTTGTTCAAACTCTGTTGTGAAGTTCGCCATTGTTTCAACTTCAGCTTCTATAGATGCAACTTTTACACCGAACATAGAGAAATCCTGCTCATAGCGGATATATGCTCCTACGGAAATAGTTGCTGCTTCTGAATTGCTGCTGCCTGAGCCTTTTGTCTTGCCGTAGGAAGTAATTGATCCCGGGTAGTCTCCGGAGAGATCGTCTTTTTCCAGTAGGTCTTTGAAGTACGGAGGAGAGGCAAGAACTGCCAGCACAGCAGGATCAGTATAGGAGAACCAGTGCTTTCCGGTATAGGTCAAATAAGATGAGTCGTTGTCTGTATTTACAACAGCGTAGCAATATTCAGTGTCCTGACTTTTGTTGATAGTGGAACTCATATAAATGGAATCTTTTTCCGTTGGTGTAATAGCTGAAAATGAACGTGTATGTATTGTACCTTTTTCGTCAGCTATCATAGTTTTAAAGAATACAGTCTCCTCACCTGTTCCGTTCAGGTCAGCTACCTGAATATCATACGGAAGGTATCGATACATATCCTCTTTGTAATAAACGAAAGAAAACCTATTATTGCTATTATCCAATTTGGAAAGCTTTTTTTCTGTCAGTTTGCCCTCTTCAAAAATATAGGTCTGCATATTGAAATAGGGCGAAACAAGTCTGCCGTCCGCATAGACGAGTTCAAGCTGATATTTTAATTTTGTTAATACATTAATGTTCCCCAAATATGCCTCGGTTGTTGCAACGGCTGTATAATTGCCTTTGTTATCTCTGCTAAATACCGAGAGCTTGCCACTTGTGAGAGTTTCTTTTCCTGCTCCAAGAACAGCGATGAAATTCTGATACTGTCCTGCAATTTTATCACGGAATACAGTTGCAGAGAAATTAATCGCCTCACTGTTTTCACAAATCTGCTCATTTTCGGAAAGCATATTCTTTCTTGCGCCGCTGTAAACATTAACGCCGTCATTTGCAGCAACAACAAGGTCGTCAATACCGTCATTGTTGATATCACCGACAGAAAGTGAAACAACATCATCCGGTGTAACAGCGATCGTTCGCTTGATCTCCCAGCTGTTAATATCATCAACCGAGCCTGAACCCGTTTTTGAGTATATCTCCACACGAGAGCCGTCTGTGTGGAATGGGTTATAGACTGCGATATCATCAATGCCGTTGCCGTCAAAGTCGCCTGAAGCAATGCTCATCTGTGCTGCTAAGGTGACTTCAGATTTGTCACTGTAAGTACCGATCGTTTTCACAGTCTGGCTGTTTTCCGGATCTTTTGCCTCCACAACAGCAAGCTGCAATTCGCCGTCAACCGCCGCAACCATTGCAAAATGATTCTTTTGACCCTCTGTGTTGCCGTCAAAGTTTCCGCCTGCGGTCTTGTTGATCGCAGATTTTTCCTGAATTTTTGCCTTTCCGCTGACGGTGCTGCCTTCAAGTTGCAGTGGACGGACAGTCACGGTCGTCTGATGCAGATACATTTCAGGAAACCAATAATGGTCTAAGCCTGCATTCAGGTCGGTATGTTCCTGGCGTATAACATGTTTGCCATCACCATTTGTATAAAAACTGCCAACACCCAGATATGAATTGCTGTTTTCTTTACCATGCGGGTACATGGACAAGCCGGTGACGGCTGTTACTTCGGAAGAAGATGCTTTGTTCTGCTTTGTATATACCATATACAGAGTCCATGCACCATTTTCATCCCAGTTATATCCCATATTCAGATAGCCGTTATTACTGCGGAACTCGCTATCTCCAAAGACAGTTGGTTCCTGATAATATCTTCCGTTAAACTCGTGGGTCGAGTATTTTTTTATTTCACTATAAGCGTCGTCAAACAGCATCACATCTTTGATTGCTTCGTTTGCATCATCGGTATATTTATATCCGATCGCAATATTATACTTGGCTACTTCATCACCACGGAAGAGACGATGCATATTTGCATCACCAGGCTTTCCGGCAGCGAGATCCGTTCCCTCCAGACTCCGGTCACCATCCAAAGTATTACTGTAAGTAACGACATCATAGCCATTCCGCTGCAGTTCAGCAACTGCCTTCGGTAAATTGCTTTTCCATTTTTCGTTGCTCCAATAGCGTGGATAACCACAAATAGCAATATCTGAAATGAAACGCTTAACCTCATTTCCGTTTCTATCTACCCATTGGGTGTTTTGACAAGTAATTTCGTTTTTACACTTTGAACCGACATTACTCACATCGTCACCAATGATCGAACCGTCGGACATACTTGTCTTCATGCTGTAAACCTCTTCAGCATCGCCAAATACAACAGTCTTCCTGCCATATGGGTTGCTTTTGTCGTCATCTTCGTCAAATCCGTCAGGTGCGGCATCGTTATTAATACCGATGGCTTTTGAGGCATTCATTGTTTTTGATGCAAGTGTAACAGGTGATGCAGCGTCAGTTATGGCTGGAAGTTCCATGAGCGGCAGCATCGTCACAGATAGCAATACCGCAGCAGCTCGCTTAAGAATACTTCCTTTTGATTCTGGCAGCATACTCTTAGTTCTTTTATTATTCATACAAATACCTCCTAAAAAAAACAAAAACGTCTCTGTATGTATTCCATTATATCATCTGAAAATCGGTTTGTGTATGAAATTACAAATTTGTAATTTCAAAATATTTCGGTGTTAAACAAGGGCGAAACCGTTACCTTCTTGTAAAGCGGCTGGCGCTCTTTGTAATGATAAGGTCTATCTTTCCTGCCAATGCATCGGCGATCATAGCCTGAAAGCACTCTCTGCGTTTTGTCGAGCAGACGGAGATGCCCTCAGTCCTCACGACATTTGATATATAGTGTACAGGAACAGATGAAACGCCGCACGAACAGGAATTACCGAGGTGTAAAGAAGCACGACAACATTTATTCGGGATACCTGTTCTGCGCAAACTAAACAGCGCAGTGCGAATTCTTCAGGCAAGTCCGTATTTTCAGCGTACAAACCAATAAAAATCGCAGATAAAATCGTCTTGTCATCAATGCATAATCAAAACCAACACGGAAATAATAACCTCACAAAGTCAAACAGATTTTGGGAGGTATTTTTTATGAGAGCAACCGGTATCGTAAGAAGAATAGATGATCTCGGCAGAGTAGTCATACCTAAGGAGATTCGTCGCACCATGCGTATACGTGAAGGCGACCCGCTTGAAATATACACCAACAACGAAGGCGAAGTCATATTCAAGAAGTATTCCGCGATCAGCGAGATGAGCGAAAACGCCTGCAACATTGCTGACATCATGTACAAGATAGCAGGCTGTCCGGTCATAATCTTTGACAAGGATCACGTTGTGGCTTCCGCAGGTGTTCCGCGCAAGGAGTTTTCAGAGCGCCGTGTGACATCTCAGCTTGAAGAGCTTATGGAGAACCGCGGACAGTTCTTCTGTCCTGACGGCAGCACCAATAATTTTTATCCTGTAGAGGGCGTGGGCAGGACTGCTACGGCAGCTCTGCCAATAATCACAGCAGGCGATGTTTCGGGAGCTGTTGCATTTATGACAACAGAAAAGTGCCAAGAAGTTACAGAGCTGCAAAAGAGCCTTATCAACGCCTCAGCACAGTTCCTTGCAAAACAGATAGCAAGCTGAATGTTTTCAGCTGCACATTTAGTTTAAGCCCAAAAGTACAAGGTCGATACCCATATAAAAAGTTTTGCCCCGAAACACTTTAAAGTGTTTCGGGGCATTGTATTTGAGCCTTAGCCATTATCCGTCAGCTTATTGTAGGGGCGAACAGTGTTCGCCCGCGCCTTACACGACACGTAACATGAACTAAATCAAATGTGACGGCTTTATTATAGATAACTTTTCAGATACTGTCCCGTATACGACTGCGGACAAGCTGCTACCTCCTCAGGAGTTCCCTGTGCGACTATCATTCCGCCGCCGTCGCCGCCCTCGGGCCCCAAGTCGATTATGTGGTCTGCAACTTTTATGACATTGAGGTTGTGCTCGATGACAAGAACTGTATTTCCCTGATCTGTCAGCTTTTGAAGCACATCTATCAGCTTATGGACATCGGCAGTATGAAGTCCCGTAGTAGGCTCGTCCAGTATATATATGGTATTGCCTGTGGAGCGCTTTGAAAGCTCAGTTGACAGCTTAACGCGCTGAGCCTCACCGCCCGAAAGCGTAGTGGCAGGCTGACCTATCTTGATATATCCCAGTCCCACTTCCTGCAAGGTTTTAAGCTTTCGTGCTATCTTAGGGATATGCTCGAAAAATTCCATTCCCTCGTCCACTGTCATTTCCAGAACGTCATATATGGACTTTCCCTTATAGTGAACGTCAAGGGTCTCGCGGTTGTAGCGCTTTCCCTTGCAAACCTCGCAAGGTACATAGATATCGGGCAGAAAATGCATTTCTATCTTGATTATTCCGTCGCCCTCGCAGGCTTCACAGCGTCCGCCCTTGACATTGAAGGAAAATCTTCCGCTTGTATATCCATGAGCCTTAGCGTCTGGAGTTTTTGCGAAAAGCTCTCTTATATCGCTGAAAACGCCCGTATAAGTTGCGGGATTTGAGCGTGGAGTACGTCCGATCGGTGACTGATCTATGCATATCACCTTATCGAGATTTTCAAGTCCTTCCATAGCCTTGAAGCTGCCGCATCTTATCTTTGCGCGATTGAGCTTTGCAGCGAGGTGCTTGTAGATTATCTCGTTTACCAGCGAAGATTTTCCTGAGCCTGAAACGCCCGTAACGCATATCAGCTCTCCGAGAGGTATAGAAACGTCGATATCACGCAGATTATGCTCAGTTGCTCCCTTTACTGTCAGGAACTTTCCGTTGCCGCTCCTGCGTTTTTTCGGAACATCTATCTTTTTTCTGCCGCTGAGGTACTGACCTGTTATGGAGTTCTTACTTTTCAGCAGCTTGTCAACTGTTCCTGCAAATACGACTTCACCGCCGTGTATGCCTGCTCCGGGACCTATATCCACGATATAATCAGCGGCAAGCATAGTATCATCGTCATGCTCTACAACTATAAGTGTGTTTCCCAGGTCGCGCAGCCGCTTCAAGGTCGCTATGAGCTTGTCGTTATCGCGCTGATGCAGTCCGATACTCGGTTCGTCGAGTATATAGAGTACTCCTACCAGCGACGAACCTATCTGAGTAGCAAGGCGGATACGCTGGCTCTCGCCGCCCGAGAGAGTACCCGAGGAACGTGAAAGGGTCAGGTATTCCAGTCCCACGCTTCTGAGGAAGCCGAGGCGCTCCTTAATCTCCTTTATGATACGCTCTCCCACGAAGCTGTCGTGCTCCGAGAGCTTCAAGCCGTCGAAGAAACTTAGAGCGTCCTTTACCGAGAGGTCGGTGAGGTCGCTGATATTCTTGTCCCCGACTGTAACGGCAAGGTACTCGTCACGCAGACGCTTTCCCTTGCAGACAGGACACTCCACCTCGCTCATGTACTCTTCTATCTCATTCCTTGACCAGTCGCTCGAAGTCTCCTTGTAGCGGCGTTCGAGATTGTTCACAACGCCCTCAAAAGGCGAACGGTATGTTCCTCCGCCCAGTGACTGAGGTCTTTTCAGTTCGAGAGTCTCCTCCCCTGTACCGTACAGGAAGAGGTCGAGCTGCTCTTTTTTCAGCTCTTTAACAGGAACATCAATAGGCACACCGTACTTTTTTGAGATAGCGCGGTAGTACATCATAGCTATCGAAGTCTCATCAAGGCTGTTCCAACCCGAAGCGCTTATAGCGCCCTGCTCGATAGAAAGCTCCTTATTCGGCACTATCAGGTCAGGGTCGATATGTCTGAAAACGCCGAGACCTGTACACTTGGGGCAGGCACCCACAGGATTGTTGAAAGAGAACATGACGGGTTCAAGTTCGCCGATGCTGATATTATGCTCGGGGCAGGCGTAATTCTGGGAGAAAAGTATCTCCTCGCCGCCGATAACATCAGCAATGGCAAGTCCTCCCGAGAGGTTGAAAACAGTTTCAAGGCTGTCGGTGATACGGGACTCTATCCCCTCTTTTATTACGATACGGTCAACGATTATCTCGATGTTGTGCTTTTTGTTCTTGTCAAGCTTTATCTCCTCGGAAAGCTCGTACATGATGCCATCAACTCTTGCGCGGACGAAGCCCGATTTTCTTGCACTTTCGAGTTCTTTCGCGTACTGTCCCTTACGATTTCTTACGATAGGAGCGAGAAGCTGCAATTTTGTACCTGCGGGGAGCTCCATAAGGGTATCCACCATCTGGTCAATGGTCTGCTGGGAAATAACTCTGCCGCATACAGGACAGTGAGGAACGCCTATCCTCGCATAGAGCAGACGGAGATAGTCGTATACCTCTGTGACTGTTCCGACTGTGGAACGGGGATTCTTTGAGGTAGTCTTCTGGTCTATGGATATAGCAGGAGAAAGGCCCTCGATGCTGTCCACATCCGGCTTTTCCATCTGACCGAGGAACATTCTTGCGTAGGATGAAAGGCTCTCAACGTAGCGGCGCTGACCGTCAGCATATATAGTATCGAAGGCAAGGGAGGACTTTCCCGAGCCTGAAAGTCCCGTCATGACGATAAGGCGGTCACGCGGGAGTTCGAGGTCTATATTTTTAAGGTTATTGGCTCTTGCACCTTTAATTATTATTTTATCAGTCATATTATGCTCCTCAAACAAAACAAATTATCTGAATGAAACGTACAAATAGTATTATACCATATCTATGGCAAAAAATAAACCTATCGAACATATTTTCTTCATTTAACATAAATTTTTACCCTGTGAACCTTGATTTGTTCACAAATTAACTATATAATAAAAATAACAAAACAAGCACGAAAATACAGCAGCTCAGAGGTCACTGAGCATAATATTGTCAGTAAGGAGGTGTGTTTATGAAATACGTATGTGACGCTTGCGGCTGGGAATACGATGAAGAAGCAGGTTCTCCCGAGAACGGTATAGCTCCGGGAACGAAGTTTGAAGACCTTCCCGACGACTTTGAATGTCCTCTTTGCGGAGTCGGCAAGGATCAGTTCTCTGCACAGTAATGACATCTCAATATAAAAAAGTCCCGAAAGCAGCCGCAAGACCGCTTTCGGGATATTTTATTGCATATAACGCTGAAATCCGAGGAATCTTGTCCCCTGAAACGAGAGCTTTCCCGTATCTCCTTCAGCCAACATTCCGTAGTCCTGTCCGCTCATGCGAAGCTCCATGCGATCGCCGCTCTCGACCTGAAATGTTACAAAATAAGAAGTCGAAGAAGAGCCTGAAAAGTCGGCTGTTCCGCTGTGGTACGCGACTTTCGTCCTTTTTGCTACAACCTTTGCATCAACGCTCAAACGCGGCGAATTGTTGTTTTTGTTCCATGTTCTGAGATTTTTTATGAAAACAGCAGCTATTAAAACAAAAGCCAGAGAAAATACTAATATAAACATCAAAAACATAATGCTGAATCCATTGTTAAAACCTTGCATGATACTCCCCCAAACTTTTTCTTCATTATAAACTCTAAATGTTCATTCGTAAGCAAAAATGCCACAGCTCTGCTGAATAACCAGCTTATCTATGGCATTTATCACAATATTTATGCTTCGTACTTAGGCTCGCAGGTGAGATTAATGCCGAGTCTCTTGAAGATACGCTCATCGACCGATGAAAGTATAACAG
This sequence comes from Ruminococcus sp., assembly GCF_024691275.1. GTDB lineage: Bacteria > Bacillota > Clostridia > Oscillospirales > Ruminococcaceae > Ruminococcus. The sequence continues at coordinate 25,549 of NZ_JAILNU010000022.1, read as the reverse complement.
TTGAATGCACCTCACAGCCGCGGAGCTTTGCTATCTGCTCCATTGCCTTCTTAGCATTGGGATCGGTATTAGCACAGATAGAGAGCGCAAGGAGTGTCTCGTCGGTATGCATTCTCGGGTTGTTGTTGCCGAGGTGATTTACCTTGAGCTCCATGATAGGCTCGATAACATGAGGCGACATGAGAAGTACTTCATCGTCGATATCAGCAAAATGCTTGAGTGCATTGAGCAGCAGCGCAGAAACTGCACCGAGAAGATTTGATGTACGTCCTGTTATGATAGTACCGTCAGGAAGCTCCATTGCAGCAGCAGGACCTTCTGTAGCCTTCTCCTTGTCAAGAGCAGCCTTTACGACCTTTCTGTCCTCAACGGTAACGTTTGCCTGCTTCATAAGAAGTTCAAGCTTCATCAACTCGTCCTGCGAGATAAGACCCTTTCTGTAGTCGCACATACCCACATAATAGCGGCGGATTATCTCCTGCTTTGCAGCCTCGCAAACAGCCTCGTCGTCGATTATGCAGTTTCCTGCCATATTTACGCCCATATCCGTAGGAGACTTGTAAGGAGACTCGCCGAGGATATTCTCGAACATTGCATTGAGCACGGGGAATATCTCAACATCACGGTTGTAGTTTACAGTAGTCTTTCCGTAAGCTTCCAAGTGGAACGGGTCTATCATGTTAACGTCATTGAGGTCGGAAGTTGCAGCCTCATAGGCGATATTTACAGGGTGACGGAGAGGAAGGTTCCATATCGGGAAAGTTTCAAACTTTGCGTATCCGGCATTTACTCCCCTCTTATGCTCATGGTAGAGCTGAGAGAGGCAGGTAGCCATTTTTCCGCTTCCGGGGCCCGGTGCAGTGATAACGACCAGCTTGCGGCTTGTTTCGATGTACTCATTTCTGCCGTAGCCCTCATCACTGATGATGTACTGAAGATTTGACGGATAACCCTTTATACTGTAATGGTGGTACACTCTTATCCCAAGAGCTTCAAGTCTCTTCTGGAAAGCGTCTGCTGTAGGCTGACCGTCATAGCGTGTCAGTACAACACTGCTTACATAGAGACCTATCTTTGTAAACACATTGAAAAGACGGATAACATCCACATCGTATGTTATGCCAAGGTCGCCTCTGACTTTATTCTTTTCGATATCATCAGAATTGATGACTATTACTATCTCAGCATCGTCCTTGAGCTGCAAAAGCATCTGGAGCTTGCTGTCAGGCTTGAAACCGGGCAGTACTCTTGAAGCATGGAAGTCATCAAAAAGCTTTCCGCCGAATTCAAGATAAAGCTTATCTCCGAACTCAGATATTCTCTGTCTGATATGTTCAGACTGCATTTTAAGGTATTTTTCGTTGTCAAATCCGATTTTAGTACACATTTTTCGTTCCTCCCGTAAATTTATCACAACTAATTATATATCAAACAATTGCAAATTTCAAGCCCCCCGCTCAAAAAAACTTTAAAACCGACTATTTTATCGAAAAATGTCAGAAATCATGTCCAAATTCAGCACATTTTGTAAATTTTCAGTTAAGTTCTTGAAACATTATATACAACATGATATAATGGTATATGGGATTTTTTAGTTAGTGGAAGGAGGATCTTATGAATCTGCAAGCTATCACAGTTGCCAATTCCATAGGTGTTATCATGATGATAGTGCTCCAGATAAGCAGTTACCTCGTCCGACAGCGCCGTCTGCCCAGTGACAGGATTTTTACCGTTATGATAATCGTCACCTCAGCAGGCTGTGCTACTGAGACCATTTCATTCATGGTCGACGGCAGGACATTCCAGGGTGCTCACACTATCTCCGTAATCACCTGTACTCTCCTGTACGCATTAAACGTGACTCTGTCTTTTTTATGGTGCATATACGTTGACCTTCGGCTGTATAAGCAGGAAAGCCGCCTGAAAAAGTATTACAAGTGGCTCGCCGTTCCCACACTGATACTTATCGCCTCACTTATCCCCAATATCAGATTCGGTTATCTTTTCAGCTTTGATGCCGGAAACGTTTACAGCCGTCAGCCGCTCTCATATATCTACTATCTTTCCGTATTCGTATATATCGGATTCAGCGTATGCGTGAGGTACAGATACTACAAGGAGTCGCCGCAATCACGTTTTTTCCCTATCTGGATGTTCATTATGCCGCTCATAGTCGGCACAACTGCTCAGCTCCTATTCTACGGGATATCACTTGCATGGATATCGGCTGCTGTAGGACTTGTCGGCGTACATATGGCTCTTCAGAACGAGCTGTCATACATTGACCCGCTCACAAAGCTGTATAACCGTAATTACCTTGACCATGTGCTGTCGGAAGCCTGTCACAAAGGCACAAAGATCGGCGGTGTCATGATAGATATCGACTTCTTCAAGGATATAAACGATATGTACGGTCACTCCGTAGGAGACAGAGCCCTGATAAACACTGCCAATATAATCAGGGAGGCTATCCCCTCAAAGAGCATTGCTGTCAGATTCGCGGGAGATGAATTTGTCATCATCTCAAAAGCCGATAACGAATTTGAACTAATAAATATCGAAAGAAGCATCAGAAATCAGCTGAAAAGGTTCAATAATTCGGGGAAAGCCGATTATCATCTCTCATTCTCCATGGGCATGAGCATACTCGGTGAAAATGATACTGCCGACAGCTTCATGAACGATATGGACGAAAAAATGTATTCCGAAAAGCATCATAAGCACTGCCGTTCCGCAGTATCTACCGCATAATGAACTTTTTCTCTTGACAAGCGGAAAAAGATATGATATGATATAAAAGCAAAAACAGTGAACGGATAAAGCCTGTGCAAAGCCCGATACAGAGAGTTCCCGTGTGGTGTGAGGGAATGACGGCGCATAGGAAATTACATTCGGGAGTTGCCGTGCTGAAAACGCTTTTGCGTGTAGGTTCGGACGGGTATGCCCGTTACAGCTTATCGAGACCGAGTTTTGCTCGGTAAATCGGGGTGGTACCGCGAGTAACTTCGCCCCCGGACAGCCTGCGCTGTTCGGGGGCTTTTATTATTTTGTAAGGGGTGACGGAAATTGAAAAAACTGATCGGCTACCTCAGTCTTGCGCTGATAGTCTTCCTTTTTTCGCTGCTGATGATGTATATCGGCTTCACAAGTCCGGCAAGGTCAGAAGCGCCCTCCCCTTTCATACGCATGACGGTCTGCACAGTTGTCTGCGTCATCTCTGTTTCGCTTTTCACAAGATATATCCACCCTTTTTCGGGACTTGCAGGTCTTGACAGCGCAAACCTGAACCTCGGATTTACTGCGGCAGTTCTTCTGGCTGTGTTTGTGGAGTTCACCACATTCGGCAGCAGTACCGTCGAGCCATACATGGAGGGACTTGCAAATAAGAACACCGACAAGCTTGGTAAAAGCTTCTACGGTTATATAAAATATGTATTCATGGGCGGACAGCTCCTCGTGGCAGTCCGTACCTTCATTCACTCCGCTTTTCTCGGTCTGCTCAAAGCCATAATGAAACACGCAGACTGAGCAATGTACGCGAAAGGTCGTGATATACATGAAAACGCCCGACGTTTTCATTCTTTACGGTAATTGCTTATGAAAAAACGGAAAAAGAAAATCGGACTTCTTATACTGCTTTTCAGCAGTATATCTGCGTTATTATTTTTTATAGCTGTTTTAATGGAACGATATAACGAATTATGGTTTACATTCACACCTCTTTTGATGATACCGTTTTTTCTGCTGATAAATATTGCAGAAGAAAAACTGGCTGATAAAAAATCTGAAAGCAAAGCTTTAAAAAGAGCTTCCGAACCTGAATCCGTTATAAGGCAGCAGATTCTTGAAAACTATGAAAAAAACGCTTTTCGTGAAATCACCGGCGAAAATATGAAATCTGATTTAAAAACTATAAGTCGATGGAAATTCGCTCCGAGATGGCTTTTTATGTCTTTTTCAGTGCTGATATTCATTCCGCTTGCATTATGGATATATAAAGATGACCATGATTTTATATCAGAAATTCTACTTATTTTTACAAGTGGAATCGCTATTTTTTGCTTTGTAATGGCAATAATTCATTTCAGCGGTTTTTATGTGAAACTGTTTATAAAACGGGCTGACGAAAAACTTCCTATGATAGAGCGTTCTTATATGGGAGGCAACATGATCTGCACCAAAGAATGTGATTTTAACATTGGAATAGATTACTGTGTATACATCAATATGTCTGAAACAGGTTATTTCAGCATTTCTGATATATACAATGCCGTACTTACAAGAAAGCGCACAAAAAAATATGACCGTTACAGTTCTTACGGCAGTGAAAAAAACGAGTTATATATGTGTATTTCTTTAAAGAACCAAAAGCATACATATGATATTCACGGGAACGAATTACAGCTCGAATACATCTGCGACGAACTCGTGCGTCGCGGAGTTAAAATAATAAAAAATAATTTAAAGGAGAAATAAATAATGACTACTTTTGAAGAACTCAAGCGCAGAGGACTCCTCGCGCAGCTTACAGACGAAAAGGAGATAGAGGAGCTTGTCAACGCAGGCAAGGCTACTTTCTATATCGGCTTTGACCCAACTGCCGATTCGCTCCACGTAGGTCACTTCATGGCACTCTGCCTTATGAAGCGTATGCAAATGGCAGGCAACAAGCCTATCGTACTCATCGGCGGCGGTACAGCTATGATCGGCGACCCTTCAGGCAAGACCGATATGCGTAAGATGCTCACTCCCGAGACTATCCAGCACAACGTTGACTGCTTCAAGAAGCAGATGAGCCGCTTCATCGACTTCTCTGATGACAAGGCTATCGTTGTAAACAACGCAGACTGGCTCATGAACCTCAACTACATCGAAGTTCTCCGCGAAGTTGGTGCACAGTTCAGCGTAAACCGTATGCTCACAGCTGAGTGCTACAAGCAGAGACTTGAGCGCGGTCTTTCATTCCTCGAATTCAACTACATGATAATGCAGAGCTACGACTTCTACCAGCTCTTCCAGAAGTACGGCTGTAATATGCAGTTCGGCGGCGACGACCAGTGGAGCAATATGCTCGGCGGCACAGAGCTTATCCGCCGCAAGCTTGGCAAGGACGCTTACGCTATGACCATCACCCTTCTCCTCAACTCAGAGGGCAAGAAGATGGGCAAGACCGAAAAGGGCGCTGTATGGCTCGATCCTGAAAAGACTTCTCCTTACGATTTCTTCCAGTACTGGAGAAACGTTGATGACGCAGACGTTATCAAGTGCCTGAAGATGCTCACTTTCGTTCCTGTTGAGCAGATTGAGGAAATGGAAAAGTCCATGGAAGGCGCTCAGTTCAACGCTGCTAAGGAGCTCCTCGCATACGAGCTCACAAAGCTCGTTCACGGAGAAGAAGAGGCTGAAAAGGCAAAGGCTGCTGCAAAGGCACTCTTCGGAGGCAGCGGTTCAAACGAGAATATGCCCGTTGCTGAAATCGACTCAGCCGACCTTACCGACGGTTCTATCGGACTTCTCAACCTCCTCGTAAAAGCTGAGCTTGCTCCTTCTGTATCCGAAGCAAGAAGACTTGTTCAGCAGGGCGGTATAACTGTAAACGATGAAAAGAAGTCTGATCCAAAGGAAATGATAAAGCTCGAAGGCGAGATAATCGTCCGCAAGGGTAAGAAGGCATTTAAGAAGATTATTGTGAAATAACGCTATATGGGAGCATTCACCATGCTCCCATATTTATTTATTATATGGCAAATTTTTGAATTGCTATTGACTTTTCAACGCAATAGTTTTATAATTAAGAAAAATCATCATTATTTTGCAACAATAAATTTTGTGGGGGGATTTATATGGCAAAATACAGGAAACATGGTTTTACACTTATCGAGCTGATCGTCGTTATTGCGATAATTGGTGTTCTCGCTTCGATACTCATACCTTCTTTAATGGGATACATCAAGAAATCAAGAAGATCGGCTGACATTACAAGTGCAAAAACTATTTATGACACAGTTATGGCTGTCATTGCAGATGATGAAGACGCTACCGACTCATATACAGCAAATAACACAACTACACACAACGTTACAGTAAAGCATAACGGTACATCAGAAACATATACTCTGGTAACTGTATGTACCAAGGACGGCGCATCAAATGCAGGCGGCAACCGATCACTCTGGAGCGGAGGAAGCGCAGAAGCTAAGCCATTTCAGGATGCTGTAAACAGCTTTGGAGGAACAGGCAAAATACCGATCAGGTTCAATCACTCAAAAGCCGGCAAACCACTTAACCGCTGGTTCATATGTTACCGTGACGGTGATTCCATAGATACCGAGATATGGGTAGGCGACGGAACGTCAAATACTCCTATGTACAGACTCTGGCCAAACACCGATCCGGATTATTCGTAAAAATCTTACAGCAAATAATGATGACTGCCCTGTAATATGAGCATTGTACTTATATAGAAGTTTTTACGCGAGTTATTGAGGAAGGACTCTTTTGAAAAAGGGTTCTTTCTCAAACTTCTTTCATAAAACTTCAGGCTTGGATTTTTATCTGATAGGGCACACCCTGCATAACTTGCAGGGCTTTTTTATTATCATGAACACCCTATCTGCGAAAAATCCGTGTTAAGAGTCTTTGAAAGTGGGAAGAGGTTACTTCCCGCTAATTCCATATAAAGTTTTTATATGAGTATCACGCTAATGCAGAGCTGTTTTTTTCGCCTGAAAAATTCAGCCCGAAGGCTTTTGAAAAGCCTTCGGGCTGTCGTTATATGTCATCTTTGGAAATAGTACAGCTGCATGAAGTTATCCGAGCTGTATCCGCAGGCATTAAAACGCCACATCACCGCTTCAGCTGATATCGCTTCCCGCAGATTAGATGCAAGCTTTGAACAGTTTCTCTTATCCAGATCGTCCATTTCGGCATTGCTCTGACCGAGCTGCATCATATTATAATTCATTCTTATGCTGGAGACACCGTCTGCTGCGACATATTCCCCGCACTGAGTGCGCAGATAGTAATAATCCACTTTATCCTTGCTGCATATATACATCACCTGTGACGGTGTATATGAATTGCAGCCTGTATACGCACCGCCGTCGTAGTCGCTTACCTTATTTGTCTCCTTGAATACCTTAACTCGCGTGGTATGCTCCGGATAACTTACCTGTTCGCAGTAATTCACAAGATAATTCTCACCAAGACCGTTGCTTATCTCGTATGTATAAGTGGGATAGTCCATATCACCGCATCCCACAAGAAACACACATATGACAACCGAAAACAGCAGCAAAATGCTTCTAAGCTTCATTTTATCTCCCCCCCGAGTATGAAAAATAAGAGCATTTATCGTTATCTGTATTGATTTTTAAGATATCAGCATATCCTATGTCAGTATCGGGATATGCAGCAGCTCATAGGGTACTGAAATCGCTTATCGTCGTCATCATATCAAAGGAGAAGTACAGCAGATAAATCGCTAATAAGCCGATACCTCCCTTTATCACAGTAATTATGAGCATATTCATCGGCTTGACTCCGCCGAGTGCAGATGAAGATCTGCCGCCGTTTCTGTTCTTTTTAATAGTTCTCAGAGTAAAACGGAAATATAGCCAGTTGGCAAAAAAGCACGACAGCGCTCTTCCTGCCATATCCAGGCCGAGACATATCTCGCTGATCGAAGATATGATCTGTTTATTGTCCGTAACGAATTTCCCGAACTCTGCCGACATATCCTTGCCGTATAAAAGGAGATTGGCAGGCAGATTGAACAAAATACCGAGAAAAGCTGCGATAACTGCCCACAGCCACATTTTTCTGCTTGCAAAATAAAGAGAAGGGAAAATGAGACTGAGAAGATTGAACGAAGGCTTTAATCCGTCGTCCTTTATGCGCTTGAACCTGGGCAGGTAATAGAAGGTATTTACCCCAACAAAGTCGGAAACTTCCTTCATAGTTGCGCCGCCCATGTCCTCCTTTTCGTCATAGCCGAGAAATTTTATCGGGTCAGCCAGCTCCTCGGGCATAACGAAGGGATCACGTCTGTGCTCTTGTTCATTGCCGATATTCTCCTCCTGACGGACAGGCTCGATATCCTTGAGCTCTGTACCGCAGCGCTGACAGTTGAGCGCACTTCGGCTGTTACGGAAATGACACACTGGACATATCCTTACGTTTTCTGTTTCCGCATCTGAACGCTCCCATTTTTTCCCTGTGGAATGTTCAGCAGCATTTGCACATTTATTCTCAACAGCGTAACACGCTCTGTGGTGCGGCGTTCCGCATTCAGGACATACAACTATATCGTCCTCCGCAGTGAACACTTCACCGCATACAGGACATTTCTCGCCGATATAATCCATATACTGCCTCCTTGTCATACATTACAACTTTTATTATACCACTTTAGCGGTGAAAAAATCAAGTGTTTTAGCGAATAAATAATAACAGCAAGAAAATTTCTGAAAAAAACAAAAATAGTATGGTATTTTTCCTGCAAATGTGTTATAATGTACTGTATAGCTTTTTAAGATTGGAGTGTAAGCTTAATGATATATGAAAGGGTAGAGTTGAGCGATAACGTCGGTTTCACATCCATTATCGACGATAAGTTCAAGTCCTGCTCCCTTGCGGTCTATTTTCTCACTGAGCTCAGCGATAAGACCGCAGCGGTGAACAACCTTGCCACAGGGGTCCTCACCATTTCAAACAGCCGATATAAGACCTACGCTGATATGTGTGAAAAGCTATCTGAGCTATACGGCGCTGTCCTCTGTTCAGTGGCAAGAAAAAAGGGCAATGCACAGATACTTGGTCTGAGAGCATCATGGCTCGACAATAAATACGCCATCGACGGCGAGGATATAGGCGGTGAGATGCGCGATCTGATCCGCAGCTGCCTGTTCTCTCCAAATGTATGCGGAGAAGCTTTCGACAGTGATTCCTTCGCCCTTGCCAAAAAAGACCTTTTAGACCGTATAGACGGTGAACTGAACCAGAAAAACGTCTATGCCGTTTCTCAGGCAGTAAAGCTTGCATTCAGAGACGAACCCGCAAGCTGTGCAGCTTACGGCAGCCGCGATGCTGCTTCAGCCGCATCTCCCGAAGATGCTTTCAGAGCCTATCAGGAGATGCTGAGAACTGCTCAGATAGAGATATATTACGTTTCTCCGCAAAAAGACGACTCTCTTGCAGAGATGTTCCGCGAAAACTTTGCTGAGATAAAACGCTCACCTAAGCCCGTAAAGATCAGCGACCACAGTCCATTAAAGCCTGAACCGCTCACAGTCACAGAAGAATTTGACGTTAACGAGAGCAAGATGGTCATGTTCTTCAAGACCGATTCCGACGACAGATATGCGCTTAAAATGCTGAGTGTCATTTACGGAGAGCTCCCCTTTTCAAAGCTTTTCCTCAATGTCCGCGAAAAACTCAGCCTGTGCTACTACTGTTCGTGCATATCCATGGCAACAAAAGGAGCTTTCATGGTCGAAAGCGGCGTTGAGCGCAGCAATATCGAAAAGGCAAAGGCTGAGATACTTGCACAGCTCGATGAGATGAAAAAGGGCAATATCACCGATAATGAGATAAACGGAGCTCTTATGGCGCTCGACAATGCGGTATTACAGATAACCGATTCCCCTTCGGGTTACATCTCGTGGTTCTTCGACTGCTTTACAGACGGCAGATTCATTACTCCGCAGGAGCATTACAAAGAATTCGCCGCTGTCACAAAGGAACGGATAATAGCAGCCGCAAACTCGCTGAAACCTGACTGTGTTTATCTCATGCTTAACAAGGAGGTACAGGAATAATGGAAAAAGAGATCCTTACCTGCACCCGTACAGGCGACAGCTGTATCCATGTAAAGCATCGCAGCGGTCTTGATATCTATATATGCGAAATGAACGGATTCAGCAGCATCGAAGCACAGTTCGGCACGAAATACGGCTCGATAAATACCGTGTTCAAAACATCGTCAGACCCGGAATACACCTGTGTTCCCGAGGGTATCGCTCATTTTCTGGAGCATAAGCTCTTCGAGAATGAGGACTGCAAGGTGTTCGAGCTCTACGCGCAGACAGGCGCTTCCTGCAATGCCATGACCTCATTCGACAGGACCTGCTACTTTTTCAGCTGCTCCAAAAACTATGAGGAAAACCTGCGCATACTCCTGAAATTCGTACAGGAGCCTTACTTCACCCAGGAAAACGTGGATAAGGAAATGGGCATCATCGGTCAGGAGATAAAAATGACCAACGATAACCCCGAATGGCGGGTATTCTTCAATATGCTCGGCTGTATGTACCACGCTCACCCCGTAAAGACGGACATCGCAGGAACTGCCGAAAGTATTGCAAAAATAGATGCCGACCTGCTCTACAAGTGCTACGATACGTTCTATAACCTCAATAATATGGTGCTCTCCATCGCAGGCAACATCAGTGCGGACAAAGTCCTCGAAATATGTGACGAATGCCTGCATCCCTGCGCCGACAAAGGTCTGGAATGTGTATTTCCCGATGAACCCGACGGTATCGTCAGACCTGAGATACGCGAGACACAGCCTGTGGGAGCTTCTATATTCAATCTCGGCTGCAAATGCTCTCCGAGACTCGGTCTGGAAAGGCTGCGGGACGTAACTGCTGCTTCCGTAGCATCTTCACTGCTTACCGACCCTGCGCTGCCTATGTGCGAAAAGCTCCTGAAGGACGGTGTCATCAACTCCACCTTCGGCGGCGAGGTCTTCTACGGCAGCGGCTATTTCACGCTGATATTCTCAGGTGAATCGGACTTCCCCGAGCTTGTCCGCGAGGCGCTGTTCAATGAGATCGACAGACTTCTGACGGAGGGCATAAACGAGAAGGATTTCCAGCGCATCAAAAAATCTTCATACGGCGCTCTCGTAACAGAGCTCAACAACGTCGAGGCTGTCACAAATCTTATGCTCAGCTCCTATATTGACGGGATATCGCCATATGATACAATAGAAGTCATCTCAGCCCTCACAAGCGCTGATGTTATGGATTTTATGCGCAGGGAACTGCGACGTGACAGAGCTGTTCTGTCTATAATTGAAAAGGAGAAATAACTCATGGAAACCGAAACACTATTGCACCCGCACGAGATACAATTCCCTAATCTCGGGTGGAAATTCAGCATCGACCCCACTGCATTCTCGATCGGCAGTATCAATATCCAGTGGTACGGCATTATCATCACCCTTGGTCTCATTCTCGCACTTGTATACTGTCTCCCGAAAATGAAGCGCTTCGGCATCGACTCCGACAGAGCTATCGACGTTGTTATCGGCGGTGTCATAGGCGGCATAATCGGCGCACGTATCTACTACGTTGCAATGCGCTGGGACGAATACAAAGGCAACTGGAAAGAGATCATAAACACCAGAAACGGCGGTCTTGCCATTTACGGCGGCATCATCGGAGCGCTTCTGGTAGGACTTATCATATGCAAGATCAAAAAAGTCAAGATGCTCCCGATGCTTGATATAACCGTTATAGGCTTTCTTATCGGTCAGGGCATAGGACGCTGGGGCAACTTCTTCAATCAGGAAGCCTTCGGTACCAACACTGATTCACTGTTCGGCATGACAGGCGGCACTATCCAGCGTACTATCAACGACAGTATGCAGATAGGCGGCGACCTCTACCAGAACGGCGTAACGATGCTCTGGAACGAACCTGTTCACCCTTGCTTCCTGTATGAATCGGTATGGTGTCTGCTTGGATTCGTTATCCTTGCTTTCTGGTCAAAGCGCAGGAAGTACGACGGACAGCTCTTCCTCATGTATCTCGCATGGTACGGCGCTGAGCGCTTTGTGGTAGAGGGACTGCGCACTGACAGCCTTATGCTTGGAAATATCCGCATTTCGCAGGCTCTCTCAGCTGTTATTTTCATAACATCAGTAATACTCCAGATAGTATTCTTCGCAAAGAGAAAACGCGACCCTGAGCACTTTGTGCTTTATGTAAACACCGAAGAATCTCATCTTCTCATTGCCGAGAGCCGCAGAAATCGCTTAGGTATCAAGGGCGATGATGCAAAGATAGGCATGAACGAAGATGACGAGTTCGATATTCTCAATGACGACGATGACGAAGACTTCGATGATGATGACATTGATACCGACGGCGATGATGACATTGATATCGACGACGATGAAGATGAGGACGAAGCAGCTGCCGAAAAGCAGTCGCCCGATAATAATAAACCTGATACAGAGGACGAAAAGTCCGACAAAAACAAGGAGGATAAATAAATGGCACAGTTAATAGACGGAAAAGCAGTTTCAGCAGCAGTTAAAGCTGAGGTTGCAGAAGAAGCAGCAAAACTCAAGGACGAAAAGGGTCTTAAAGTAGGTCTTGCAGTTGTTATCGTAGGAAACGATCCCGCTTCAAGAGTATACGTAAACAACAAGAAAAAGGCTTGTGAGGCTGTAGGCTTCCAGTCATTCGAGTACGCTCTTGACGAAGCTACCACTCAGGAGCAGCTCCTCGACCTGGTAAATGTTCTCAACCGCGATGACAGAGTTAACGGTATCCTCGTTCAGCTCCCACTTCCCAAGCACATCGACGAGAAGGCTATCATCAATGCTATCTCTCCCGAAAAGGACGTTGACGCATTCCACCCTATCAACGTGGGCAAGATCATGATCGGTGAGTACTCATTCCTTCCCTGCACACCTGCCGGCGTAATGAGACTTATCGAGAGCACAGGCACAGACATCACAGGCAAGCAGTGCGTAGTTATCGGCAGAAGCAATATCGTCGGCAAGCCGCAGGCAATGCTTCTCCTCCAAAAGAACGGCACTGTTACGATATGCCACTCAAAGACAAAGAATCTCAAGGAAATATGCCTCGGAGCTGATATTCTGGTAGTTGCTGTCGGACGCGCAAACTTCGTTACAGGGGATATGATAAAGGAAGGCGCTGTTGTTATCGACGTAGGCATGAACCGTCTTGACAACGGAAAGCTCTGCGGAGATGTTGAGTTTGAGTCTGCTGAGAAGAAGGCATCTTACATAACACCTGTTCCGGGCGGCGTTGGTCCTATGACAATAGCAATGCTCATGAAGAACACACTTACAGCTGCAAAACAGCAGGCTGGCATAGAATAAAACATTAGGGGGCTGTCTAATAAAGGCAGCCCTTTTGCGTAACCTTAAAAGCGCAAAAATACATATTGACTAATGGTCATTTCGGTGCTATAATTAGGTTTGTATTTTTATTTCAAAACTATCTGAAAGGAAAATGTTTATATGAAAAACGATTCTAAATCTCCCTCCGCAAGAGGCGGCTTCGGTTCAAAGATAGGCTTTGTACTGGCTGCGGCAGGCTCTGCGGTAGGTCTGGGAAATATCTGGCGTTTCCCCTATCTTGCTGCTAAGTACGGCGGCGGTATCTTCCTGTTGATCTACATAATCTTCGCGATCACATTTGGTTTCACACTCATGCTCACTGAAATAGCCATCGGCAGACGCACAGGAAAAAGCGTCATCGGAGCTTACAAGACCGTGAACAGTAAATTTGCTCCTCTGGGTATCCTCGCAGCTGTCATACCTGCACTGATACTCCCGTATTACTGCGTTATAGGCGGCTGGGTACTGAAGTATATGACCGTTTTCGTAACAGGCGGCGGCGAGGAAGCTTCAAAGGCGACTTTTGCATCTGCCTCCGATCCCGAAGCAGAGCTCTCGTTCTTTGCTCACTTCATCGGTCTTCTGGAGCAGCCTACCATATTCTTCATAATCTTCGTACTTCTCACATCTGTTGCAGTATTCTTCGGTGTTGAAAAGGGCATCGAAAAGGTGAGCAAATTACTCATGCCCGTACTTCTTATACTCATTATAGGCATAGCAGTATATACTCTCACTCTTGACGGCGCAGGCGACGGACTGAAATACTACCTGCTCCCTGATTTTAACGGCTTCACAGCTTCAAAGTTCTTTAAAACCATTGCCGCAGCCTGCGGACAGCTCTTTTACTCAATGTCCATAGCAATGGGTATCATGGTCACATACGGCTCGTATATGCGCAAGGCGGACTCTCTTGAAAGCTCCGTGCGCCAGATAGAGATATTTGATACTCTTGTGGCTATCCTTGCAGGACTTATCATCGTTCCAGCGGTATTCGTATTCTCAGGCGGAGACAAGTCCGCCCTCAACGCAGGTCCGGGACTCATGTTCGACACTCTGCCAAAGGTATTCGCTGATATGCCCGCAGGTCAGTTCATCGGAGCTGCATTCTTCATACTCGTTACCCTTGCTGCTCTCACCTCTTCCATTTCACTCATGGAGACAGTCGTTGCAGTAGTTATCGAGAAATTCAAGCTCAGCCGTACAGTCAGCTGCGTTATCGTAATAGGTATAACTCTCGGACTGGGTATGCTTTCAGTACTCGGCTACAGCGTATGCTCGGACTTCACTATATTCAAAATGCAGATGCTTGATTTCTTCGACTTCATCACGAATAACCTGATGATGCCCGTGCTTGCTCTCCTCACCTGCATACTTATAGGCTATGTAGTCAAGACCAAGTACGTTGAAGAGGAGGTAATGCTCGGCGAAAAGCAATTCCGTTCAAAGCTCCTTTACAATGTCATGATAAAGTTCATATGCCCTGCGTGTATGATAATGATACTCCTGACCGCTACTAAAATATGACACAAAGCTCCCTGTTTTTCAGGGAGCTTTTTCATTTGCGCAAAGCTTACCCTCTTTGTCAGAATACATCTAAATATTACGCAACGGATTCACTTTTTTACTGCAAATTGCTACATTATTCCAAAGCTATTGACTTTTAAAAAAATAACGTGTAGAATAATAATGTATGAGTTTATTTATTGCTATTTTTCGTAGATTTTACATACATATCAATTAAGCCGATCTCGGGCAAAAGATTTTACAAAGGGTGGTATATTTGGTCTTCAGCAGCTTGGAATTTATTTTTATTTTCCTACCTATTTTTATGCTGATCTATGCGTGTTCAAGAAAAGAGTATAAAAATCTTGTCATATTCGCGGGCAGCGTCATTTTCTACAGTCTCGGAGTTAAGAAACCTGTTTATATTTTTCTTTTTCTGCTGACAACTCTGCTTAACTTTATTGTCGGTCAGTTCATCGAAAACAGCCGCCATGCCAAAAAAGCGTGGCTGTTTTTCGGAACCGCCTTCAACTTCTGGTGGCTGATATTCTTCAAGTACTGGTCATTCGGCGGTGAGAATATCAACGCTATATTCCATACGAGCCTTACCATAAAGGATATTATCCTCCCTATCGGTATCAGCTTCTATACGTTCCAGAACGTATCCTATATCGCCGATGTCTACAAAGGCAAGGCTAAAGCTGAGAAGAATCTCATAAATTACGGAGCTTACATAAGTATGTTCCCTCAGCTTATCGCGGGACCTATAGTCACTTACGACCACGTCGCAAAGGAGCTGAAAAACCGTACCCACACCATTCAAAAGGTGGAGGACGGTCTCAAGACCTTCACTATCGGTCTTGGATACAAGGTCCTCATCGCCAACCAGATAGGCGGTCTGTGGAGCGATATCTCCATGATAGGATATGAGAGCATATCCTCACGGCTTGCATGGCTCGGAATATTCGCATACTCATTCCAGCTCTACTTTGATTTCTGCGGCTACTCCCTCATGGCGATTGGTCTCGGAAAGATAATGGGCTTCAACCTCCCGAGGAACTTCGATCACCCCTATCTCTCACTCACTATGACAGAGTTCTGGCGGCGCTGGCACATGACCCTCGGTTCATGGTTCAAGGATTACATATATATCCCTCTCGGCGGAAACCGAAAGGGAAACAGCAAAATGATACGCAACACCTTCATCGTATGGCTCTTTACGGGTCTATGGCATGGTGCAAGCTGGAACTTCGTACTCTGGGGCATGGTGCTGTTTCTCATAATCATGAGCGAAAAACGCTGGACAGGCAAGACACTGAACAGGATAAAGCCCCTCGGACACCTCTATATGATGCTGATAATACCGCTGACATGGCTGCTCTTCGCTATAACAGACTTCCACCAGCTCGGCATATACTTCAAGAGACTTATGCCGTTCCTTCCGCAGAAGACCTACGCCATTATGGATAAGGATTATGTAATGTACTGGACTAAATACTGGAAATATTTCGCGGCAGCGATCATATTCTCCACAAGGATCCCCCAGGCTATTTACAAGAAAACAAAGAATTCCGCATTCACAACACTGGTACTTCTGGCTGTTTTCTGGGCATCAGTCTACTGTATGTATAAAGGTCTTGACGACCCATTCATGTATTTCAGATTTTAAGGAGAGACAAGCGTGAACAAATTTAAGCAATGCATATACACGGTGATCCTTCTTCTCACCTGCTTCGTGGCTTCACCGTTCATATATAAGCAGATATGGAAAAACAGCGAGCTAAAAAAGCCCAAGGAAGATGTAAAAGCTCCTGTTATCTCGACTCAGCAGTCAAATCAGGCTTCGCAGCCGGCTTCTGAAGCTGCTACGACCGTTCCCCAGACAAATGAAAACGGCGAGAATGTTACCTCTCCTACCGAGGCAATTCAGCCTGCAACAGAGGCTCCTACTGTACAGCAGACAGTATTCGCCCAGAGCGGTCCCGAGTACTTCGACGACGCTCTCTTTATCGGCGATTCGCGTACAGTCGGTATCCGCGATTACGGCACACTGAAAAATGCACAGTATTTCTGCGATATCGGTCTTTCTGCATATAAGATCGACAATTCCACTGTAAACGGCAGCACTTTATGGGACTTCCTGAATACAAAGAAGTTCGGCAAGGTATACCTTATGCTCGGTATAAACGAGGTCGGCAACGATATCGAATACACTGTTTCGGCTTACAGAAAGGTAGTGGACGGTATACGTCAGGCTCAGCCCGATACTATCGTATACCTCCTTGCAAACCTCCATGTTGCAACATATGCAGAGACCGCTGCAATATCCAACGAGCGCATAAACGCTCTCAATGCCCGCATAAGCGAAATGGCTGATAATCAGAAAACATTCTATATTGACGTTAACGGCGTTTTCGATGACGCTAACGGAGCTCTCACTGCCGATTTTTGCAGCGACGGTGTTCACGTTCTTGCGAAATACTACGCAACATGGTGCGACTGGCTCTGTGCCAATACAGTTGTCCAGACTCCTGCTGCTCCTGCAAGCACCACGGCAGCAAGCGCCGCAGCTCAGCCTGCTGCTGAGACAACGGCAACAACTTCATCACGTCCGCAGAATGAAGAATTCTCGAACCAATAATATATCAGGCGGCTCAGCCGCCTTTTTGATAAGCCAAACCACGTAAATCACGAAAGGAGCATACCATGGCAGAACTCAAAGTAGGATACAAAGGCAGAACTATCTATAACTCCACATTCACGATACTCGAATTTCTCGGCGGCGGAGGTCAGGGAAATGTCTACAGAGTAGAATGCGGCGGCAAGGAAATGGCACTTAAATGGTACCACAAGTCTACCATAGACAAAATGAAAAATCCACAGGAGTTCTATGAGAATCTCCGCGCAAACATAAAAAAAGGAGCTCCTACCAAGGCTTTTCTCTGGCCTGAGGAGCTGTCCAACTGGATAGACGGAA
This sequence comes from Ruminococcus sp., assembly GCF_024691275.1. Lineage (GTDB taxonomy): Bacteria > Bacillota > Clostridia > Oscillospirales > Ruminococcaceae > Ruminococcus. The sequence continues at coordinate 7,907 of NZ_JAILNU010000022.1, read as the reverse complement.
GCTTCGGCTATATCATGCCTCTCCGTCCAAAGGGATATGATGAGCTCACACGCTTCCTGCTCTGGGACCCCAAGCAGCGCAAAATGAAGGCAAGCTTCGCCAATATCACAGCCCGCTGCAACGCTGCTATCAACATCATCGAGGGCTTCCGTGCTCTCCACAATGACGGCTACAGCTATCAGGACCTGAACAACGGCAACTTCTTCATCAATCCCGAGAACGGTGATGTTCTCATATGCGACAACGACAATGTTTCAGAACGCGGCGTGAACTTCGGTATTGCAGGCAAACAGCGATATATGGCTCCCGAAGTAGTTCTCGGCGGTTCGCCTGATAAGCGTTCCGACCGCTTTTCACTGGCTGTAATACTGTTCCGTATGCTCTTCATCGAGCACCCCCTTGAGGGCAAATACTCCACTCCGCCGTGTATGACACCGGAGCTTGAAAAGAAGTTCTACGGCAGCGATCCTGTTTTCGTCCTCGACCCCGAAGACGACCGAAATGCGGCAAATACTCAGCTCAACACAAATACTCTCCGATTCTGGAAGATCTATCCCGACTATATCCGCGACCTCTTTACACAGTCCTTCGGCAAAAGTTCTGTTCAGCCGCCATATGACCGCATTATCGAGCTCACATGGCTGGACGCCTTCATAAAGCTCAGGAGCGAGACAGTCCCCTGCCCTCACTGCGGCAAGGAAACATTTATCACTCCGAAATATACCGTAAGCTGTATGTACTGCGGCGATCATCTCACCTGCACAGACAGTATCAAGTTCAAGCGCTTTGAGCTGCCTGCATTTGGCGGAGCTAAGCTCTATGAGGGCATGACAGGCGATACGGACGGCGACTTCCACAAGATCATCGGCGAAGTTGTACGCAATAAAAAAGATCCCAGCAAACACGCTCTCCGCAATCTTTCAGACCAGACATGGAGCGTAAAGCTGCCTGATAATTCCGTGAGAAACGTTGAACCTAACGGCATCATGCCCATAAACCGTGGCTTTGTCCTAACTATCGGAAAGAGCGAAGGTATAGTTGAATAAATGAAAAACTCCCCGATAATGGGGAGTTTTTTCGTATTATCCATTATAAGACGAATAATCGAACAGCCTTGATATTTTTCCGCTGATGAAGCTGGCTAAAAACTGAAAAATGAATTATACTGCTGCAATTACACATATCTTTGAGCTCTTATCTTTTGATTTCACATTTATTTTAATAACGCTATTCGTCCTCATCTTCGTCTTCATCGTCATCATGGGGAAGAACTTCGATTATCACCTTTTCCACAGTCTGCTCGTTTACCTCAGATACGGTAATACGGAAAATGCCGCTTTCGGCTGTCTCGCCTGCATCAGGGATATGCTCCATAACGTCAGTGACCCAGCCGCCCACGGAAGTATAATCTGTAGTTATCATGTCCTCGTCAAGATCGAGCATCTCCAGCATATCACTTATGCTCATATCGCCTGCTACCTCGTACTTGTCAGGAGCTATCATAACGATATTAGTCTCGATCTCGTCATCCTCGTCGTATATTTCGCCAACGAGCTCCTCGATGATGTCCTCAAGAGTAACGATACCCTTTGTCCCTCCGTACTGGTCGATAACTACAGCAAGATGCACCTTTGAGCGCTGCATATCGCGCATAGCCTCGCTTATCAGTTTTGTATCGGCGATATGCGGTACTTCCTGAATGATCTCGGTGATATCGCTTCCGCCCTCAACGAGCATCTTGAAAAAAGCCTTATTTGTGATGATACCCTTGATATTATCGAGACTTTTCTCATATATCGGCAGACGCGAATACATCTCGCTGCTGAAAAGCTCTTTTATATCGTCGATAGTCGAGCTCATCTCAACACCTATGACCTTTACGCGGGGAATAAGTATCTCGTTGACGGTTATCTCGTCAAATTCCAGAGCGCTCTTAACGAGTTCGCTCTCCTGCTCCTCAATAACACCCTGCTCCTCGATCTCGTCGATCATATACTTCAGCTCGTCCTCGGTAACGCTTGGAGCGTCATCACCTTTGGCAACAGCCGACGAGAGTTTATTCAGCAGCCACACAAAGGGCTTGAACAACATGACAAGGAACGAGAGCGGTCCTGCAAAGGCGAGCGCCAGTTTCTCGGCATTCTTCTTTGCGTATGACTTCGGAAGCACCTCACAGAATATCAGCACAAGCACTGTTACAACTATAGTGGATACCGCTGCCCCCTTGCTTCCGATAAGCTTTATGAAAACGATGGTGCTCACCGATGAAGTAGCTATATTCACTATATTATTACCTATAAGAACTGCCGTGAGCACCTCATCGAAGCGGTTTGCCAGTTTAAGTGCCTTTTTTGCCTTTCTGCTGCCCTGTGCCTCATAATTTTTAAGGCGGAGCTTGTTCACGCTGGAAAAAGCTGTCTCAGTTCCCGAGAAGAGTGCTGAGAAGATCATCATAGCAATGACAAGAACTATCTTCCATATATCTGAACTGTCCATATAATTCCTTTCCTTATATATAATGTTTTTATTATATCATAACTGACAGAATAATGCAAGCACAAAAAACACAAATCCGAGGAGAATCGTTCACTGTTTTAACGCACTTTTCACATAACATCGTGTATTGTGAAAAAAATTACACACAAACTTCCTTAAAACAATACAATTATCGCAAATTAATTTCACATATCCCCAATATAATATAATCACAGGCTGAGGGAGAACCTCAGATACAAATAAATTTGAAAGGGAAAGTGAACAATATGAATGAATATAACTATAATAACAATAACGAGCAGCAGGCTCAGAACAATAATGAGGTTTACACAGGTTTCAGCACTGATGCTAATGCACAGAAGCAGCCAAAGAAGCACCGCGGCATAAAAGCTGCTGCTTTCATAATGGCAATGGCACTCGTATCAGCAGGTTCTATCGGAGCATACCGCCAGTTCGCAGGTGAAAACGTTTTCAGAACATCTTCTTCATCTGAGAGCAGCGAGAAAGATTCTGTCAAAGCATCTGCAAAGAGAGAGAGCAGCGATACGCTCAATGCTCAGAACGTAAGCATAATAAATACAAAAAAGACAACGGGCAATGAGCTCTCTACAGAAGAGATCGTTGAAAAGTTACTTCCATCAGTAGTTGGTATTGAATCTTCTTTCACAGTTGAAAACGCTCGCAACAGTTTCTCAGACTTTGGTTTTGGCTTTGACTTTGGCGGAAGCAGTATGCCTTCATCAAACAACTTTTCGGGAACAGGCACAGGTGTTATCATATCTGAAAACGGCTATATCGTAACAAATGCCCATGTTATATTTGACAGTGAATACGGCGCAGGTCTTGCAGACAGCGTTTCGGTAATTACAGAAGGCGACAAGACCTACGATGCAGAGGTTATAGAGTATGATGTTGACTGTGATCTTGCAGTCATCAAGATCGACGAGGAAGGTCTTACAGCTGCTGAATTCGGCAACAGCGACGAACTCAAGCTTGGCGAGTCGGTTATCGCTATCGGCAACCCGCTTGGCTTTGACCTTAAAAATACAGTTACAGGCGGTATGATCTCAGGTCTTGACCGTAATATCACCATCAACGACAAGGCAATGAATCTTATCCAGACTGATGCCGCTATCAACTCAGGTAACTCAGGCGGACCGCTTATCAATAAGTACGGTCAGGTCATCGGTATCAATTCCTCAAAGATGTCCTCATCTTACGCATCATCAGGAGCTTCTATCGAGGGTATCGGCTTTGCTATCCCTTCAAACCTCACATCATCTATCATTGATGATCTTATGAAATACGGCTATGTTACAGGCAAGCCGCAGCTCGGTATCAGCTGTCAGGACGTTACAGAGACAGTTTCCAAGATGTATGATCTTCCTGTCGGCATATATGTATACTCAGTTTCCGATGGCAGTGCTGCTGACAAGGCAGGTATCCGCAAGGGCGATATCATCGTTGAGATCGAAGGCAAAAAAGTCAAAACCGGTGCTGAGCTCACAGCTGAGAAGAACAAATACTCCGCCGGCGAAACAGTAGAGATCAAGCTCATAAGAGACGGTGACGAAAAGACTGTAAAGGTAACTCTCGACGAGCAGAAACGCGAAGAAAAGCCTGAAGATGACGAAAAAGATGATACCAAGAAGGACAAGGACAGCAAGAAGGCTGACAAGGAAAACAAGTCCGACGAAGCTGAGGACAAAAAGGCTGAGGAAGACGAAAAGATAAAGAAGCCTGCTGACAGCTCACGCAAAGACAAAAAGGACATCATGGACAATATCCTCGGCGAAGATGCCGACGATGAAGAAGACGATGCTGACAACAAAGATTGATATTTTCCTTTCATATAATTCTTCTTTCAATAAGCGGAAAAAGCTCCCTGAACGGGAGCTTTTCTGTATCCAGATGAAAAATATAAGGGCGGCAGATGCCGCCCTTTTGTGATATAGCTTACTTTTTGAATGCTGCGATAGACTGCTCTATCTTAGCCATTTTCTCCTCAGCCTTTGCAAGCTTTGCCTTTTCAGCGTCGATAAGCTGTGCAGGAGCCTTTGCGATAAAGCCCTGATTATTGAGCTTTCCGCTGAGGAAGTCGATGTCCTTCTGTACCTTAGCCTTTTCCTTTTCGAGACGAGCTATCTCCTTCTCCTTGTCAACGAGCTCGTCCATAGGGATAAAGATACGAGCGGAGTCTGTAACTGCGTTTGCAGAATCGGGGATATCGAACTGGTCACCTGTCTCAACTGCGGAAGCGGAAGCAAGCTTCTCGAAGAATACTGCACATGAGTTAAAGAGCTCCTTGTCAGCAGTCTCGATGAAGAGCTTAGCCTTTACCGACGGCGGTACGTTCATTTCTGTACGTGTATTTCTTACAGCCTTAATAGCTGAGATTATCTTCTCGAAAGCCTTTTCCTCGGCAGCGAAGTCGATAGAAGCATCATAAGTAGGATACTTTTCGAGGATTATCATAGACTTCTCATTGTTGAGAACCTGCCATATCTCCTCAGTGATGAACGGCATGAATGGGTGGAGAAGCTTCAGCATACCCTGCATAGCCCATACAAGAACAGCCTGAGCCTTTGCCATTGTCTCGCCGCCTGCCTGTATTCTTGGCTTTGTGAGCTCAATGTACCAGTCGCAGAATACGTCCCAGATAAAGTCGTATATCTTCTGTGAAGCAACGCCGAGCTCGTATCTGTCGAGGTTCTCGCCCACTTCCTTAGCAAGCTGGTTGAACTTGTTTACGAGCCACTTGTCCTCAAGCTCAAGCTCTGTTGGAAGTCCCTTGAACTCGAAGTCCTCGGGGAGATTCATCATGATAAAACGTGAAGCGTTCCAGAGCTTGTTTGCGAAGTTACGGGCAGCCTTTACCTTGTCGTCGATATAACGCATATCATTTCCCGGCGAGTTGCCTGTAGCGAGCATGAATCTGAGAGCGTCAGCACCGTACTCGCTGATAACTTCGAGAGGGTCGATACCGTTGCCCAGCGACTTGGACATCTTGCGTCCCTGCGAGTCACGAACCAGACCGTGGATAAGAACCGTATCGAACGGAACTTTTCCCATGTTCTCCAGACCGCTGAACATCATTCTGATAACCCAGAAGAAGATGATATCATAGCCTGTTACGAGAGTATTTGTTGGGTAGAAGTATTTGAGGTCTTCTGTATTCTCAGGCCAGCCCAGTGTTGAGAACGGCCAGAGTGCAGAACTGAACCATGTATCGAGAGTATCAGGATCCTGTCTCATAGGCTTTCCGCACTTAGGACAAACTGCACTGCTCTCCTTTGTTACGACCATTTCGCCGCATGAATCGCAGTAGAATGCAGGTATCTGATGTCCCCACCAGATCTGACGCGAGATACACCAGTCCTTGATATTTTCGAGCCAGTGGAAGTATATCTTGTCGAAACGCTCGGGAACGAACTTTGTATCGCCGTTCTTTACAGCCTTGATAGCAGGCTCTGCAAGGGGCTTCATCTTAACGAACCACTGTGTGGAGACCTTTGGCTCAACAGTTGTACCGCAGCGGTAGCAGGTACCAACGTTATGGCTGTACTCCTCTATCTTAACGAGAGCGCCTTCCTTTTCGAGGTCTTCAACGATCTTCTTTCTTGCCTCGTAGCGATCCATACCGGCATATGCAGGATAATCGTCAACGATAGTAGCATCGTCGTTCATAACGTTTATAACGGGCAGATTATGGCGGAGACCTACCTCGAAGTCGTTAGGGTCGTGAGCAGGAGTTATCTTAACAACGCCTGTACCGAAGTCCATTTCAACGTAGTCATCGGCAACGATAGGTATCTCTCTGTGAACGATAGGAAGGATAACTGTCTTGCCGACCAGGTCTGTATAGCGCTCGTCCTTAGGATTTACAGCAACAGCTGTATCGCCGAGGAGTGTCTCAGGACGTGTTGTAGCCAGTTCAAGGTAGCCGTCGCTGTCCTTGATCTTATAGCGGAGATGCCAGAAATGACCTGCCTGATCCTCGTAGGTTACCTCAGCGTCGGAAAGAGATGTGCGGCACTTAGGGCACCAGTTTATTATACGCTCACCTCTGTAGATGAGACCTTTTTCGTAGTACTTTATAAATACTTCCTTAACAGCCTTTGAGCAGCCCTCGTCCATAGTAAAACGCTCGCGTGACCAGTCGCAGGAAGAACCGAGCTTTTTGAGCTGTTCAACGATACGACCGCCGTACTGCTTCTTCCACTCCCATGCACGTTTCATGAAGCCCTCACGACCGAGGTCTTCCTTAGTAACGCCTTCCTTGCGCATAGCCTCAACTATCTTAGCCTCTGTAGCGATAGCAGCGTGATCTGTACCCGGGAGCCACAGTGCACTGTAGCCGCTCATACGCTTCCAGCGGATAAGGATATCCTGTAAAGTCTCGTCAAGAGCGTGACCCATGTGGAGCTGTCCCGTGATGTTCGGAGGGGGTATAACAATAGTGTACGGTGTTTTCTTAGGGTCAGCCTCTGCACGGAAGCAGCCCTTTTCATTCCAAGCAGCATATATCCTGTCCTCAAAGTCCTTAGGATTATATGCCTTAGCAAGTTCCTTTGCCATTCAGATCTTCCTTTCAGTCAGTTAAATTAGGAATTCGGAGTGTAGAATTCGGAATCAAGGTGTTCTCTTACAGGAACAAATAAACTTTCTCTCATAATTCCGAATTAAAAAAGCCCCGAACCACTAAGGTTCAGGGCGAACTAAAGTCCGTGTTACCACCTGAATTCGGGAGTTTTCTCCCGCACTCTGCGAAGCCTGCAAGCTTCTTCCCCTGTAACGTGAGGATCACGCCGCATACTACTGAGCACAAGCCGTTGGCACACGAAGCTCCGAAGCTACTTCCGCAAGCCCTCATACTGCCTTTCACCGCGCGGCAGCTCTCTGAAAATCGGGTATCTCACGTACTCCTCTTCATCATCGCCTTTAGATATGTTATTATTATACACGATATTGCAGTATTTGTCAAGACGAAAAATCAAGAACTATGAACTAAGAACTTAGAGCTAAGAATTGTAAGAGGCTGCAACCATTTCATCAAGATAGGTTAACTGTTCAATCATGCATAATTCTTCATCTGATAATTTTTCAATGTATTCTCCATTTAGTAACATTTAAACATACTCCTTTATTAATTATTAAAATATTCTTCGACAGCATAATCATGTTGCGCTCGATTTCCATTTAAATGCTCACATTGTAGGATGTTTTTTTTGCTTGAATCAAAAAGGAAATCATAAAATCCTAAATAATTGTCATAATCATAGATATCCGATATTTCTCCATATGTTATTTGTGTAACATCCATATCCTTGACTATATTGATTCTATGACGTCCGTCCAATTTATGCTCATAAAGCCATTTAGCATAATTAACAGCAAATTCTTCCACCTGA
>NZ_JAILNU010000015.1 GCF_024691275.1 Ruminococcus sp. | reverse complement strand
TCAGGTGGATATCGGCGCTGATGCTCCTATACAGATAGTTACAAACGCTAAGAATGTCAAGGAAGGCGACCTCGTTCCTGTTGCTCTTGACGGTGCTGTTCTCCCTGAGGGCAAGATAAAGAAGTGCAAGATGCGTGGAGTCGAGAGCTTCGGTATGTTCTGCGGACTTGATACCCTCGGTCTTACTGCTCACGATTTCCCATACGCTGATCCTGAGGGCGTTTTCGTTATCGAAGAGGAATGCCAGCTCGGACAGGATATCCACTCTGCTATCGGTCTTGACGATACATCAGTTGAGTTCGAGATAACTTCTAACAGACCTGACTGTCTAAGCGTTATCGGTCTTGCAAGAGAGACAGCTGCTACATATGACCTCCCGCTCACAGTAAAAGCTCCTGAGTTCAAGGGAGTTGAGGGCGATGTTAACAGCTTCCTCAAAGTTGACATCCATAACGAAAAGGCTTGTCCAAGATACTGTGCAGGTATCGTAAAGAACGTTAAAATTGGTCCTTCACCACGTTGGATGAGAGAGAGACTTCGTGCAAGCGGTGTTCGTCCGATAAACAATTTTGTTGATATTACAAACTATGTAATGCTTGAATATGGTCAGCCTATGCACGCTTTTGACCTCCGCTATGTTGAGGGAGCACATATAAACGTCCGCAATGCAGTTGACGGCGAGAAGATCATGACTCTTGACGGTGTTGAGCGTGAGCTTACTTCTGATATGCTCGTTATTGCTGACGAGAAAAAGCCAGTAGCCGTTGCAGGTATCATGGGCGGAGAGTACAGCGGTATCATGGACGATACTACAACAGTTGTATTCGAGTCCGCTTACTTTGAGCCTTCTCAGGTAAGACAGACTTCAAAGAAGCTCAAACTCAAATCTGACGCTTCTTCACGTTATGAAAAGGGCGTTGATCCATGCATCTCAATGACTTGCCTTAAAAGAGCTTTTGAACTTGTTGAGCTTCTTGGTGCAGGCGAAGTCGTAAACACTGTAATAGACTGCGACCACTCCGCATTCAAGCCTTCTGAGGTCGTATTTGACCCTGAGTGGATAAACAATTTCCTCGGCACTGATATTTCTGAGGAAAAAATGAAAGAGTACCTCGGACGTCTTGAATTCACTTTTGCTGACGGCAAGGTAATAGCTCCTTCATTCAGAATAGACATCGGCTGCAAGGCTGATATTGCTGAAGAAGTTGCACGTATCTACGGTTACAACAACATTCCTTCAACTGATTTCCGCGGCGTTGCAAGAGCTGAATTCACAGAGGAGCAGAAGTTCGCACGTACTCTCAGAAATGCTGCTGTTTCTCTGGGCGGATATGAGATAGCTACCTACTCTTTCGTATCTCCTAAGTATTTCGACAAGATAAAGCTCCCTGCTGACAGCAAGCTCCGCAAGGTCGTAAAGATCGTTAATCCTCTCGGTGAGGACACAAGCGTTATGAGAACATCTACTATTCCTTCAATGCTGGACGTTCTCTCATTCAACTACAACAACCGCAACGACAAGGCTTGCCTCTTTGAGATAGCTAAGGAGTACCTCCCTGCTGAGGTCGAGAAGCCATTTATCAACGGCGATACTCTCGCTAACAGCGGCAAGCAGAAGCACAAGTACAACTATTCGCTCCCTGACGAGCCTCAGAGACTTACTATCGGTATGTACGGCGGTGACGCTGACTTCTACACCCTCAAGGGCATGGTAGAGCAGCTCCTTGCAGAGCTCAAAATAGATGACGTTGAGTATATCCGCGCAAATGACTGCGATGAATTCGACGAGAAGTACGCTCTCCACCCAGGCAGAAGCGCAGTTATCATAAAGGACGGCAAGTATCTCGGTATCATGGGCGAAGTTCACCCTGATGTACAGGAAACTTACGAGATAGGCGTAAAGACCTACATTGCAAAGCTCAATATCCCAGAGCTTATGGAGGCTGCTGCCGACAAGATAACATATCAGCCGCTGCCTAAGTTCCCTGCAACTACCCGTGACCTCAGTCTCCTTGTTGACGAGGATATGCCTGTTGCAGAGCTTGAAAAGGCTATCAAGGGCGCAGTTGGCAAGATACTCGAAAAAGTAACTCTCTTCGATGTATACCGCAGTGACGATATGAAGAAGAACGGCAAGAAGAGTATCGCTTACTCTATCTCCATGCGTTCACATGAGGGTACACTCACCGACGAGCAGGCTGACGGTGCTATGAAGCGCGTTCTGAAGGCTCTCAATGCTATCGGAGCAGAGCTACGCGGCTGAGAATATCAGCTCAGGGACGGGCATTGATCGTCCGCATAACAAATAAAAAAAGCAGTGGCGCACAAAAGTCTGCGCTAATATAGAAGTTTTAGAGCTATAATAAAAGACCTATACAGTGGGCTATAACAATCAAACAGGAAGATACTTCATTTAGAGGTATCTTCCTGTTTTTTTATTATTTTCCAAAACCCCCTTGACAAACTGTAACGTACCTGCTATAATTGTATACATAGAAGTTATACAATTTAGACTTTAACGGTAGTTGCAAATGCTGTGAGAGCCTTGACCCCGAAGGAGTGTACACGAATTATGAATATCAACATCAGCAACGCATCGGGTGAGCCGATCTATTTGCAGATCGCAAACCAGATCAAAACGCTGATACTGGAGGGAAAGCTGAAAGAGGGCGAAGCTCTGCCCTCTATGCGAATTCTGGCAACAGAACTCCGTATCAGCTTCATGACAACAAAACGTGCCTATGAGGAGCTTGAACGTGACGGCTTTATTGAAAGCTACACGGGTAAAGGCTCATTCGTCAAGGCGCAGAATCTGGAGCTTTACCGGGAGGAGCAGATCAAGCGTATCGAAGCCCTGCTCATGGAGGCAGGCGATACGGCGCGCAAGGCAGGCGTCACGATGGAGGAGCTTCACGAATTGCTCGACCTTGTAAACGGAGGGGAATAACATGAACGATTACGAAAATGCCATTGAAATCAAGGGCGTTACCAAAAAATATGACGGTTTTACGCTGGATAATATCAGCTTTGATGTGCCGAAGGGCTGTATCATGGGCTTTATCGGGCAAAATGGTGCAGGAAAGACCACAACTATCCGCAGTCTGCTGCATATCACGGATATTGACAGTGGTGAGATACGTCTGCTCGGTCTTGACCATATCAAGGACGAAACTGCGATAAAAAAGCGAATAGCGGTAGTCTTTGACGAGCTGCCGTTCCATGATGTGTTCAATGCAAAGGATATGGCAAAGATATTTGAGGGTATGTATCCAGAATGGGACAACTCTGCCTATATGAAGTACATCGAGCGTTTTCAGCTTCCGATGAAAAAGAAGATCGGGCAGTTTTCAAAGGGTATGAAGATGAAATTACAGATTGCCTGCGCCCTGTCGCACAATGCGGAGCTTCTTGTCATGGACGAAGCAACAACAGGTCTTGACCCCGTTGTGCGCGACGAGATCCTGCACATTTTCATGGAATATCTGCAAAACGGCGAGCGCTCAATACTCATGTCCTCGCATATCACCTCTGACCTTGAAAAGATAGCGGATATGGTGACATTCATCGACAAGGGAAAGATCTTGCTGACGGGCTACAAGGATGAAATTATCGAGAAGCACGGTATCCTCAAATGCGACAAAGACAAGATACAAGAGATCGACGCTGAGGATATTGTCAGCGTTCGCACAAACAATTTCGGTGCAGAGGTCATGGTAAATGACCGTGAAAATGCCTCCTACAAATACAGCGACTGCGTGATAGACCCTGCAAGCCTTGACGATATCATGCTCTACTATGTACACCGTGACACAAAGGAGTGGTCATAATGAAACTTTACAGATCGCTTATATATCGTGAATTGAAGCTGACTCGTAAGCGCTGCATCCTTA
>NZ_JAILNU010000005.1 GCF_024691275.1 Ruminococcus sp. | reverse complement strand
AGTAGGGGCGACGTATTCCGCACGTTACAGCGGCTCAAAAGTGATCGCTTTTGCGGTAATTCAGGTGGCACCACGGGTATTATGCCCCGTCCTGTAGTTTCAGGACGGGGCTTTTTGTATTCCTGCTCGTCCTGTGCACATATTTATATAATGAAAGGAAATTTATTTATGAAGCACATTGATGTCAAGGAGATAATCTCCACAAAGGACTATGTAGGTAAGCAGGTAACTGTATGCGGCTGGGTACGTACATCACGTAACTCCAAGAGCGTAGCATTCGTTGAAGTAAACGACGGAACTTCGCTTAAAAATATCCAGGTCGTTGTTGACAAGGGCGACAGCGACTACAAAGAGCCAAGAGTTGGTATGTCCGTAAAGGTAACAGGTACAGCTGTTGAGGGCAGAAACGAGACTGTTGAGATAAACGCACTTCCTGACGGTATCACTATTCTCGGTGATGCTCCTACAGACTATCCGCTCCAGAAGAAGGGCCATACACTTGAATTCCTTCGTACTATCCCTCACCTCAGAGGCAGAACGAACACATTCAACGCTGTATGGAGAGTACGTTCTGTACTCGCGGCAGCTATCCACGAATACTTCCAGACACACAACTATGTATATGTAAATACTCCTCTTATCACAGGCAGCGACTGTGAGGGAGCAGGTGAGATGTTCCAGGTAACAACTATCGGTTACAGCAAGGACTACAAGAACGAGGAAGAGTACTACGCTAACGACTTCTTCGGCAGAAAGGCCGGACTTTCAGTATCAGGACAGCTCGAAGGCGAAATGGCTGCAATGGCTATGGGTAAGATATACACATTCGGACCTTCATTCAGAGCTGAGAACTCCAATACTCCTAAGCACCTTGCTGAATTCTGGCACGTTGAGCCTGAGGTAGCATTCGCAGAACTCGATGACGTTATCGAGATCGCTGAGAATATGCTTAAATTCGTTATCCGCAAGCTCCTTGATACCTGTCCTGATGATATGAAGTTCTTCGACGCACACTTTGAAAAGGGACTTATTGCACGTCTTGAAGAGCTCATCTCCCACGACTTTGCAAGAGTAGCATATACAGAGGCTATCGACCTTCTCAAGAAATCGGGCGAGAACTTCGTATACCCTGTAGAGTGGGGCTGCGACCTCCAGACAGAGCACGAGAGATACCTTTCCGAGAAGGTATTCAAGAAGGCTGTATTCGTTACAGACTATCCGAAGGAGATAAAGTCCTTCTACATGAAGCAGAACCCCGACGGAAAGACAGTTGCAGCTGTTGACCTCCTTGTACCGGGTGTCGGCGAGATCATCGGCGGCAGCGAGCGTGAGGCTGACTATGAGAAGCTTATCGCTGCTATGAACGAGAGAAAGATGAACCTCGACCTCTACAGCGACTACCTCGACCTCAGAAAGTTTGGCTCAGTACCTCACGGCGGCTTCGGTCTCGGCTTTGAGAGACTTATCATGTACACAACAGGCATGGCAAATATCCGTGACGTAATACTGTTCCCGAGAACAGTAGGTTCTATCAGATAATTTAACGTAATGACTATGTAGGGAACGCCGCCCTCGGCGTTCCGCAAAAACAATAATTTATATTGGAACGTCGGGGACGGCGTTACCTACTCCAAAACGTACAGCAACAGAGAGCATCAATGGCGCTGCTTTCTGTATAAAATATCAAGTAAAGGAAAGTGATTAATTATGTCAAGATCGCTGTATATCCCGGAGGGCTATAAATCAGCCCTCACACTCAGAGAAACTCAACACGCAATCAAGTACATCAAGGACGTATTCCAGCAGGCTCTCTCTTTTGCACTTACTCTGGACAGAGTAACAGCTCCTCTTATTGTTAAAAAGGGCAGCGGTATAAATGACGACCTCAACGGCGTTGAGCGCAAGGTGGATTTCGATATCAAGGAGATCGCCGCAGAAGCAGAAGTAGTTCAGTCGCTTGCCAAGTGGAAGCGTATGGCTCTCTATCGTTATGGCTACGGTGCAGGAGAGGGTATATATACAGATATGAACGCTATCCGCCGCGATGATGATACAGACAATACTCACTCTATCTTTGTTGACCAGTGGGACTGGGAAAAGGTCATCACACGCGAGCAGAGAAATATCGACTTCCTGAAAGATGCTGTTAAGTCTATAGTAAAAGCTATAGCTTACACAAAGCGCAAGGTAAGTCTCCGCTATCCTCAGATAGCAGGCAAGATATGCGATGAGCCTTACTTCATCACCACTCAGGAGCTTGAGGATATGTATCCCGACAAAACAGGTCATGAGCGTGAGCGTCTTATAACCAAGGAGCACGGTACGGTATTCCTTATGGGTATCGGTGGAAAGCTTTCAAGCGGCGAAAAGCACGACGGAAGAGCTCCTGACTACGACGACTGGTCACTCAACGGTGATATCCTTTTCTGGGACGAAACTCTTGATGATTCTCTGGAGGTATCCTCTATGGGTATCCGTGTTGATGCGGATTCACTTAAAAAGCAGCTTGCTGAATGCGGTGCTGAGGACAGAATGCAGTACAAGTACCACCAGATGATAGCAGATGGCACACTTCCGCTGACTATCGGCGGCGGCATCGGTCAGTCAAGACTTTGTATGCTTCTTCTTAAAAAGGCACATATCGGCGAAGTACAGTCCTCGATATGGTCTGATGAAATGATCGAAAAGTGTGCAGCTAACGGCATTACACTGCTCTGAGAAATATTTTGCTTTGAAATAACAGACGATCATATTTATTTTCCCCGCCTTTGGTGGGGAAAATGTATATATAATAAGAATTCTTCATGCACGGTGTAGAGCATTATAGCTCTTTAATTGAAACATTGATAATTAATAAGAGTTGCAGTATTTATGGAGAAATAAAATGGATATGAACAAGATAATACCCAAAGTCGGCTCGGCGATAACAACAGTGACGGTTTTTATTTTTGCAGTATTTCGGATAATCAATTATGATATGGGCAGCTTCTTTGTCTGCCTCATACTGCCGATAGGTTTTATCATGATGACGGCAGGTCTGCATTATGAGTGCGAAAACGAACGCAAAGTTGTTGCGAATATCGGTCTGACCCTTGCGACGGTGTATAGCGTGTTTATTATGCTCGTTTATTTTTCACAGCTGACCACGGTAAAAAACGACCAGCTTAACGAACAGGCGGCAAAACTTCTGAACTTCGGCAATTTGGGACTTATCTTCTACTATGACCTCCTCGGATACGGTATGATGGCTCTTTCTACTTTCTTCACAGGACTTTCGATGAAGTCAGAGAGAAAGGCGGACAAGTGGCTGAAAGCTCTTATGATGATACACGGCGTGTTATATTTTAGCTGCACGTTTATGCCAATAACAGGAATGTTCTCAAAAATGTCGTCCGGCGGCGACAGCAACGGCGGAAATTTGGCTCTTATAGCGTGGTGTGTGTATTTTTTGCCTATAGGAATCCTTTCTTTTCTTCATTTCAGCAACAAATGTGATAATGAAAAATAACATAGCATCTGTGAATGATGTTTGATTTAAACTATAATGCCCCGTATCGGTCAGCAAGTCGGTTCGGGGCTGTGTTTGTATTATTAGGATTGCGATAGTTTACTTTGACTAACATACTGACTTTTATCTGCGATGTGATTGACAAAAATATATTAATAAGGTATAATTAGTCTTGAATTTGTTTTTAGGAGATGTTGATATGACCCCTGAGGTTTACGAAAAATATGAGATAATAGATGCTCATGCTCATATTTTCCCTGAAAAAATAGCTGAAATAGCTACTGATAGTATCGGAAACTTTTATGAACTCCCAATGAGCGGTATGGGCATGAGTGAGAAACTCATCGAATCAGGCAGCAAGATAGGCGTTAGTCTGTACCTTGTTTGCTCAACCGCAACTACACCTCGTCAGACAGATAATATCAATCATTTTATAGCAAGTGAATGTGCAGCACACAGCTGCTTTTACGGATTTGGAACTACTCATCCCGATTCCGAGGATCTTGAAGCTGATATAAAGCAGATAAGGGAACTCGGACTTCACGGTGTAAAGCTGCACCCTGATTTTCAGAAGTTCAATGCGGATTCGCCTGAAGCCTTCAGGATCTATGAGCTTATGGGCGAAGATCTTCCGCTGCTTATACACTGCGGAGATGCGAGATATGACTATTCGGCTCCTCAGCGTATAAAGAGGATACACGAAAATTTCCCGAAGCTCAAGCTTATAGCTGCTCATCTTGGCGGTTATCAGCAGTGGGACGCTGCGGAGGAGTGCCTTGCAGATCTGGAGAACGTAAAATTCGATGTCAGCAGTTCGCTTGCGTTCCTCACTCCTGAAAGAGCCGCAGGAATTGTGCGCAAATACGGTGTCGAGAACTGCTTCTTCGGAGTTGATTTCCCAATGTGGAGCCATGATGACGAGCTTATGCGCTTTTTGAAGTTAGGCTTTACAGAAGATGAGAACCGAAAGATATTCTCAGGCAACTTCAAGGAGTTCGTTGGCATAAAGTAAAAACAACGCCGCACCAAAAGTGCGGCGTTCAGCTTGTAGGAAAATTTGATTTATTAAGGGAACGCCTTCACTTGCAAGGCGTTCCCTCTTTTAAAACAGTCCACTGGACTGTTTTAAAATTCACCCTTTGCGAAGCGCTTTGCGTATTTTGGGCGCTGCCCAAACCCGCCAGAGACGCCGCCTCTGGACTCCGCCAAAGGAACAAAGTCCCTTTGGAATCCCTTTCATAGCTGATTCGACTTTTTACAAAACTTGACAGTAAGCATTATATATGCTATGATAAAACAAAAACTGAAAGGATAGTTACCGTGATAAAGGAAATAGTAAGAGACGAGGCAGTTCTCTGCATCAAGTCAGAGCCTGCCACAAGAGCCGATATGCAGACCGTCCGCGACCTGCTCGACACAGTGAAAGCCAACGAGGAGCGCTGTGTGGGTATGGCTGCAAACATGATAGGAGTTCACAAGACCATACTCGTAGCCCTCATCGGTGACGAGTACGTGGCAATGATAAATCCTAAGATAGTGGATAAGTCCAAGGAGACTTACGATACCGAGGAGGGCTGCCTTTCGCTTACGGGAGTTCGCAGCGTTACTCGCCATAAGATTATCACCGTTGAGTACCTCGATAAGAAGTTCAAGCGCCGCCGTGGGATTTTCCGCGATTTCGAGGCGGAGATAATCCAGCATGAGATAGACCATTTCAGCGGTATTATCATCTGATATCAGAGCATTTCCACAGTATCGGTCAGCTGATACTCGTCTTTGTCGAAGTAGTGCCACCACTCGCTGTGCAGTCCTTCAAAGCCGTTTTCAGCCATGATCTTTTCGAGAAGCAGGGAATTCTTCTTTGCTTCTTCGGGAGTATCGGTGTAGTCTCTGTTTGCGCGTGACGAGAAGTCGTCGAACTCCGAAGGCATAGCAACAGGTGAGCCGTCTGTGCGGACAAGGCTTATATCCACGGTATTTCCGCGGGCATGAGCAGTTATGGTCTTGCGTGGGTCGGCTACGAAATCAGGGTCAGGACAGACCTCCCAGAGCCTGAACTGAGCTTCCATAGGTCTGTAAGCGTCCCATATGACCAGCTTCAAGCCGTGTTTTTTCAGTTCATTCTGAACAGCCATGAGCTTTTTAACGGTCCCGTAGCAGAGATAAGCTTCGGGGCTTTTGTATATCACCTTACCCGTGAAGTTATTGGCAGTTGCATAGCGCAGGTCGATAACTGCATCGGGGATATATTCGCGTATAAGCACGAGCTGCCCGTCCTCGGGGACAGGCAGCAGTGCTTTTTTTATATTGTCGTGCATTTTATCAGCCTCTGAGCTCTGCACCGATAGCGTTGAGAGCCTTGAGAACGCGCTTCATAGCACCGTCAGCCTGCTCATCGGTGAGAGTGCCGTCGTGTGAGCGCATAGAGATAGAGTAAGCGATACTCTTCTTGCCGTTCTTCTTCATGTCGTCGCTGCGGTAAACGTCGAAGAGAGTAACCTTTTCGAGTATCTTTCCGACAGCGCCCTTGATAGCCTTTTCAAGCTCTGCAACAGGTGTATCCTCGTCAACAAGGAGACTGAGGTCACGGGTAGTAGCAGGGAACTTAGGAAGCGGCTGGTATGTGATCTTGTTTGCGGCAGCAGCCATGAGCTCGGGGATATTGAGCTTTGCAACATAAGTCTTTACGCCGATCTCGTAAGTTTCCTGAACGTCAGGGTGAACTTCGCCCATGATGCCGAGGTAAGCACCGTCCTTGATGATAACAGCGCTTCTGCCCGGGTGGAGAGCGTACTTCTCGTCGAATTCATCGCAGTCGCCTGCGCGTACATACTCAACATCGCTGATCTTCAGCTCGTCGAGTATCTGTTCTACCATGCCCTTGAGGGTATAGAAGTCAGCGTCGTCGCCGTACATACCGATAGTAAGTCTCTGGGGCTCATCAGGGAGAGAGTAATTGTACTTATGCTTCTGTTTGCCGCTGTTAGCGAGAGTATCGCCGTTGATGAAAGGCTTCTCGACCTCAGCCGGGAGGTACTCCTTAGCGATCTCAAAGAGACAAGCCTTGTCGTTGCGGTTGTTGTAGTTGAATGAGAGAACGTCCAGCATTGAAGGGATAGTGGAAGTTCTCATAACGCTTGTGTCCTCACCGAGAGGATTAACAATTCTTACTACCTTGCGGAGCTTGCTGTCAGCAGGGAGCTTTATCTTGTCGAAGTACTTAGGGGATACGAATGAGTAGGTAGCAATCTCGTAGCCGCCGAGAGATACGGCAGCATTTCTCAGTGTACGAGCGAACTTCTGCTCCTCAGTGAACTCAGCTCTTGCAACTCCGCGGAAGTCGGTGGAAGGAATGTTGTTGTAGCCGTAGATACGAGCAACTTCCTCAGCAACGTCAGCCTTGCAGCCGATGTCTATACGGAATGAAGGAGCTATTACCTTGCCGTTCTCGACCTTGAATTCAAGTCTTTCGAGATACTTTATCATATCAGCCTCGGAGATATCTGTACCGAGGAAATTGTTTATCCAATCTGCGCTGAAATCAACTGTAGCAGGAGTCTTGTCAGTATAATCGCAGTCGATAACAGTGTTGAGAACTTCGCCTGCGCCGAGTTCTTCAACGAGCTCGAAGGCTCTCTTCAGGCAGGTCATGGAGATAAGTCTGTCAACGCCCTTTTCGTAACGAGCAGAAGCGTCGGATTTAAGGCGGAGCTTCTTGGAGGTCTGTCTTACCTGAGTAGGCTCGAAGTAAGCGGACTCGAATACAACAGTTGTTGTATCGTCCATGATACCGCTGTACTCGCCGCCCATGATACCTGCAACTGCAACAGGCTTCTTCTCGTCAGCTATAACGAGCATATCCTCTGTGAGCTCACGCTCAACGCCGTCGAGGGTCATGATCTTCTCGCCGTTCTTAGCGTTGCGGACGTTGATATGAGCTCCCTCAACGTAGCGGAGGTCGAAAGCGTGCATAGGCTGACCGTATTCGAGCATAACGTAGTTTGTGATATCAACGAAGTTATTGATAGGACGAACGCCGCTTGCACGAAGTCTCTCTCTCATCCATCTTGGAGAAGGACCTATCTTTACGTTTTTAACGATACCTGCGCAGTATCTCTGGCACTTTTCCGTGTTGTGGATATCAACTTTGAGCATTGAGTTTATATCGCCGTCAACGCCCTTGAACTCGGGAGCTTTTACCTTGAGTTCAGTGCCGTAGGTAGCGGCTGTCTCTCTTGCAAGACCGATAACGCTGAGACAGTCCGGGCGGTTTGAGGTTATCTCGAACTCAACGGAAGTATCGTCGAGACCGATAGCAGTGTGGATATCCTCGCCAAGCTTGCAGTCCTCCTCGATGACGAAAACGCCCTCGGGGTCTGCGTATGGGAAGTCATGAGCTGTGAGACCGAGAGTATCGAGTCCGCAGAACATACCGAAGCTCTCAACTCCGCGCATCTTGCACTTCTTTATTTTGCCCTCGGGGAGAACAGCTCCGTCAAGAGCAACGGGAACGAGGTCGCCCTCCTTGACGTTCTTAGCGTTTGTAACTATCTGTATAGGAGCATCTGTACCGATGTCCACCTGACAAACGAACAAAGCGTCTGCGTTTTCGTGAGGGCCTTTCGAGAGTATCTTACCAACTACAACGTTGGAGATATTGCTTCCCTCTTTTTCGTAGCATTCTACCTTAGAGCCGCTCATTGTGAGGGCGTGGCAGAAATCCTTTATAGGCATATCGGCTTTAACGTAATCGCCGAGCCATTTCATAGATAAATTCATATCTTTTTTCCTTTCGATTTATTTGAAATATCATCATACTTTTCGTGTATTCAATATTCGATGAATTTAGCATGAGGACAGAGCTCTTTCAACTGCTTTGCAGTCTCATTGAATACTTTCCTGTTTTCTTCATTGAACTTTTTTTGCTGCCGAATATATTCTTTTTGGCAAATTTTCTTATTGTCAGCTTTTTTCCGCTTTGTAATTCGAGCTTTATATAAGAAAAATCAGTTAATTCGTGGTTTTGTATTCTTTTAACCTGTTTCGGACGAATAATAACGATATCATCATACCTGACAGCTATAGGTATCTCAAATGTAACGAAGAATTCGCTGAGAAAGAAATGCGTGTCATAAAATGATATCGTACAGTTTTCAAGCAGGTCTTCGATATGGGGAAGCACCTCTTTCAGCTTTTTTAGTCTTTTGCTGTACAGAAATATATTGAGCCATGTGAGAAAAGCAACTGACAGAAGCAGTACCCATATCAAGCATTCGGCATACAGCGTTTCAAGATCCATTCCCACAGATGTGAGCTTTATTATGCAGTATATTATTACAAGAACGATAACAGGGATAAGTATGATATGAGGCAAATAGCTTTTTTTAAGTGCCTGTCTGTAGCGTTCCATGCTCAGAACTGTTCTAAGAAGCGAACATCGTTTTCATAGAGGAGACGGAGGTCGTTGATATCGTAACGTCCCATTACCATTCTTTCAAGTCCGAGACCGAATGCGAAGCCTGAATACTCCTCAGGGTCGATACCGCAGTTTTCAAGGACCTTCGGGTGAACCATGCCTGCGCCGAGAAGCTCGATATAGCCCTCGTCCTTACACATTGAGCAGCCCTTTCCGCCGCAGTTGAAGCAGCTTATATCAACTTCGCAGCTTGGCTCGGTGAAGGGGAAGTGGTGAGGACGGAAACGGAGCTTGCAGTCGTTGCCATAGAGCTTCTTCATGAGCATTTCGAGAGTGCCCTTGAGGTCGCTCATTGTGATGCCCTTGTCAACTACGAGACCCTCTATCTGGTGGAAGAGAGGGGAGTGAGTAGCATCAACAGCGTCCGAACGGAAAACACGACCGGGAGAGATGATACGGATAGGTGGCTTCTGGTTTTCCATAACGTGAACCTGTACTGAAGAGGTCTGTGTACGGAGGAGGACTGTCTCGTTAGTGCCCTCGATATAGAAAGTATCCTGAGTATCTCTTGCAGGGTGATCCGGTGGGAGATTAAGAGCCTCGAATACATGGTAATCGTCGTCAATCTCGGGGCCGTCAGCGATATTGAAGCCCATGCCGATGAATATTTCTCTGATCTCGTTCTCTACCTTTGTAAGTGGGTGGAGCTTGCCGAATGGAGCGTGTTTACCGGGGAGAGTGATGTCGATCTTTTCCTCTGCCAGCTTAGCAGCCTGAGCGTTTGCTTTAAGTGAAGCGAGCTTGCTGCCGAGAGCTTCTTCGATATCAGCTCTTACCTTGTTAGCGAGCTGACCGATAACAGGCCTTTCTTCTGCGGAGAGCTTACCCATCTGTTTTAAGATAGCGGTGAGCTCACCTTTTTTTCCGAGGAATTTTATCCTCAGGTCGTCCAGCGCCTTGATCTCGGTGCAGGATTCGAGCTCCTGCTTAGCCAGCGCTTCGATTTTTTCAAGCTGTTCTTTCATTGTTTCACCTCAGAATGATTTTGTGTGTAGGGGGGCGATGCCCACATCGCTCCGTTGGTGTTGTTCATAAGGACGGGCTGATGTGGGCATCAGCCGCTGCAAATATTATGTGTCGTGACTAAATAAAAAAGTCCTGCCCTAAAGGACAAGACTTAAACCTTGCTTTTATACCACCTTTGGTCAGGAGAGCCGACACTCTCTTGTCTTTAACGCAGACCTACGTCGTCAGCCTACAACGCGAACCTTTCGGCAGGCGCTTCCGCTCCGCCCCTCGTGAGTGAACTTCGGTATGCATAGTTACGGAGCGCTCGCACCTTTTCGCTCCTCTCTGCGGAAACTGTCACAAACTTACTCTCTCAGTCAACGGGTTATAAACTAATTATATACGCAGAAATAAAAAAAATCAAGTGCTTTTTGAAAAAAAGTCTCATCAGAGATAACACTTGTGAAAAAAAGATGAAGCCGATTAAAAAATTGAATGGTTTTGTTGCAATCTGACGGAAAATGTGATATTATAGTATTACAATTATAATATAAGAAATGAAATGGAGTTAAAAAATGGATAATTTTGCTGAACAGCTTGTAAAAAAGAATGAGACCTCGTCCGATAAGACGCGCCGTGTACTGATGATAGTGGTAGGCATACTATTCTCTGCTGCGCTCGCAGTACTTGCGCTGCTTCAGCTGAGAAATCCGCTGGTGGCACTGTTAGGGCTTGTGCTTGCGGTGATATCGGGCTATGGAACGTTCAATATAGTGCAGAACACCTATGTTGAGTACGAGTACGCATTTACCAACGGAGAGCTTGACGTTGACAAGATAATCGCAAAGAAGAAGCGCCGCGAGATGATCTCGACCAATGTAAGGCAGTTCACCGCTTTCGGTAAGTACAGCGATGATCTTGAAGAGACAGAGGATATGACTGTGATATTTGCGACGGATAATATAGCTTCACACGAGTATTATGCTGATTTCAACGATGAGACAGTTGGCTCTGCGAGACTTGTGTTTTCTCCTGATGAGAGAATGCTGGAGAACATAACCAAGTTCCTTCCTGCAAGGTTAAGAGCTAAGGAGCTTTAAGGAGTTTCGGAATGGGGGGGGATGAGATTCGCAAAAGGGAAGTCATTGTAGGAATGGCTGTTCTTTTACTTTACACGGTCGGACTGATATTCGTGAGCAGCTTTCACGAGCTTTGGTTCGACGAGACACAGGCGTGGCAGATAGCAAAAAGCGCATCGTATAAGGATATGTTTACGGTAGTACCGCATTATGAGGGACACTCGCCGCTCTGGCATCTTATACTCTCGGTCTTTGCGAAGAACGGCGCACCTGTGGATATCACGCTAAAGGCTGTAAATATAACCTTCTGTACGTTGGCAATGGCGCTGCTCATATTCAAGGCACCGTTCCCGAAGCCTGTGAAGTATCTGCTGCCGTTTACGTATTTTTTCTTTTTCCATTACGGGATATACAATCGTCCGTACTCCATCACCATGATCGCATTCTGCCTCATGGCGATGACCTGCAAGGAACGCAATACCAAGCCGCTGAGATATATCCTTTCGATGATACTGTTCTGCATGACTACAGCGTTCGGCATCATGATAGCAGGCGGACTGTGTATAGCGTGGACTATCGAGATAATCGCGGAGCTCATCAGGAACAAGGAGATGCAACTTTTCTGGAAGGACAGGAGATTTTATACTCTCTGCCTGATACTTGTTATAGCTGTAGTGCTTATACTGATGATAACGCCTGCGGAGGACTGCTATTACGGCGGCATTGAAAACAAAGGATCACTCGGCGAGGTGCTTACGAATACCGATCATTACAAAACGCTCCTGATACTTCCTTTTGAGAGCTGGAGCGGCATTATGATCGGTCTTGACGGCGATAAGGAATATATACCTGTACTTGCAGCCGAGCTTATTATCGGAACTGTTTTATGGCTTGCGTTGATATTGCTGACGAAGAAAAACAGAAAGCTGATGACATTTTTGGTGCCGTATATAATTATGACGGCTTTTATGTCATTCCACTATATGTCGGCACATCATATCGGTATAAGCTCATTGTTTCATGTATTCATATTCTGGATAATTGCAGAGCAGGAGGGAGGCATACAGCTCCCTGCTATTTTTGTGAAAATGAAAAACAGCATTGATTCGCCGCTGATACGCAAAGCTGTCTGCGGTATCGGGATAATTGTCTGCATCATGCCTGTAGTATACAGTATCGGAGCTTCATACATGGATATAAAGGGCGAGTGCGGCATAAGCAGGTTTGCCGAAATAATCAAGGAGAATCATCTTGAAGACAGGAAGATAATGGCAAAATGGAATGTCACATATGATGAATCTGCTGACAGCGGTTTGGCTTCGGACAATATGTTCAAGGTACTTGAAATGCCTTCAAAACATGGTAGAGTATTGGAAAACAGGACATACCTTATGGGAGATCCTGTGATGATCCTGCCATACTTTGACAGAAACATTTTTATGAATTTCAATGTTGACTGTCCTGATGATCTTTATATGCACTACAAGTATAAAGAGGACGCTGACGCAGTATTTGAAAGCTGGCGTGAAAAGGGACTGCCTGATCTCATAGTAGACTATTGTCCTATAGATGAGGTGTATGACGAAGAAACACTGGACGGTGTAAAGTATCTGCCGGTGTATCTGTTGGAATACAATTTGTTTTATAAGCTTGATATCAACACATATTATGAGCGTTTATATTTACGTGAAGACCTGTTCAAAGAGTATCCGCAGCTGAAGTGGATAGACGATCAGAGTGGTAACATTTTTGAAAGAAAATGATTGGAAAATATGATAGGAGTGTAGATGCGTATTATGATAGGCAAAAATGATAAAAAAGGATTTTGGACTGGTCTTGCGGTACTTGCCGTATATGCTTTGGGACTGATATTCGTCAGCTGTTTCCACGAGCTTTGGTTCGACGAGACGCAGGCGTGGCAGATAGCAAAAAGCGCGTCGTATAAGGATATGTTTACGGTAGTACCGCATTATGAGGGACACCCGCCGCTCTGGCATCTTATACTCTCGGTCTTTGCGAAGAACGGCGCACCTGTGGATATCACGCTGAAGGCTATAAATATAACCTTCTGTACGGTGGCAATGGCACTGCTCATATTCAAGGCACCGTTCCCGAAGCCTGTGAAGTATCTGCTGCCGTTTACGTATTTTTTCTTTTTCCATTACGGGATATACAGTCGCCCGTACTCGATAACGATGATCGCATTCTTCCTTATGGCGATGACCTACAAAGAGCGCAATACTCACTCGTTAAAGTATGTTCTTTCGCTTATACTGCTTTGCCTGTCGACGGCATTCGGCATAATGATAGCAGGCGGACTGTGTATAGCATGGACTATCGAGATAATCGCGGAGCTCATCAGGAACAAGAAGATGCACCTTTTCTGGAAGGACAGGAGATTCTATTCTCTCTGCCTGATACTTGCCGTCGCAGTTGTTCTCATACTGATGATAATACCTGCGGAGGACTGCTACTATCCTACTTCGGACAATGATATAACATTGCTGAACCTGACAAGCTACAAGCTGATATCTATATTCCCGTTTGAGAGCTGGAGCGGTACTATGATAGGACTTTCGGGATTGAAGGAATACTCAGCGATATTTTATGTGGAGCTGCCGATAGGTATAGCAATGTGGATAGCACTTATCTCCATAACAGCAAAAAACAGGAAACTTCTCACGTTCATCGTGCCGTATTTGTTAATGTCATTGTTCATGGTATTCAAGTATATGTCGGCATATCATCTTGGTATAGGCGCACTTCTGCACATATTCATATTCTGGGTTATGCTTGATGAAAACGGAAAAATCGAGTTTCCTGAATATATGAAGAAGATATGGGCAGGTATAGATTCTGCACTGATAAAAAAGGCTGCTGTCGGACTGGGAGTATTTCTTGCGGTAATGCCTATAGTTTACAGTGGTGTTGCTTCATTTCATGATATAAAGAAGCAGTGCGGCTTCACATGGGCTGCAAAGTTTATAAAGGACAATCACCTTGAGGACAGGAAGATACTTGCTGCATGGCAGGCATTGGAAGTAGATACAAAGGAAAAAGATGAAGATAAATACAAGTATATGTTCCAGCAGCTTGAACTCCCTTCCAAACACAGGGAAATAAAGCAGCACTATACTTACGTGCAGGGAGATGCAGCTATGATCCAGCCGTATTTCGACAAAAACATCTTTATCAACTTCAATGTTGACTGTCCTGATGATCTGTATATGCACTACAAGTACAAAGAGGACGTTGAAGCAGTGTTTGCAAGCTGGCGTGAAAAAGGACTGCCTGATTTCATAATAGGCTACTGCCCTATAGATGAGGTATATGGTGAAGAGATGCTGGAGGGCGTGAAGTATCTTCCCGTTGCGAGAAAAGAAATGCTGAACTTCTTTAAACTTGACGAAGATGACTACACAGACAGTATATATATCAGAGAAGACCTTCTTGACGAATATCCGCAGCTGAAGTGGATAGACGATCAGACGGGAAATGTTTACGAAAGAAAATAAATAACGCATATTATGCGCGATAGGAGGTATTTTAAATGCAGATAGTTACACCAAAGCAAATGGGGCGTATAGAGGAACGCTCTGAGAAGCTGGGAGTATCAAAGCGGGAGCTTATGGAGAACGCGGGAAAGAGGCTTTCGGAGCTTATCGAAGGTTACTGCCGCAGCGAGGCGAAGCTGCGGCCCGAGGACTGCTCAGTGGTATTCCTTGCAGGTACGGGCAATAACGGTGGTGACTGTTTTGCGGCTGCGGACATACTTGTATACAAAGGCTACAACATCACGATCATACACATCGGCGGACTTCCGAGAACGCCTCTTGCGCAGGAGATGCTCAGCAGGCTGCCAAGGGAGCGTATAACCTTCATAGAGGGTTTTCGCAGCGGCAATGTTGAGGCTGCTATCGAAGCGGCAGAGCTGGATTATATGACCATACAGCCCAGAACCATTGATCCCGATGAGGAGATCCATACCCGCAATCCGCTTGATGACATACTCAATGCCGAGAAGCGAAGAATGGGACTTATAAAGGGGGCTGTAGTCGGTGCGCAGGTGCTTGTTGACGGTGTATTCGGAACAGGCTTCCACGGACAGCTCGACAAGGACACGATGGGTATATTCAGCATCGGCTCGGGAGCTTACCGCATAGCGGTCGATGTCCCCAGCGGCGGAAACAGCTCTACAGGAACAGCGGCAGCAGGTATTTTCAAGGCGGACGAGACTCTGACCTTTGGCTTTATAAAATCGGGAATGACGCAGTTCCCCCTTAAAAAGTTCTGCGGTAGAGTTATAGTAGCGGATATAGGTATCCCGAAGAAAGCGCTGAGCGTACTTGAAGGCGACCGAAAGTATTTCCGTATTGACCGCAGTTTCCTTTCGGCTTATCCCCCCAAGCGCGAAAGTGATGCACATAAGGGCAATTTCGGTGAGGTGCTCGTTATCGCAGGAAGCTCTTCCATGCGCGGAGCAGCAGCCTTTGCGGCTCTGGGCGCACTCAGGAGCGGTGCAGGCATCGTGCGTGTAGCTTCCGTGGAAAAGTGCATAGATACTATATCCACACTTGTTCCCGAAGCAACTTATCTTGAACTTGAATGTGATGATTACGGCTTCATGCTGTACGATACCAGCACTGAGCTCATCGGGACGGCTATGAAACGTGCAACGGCAGTGGTCATAGGCTGCGGTATGGGAGTGACTCCCGATACCATTGAACTGACGAAATTTGTCACACAGAATGCAAAATGTCCTGTAATTATAGACGCAGATGGAATAAACTGCATAGCAAGGGACATAGATATTTTAACGAAGAAGCAGACGGATGTCATCATTACTCCCCATGTGGGTGAAATGGCAAGGCTTATCAACTGCGAAACTCAGGTGATATCGTCGAACAGGATACTTGCTGCGGAGAAATATGCGGAGAAGTACGATGTAACGGTCGTTCTAAAAGGCGGCGGCACGGTCATCGCAGACAGTCACAGTACAGCTGCAAACCACACAGGAAATGCAGGAATGAGCGTGGGCGGAAGCGGTGATGTGCTGGCAGGTATGATCGGTTCGGCTGCTGCACAGGGCTGCGGTATTTTTGACGGAGCTTGTGCAGGAGTGTATATGCACGGACTTGCAGGGGACAGGGCAGCGATGAAGCTCGGTATGGAAGCGATGCTGCCTCGTGACATAATCAGTCATCTTCCTGAAGCATTCGGAATCCTAAAGGAAAAGAAGCGCAATATGACCGTCTGAGCGGTGGCAGGATGTGAAAATTTATTTTCCGATACTATGATTGGAGCTGGTATTATGAAAAAAGTTTTTACATTCGTTGCAGCTGTTACGATCATGTTCTGTCTTACGGCGTGTACAGTCCCGAATGTCAGCAGGAGCTCGCGCAAAAACGGACTTAACACAGCCTTTTCGGCGGCTGCGGACATTACCGTTGACCGTCTTGAAGCCAAGGGCAATATCATGCGTTACGGAGAAGGAGTGTGGGAGATCGAATTCAGCGCACCAAACACGCTCAGCGGCGTAAAGCTTGAATTTTCCGAGGGAAGCGTGACAGCCTCGTATAAGGGACTGAGCTTTTCGGTGCCGCAGTCGGCTCTGCCCGTGAAAGCCATGATGCTCAATCTTATGAAAGCTGTTGATGACAACGCGAAGCTCGATGAGCTCAATGGCGAGGAAAGCGGCGGACTTCTTAAAATCAGCGGAAGTCTTGACGGCGGAGACTATATAATGACCGTTGATGAAAACGGCTGGCTAAGCGGCTTTGAGATGCCGAACAATAAGCTGACCATGAAGTTTTCTGATATGAAGGCGGCAGAGATCTCCGCAGAACAGACGACTTCCGAAATAGTTACGGAAGCGGTAACGACGGAGCAGTGTGTTACCACAACGGTAACAACTTCGGCAGAATAAAAAAAGCCCGAAAGCAGCGAAAAAGCTGTTTTCGGGCTTTTTGTTTTATGCAAGAGTGTCTATTGTCAGGTCAAGGCCTTCCATTGCTGCTTCGGAGCCGAATACGCAGATATTTCCGCATTCTCTGAGCTTCTGTGCAGCTTCGAGAAGCTGATCGGCAGTAACGCCGAGCATACGCTTCTTGATATCGCAGCGTTCTTCATAGCTCCAGCCTCTGAACCATAAACCGTCAGCACGTCTGCTCTTGTTGCCGTCTGACATGAGAGGTTCGTCCTTAGCGATAGAACTGATGATATACTGGGTTATATCGGGCGAGCTGCCGCAGTACTCCTTAGTGAATTCAAAGGCTTTTCTGTATGTGTCAACAGTTGCCGCAGGTGAAGGATCGCGGTAGGAGAAGAATGTCTGCTCACCTGATCTTGTAAGGACAGCGCCCGTGCCGTAAGCACCGCCCTTAACTCTTACCTCGTTCCAGAGGTATTCAAGGGAAAGAGTGCGGAAAAGCACGTTGCGCACCGCTATATCAGCCGAATCATCGGGGAAAGCCATAGCCGAGTAGGCAACTCCCGAAGGAATGATGATACCCTGTTTTTCAGGGATATTTAGTCTGAAGCTTGTTTCCTCGCAGTCAGCAGGAGTACCTTCGGGGAGTACGCTGATGAGAGCGTCAAGTGAAGTTTCCTCGCTGCCTGTAATGCTTGCAGTAAGTCTTGATGAGCATATTATGCGTTTACTGAGTGATCTTATACGGTCGATAAGCTCGGCAGGAGCCTTTACAGCTTCGTGGAGGCGCTTGTAACCTTCATAGCCGTTAACGAGTTCGTAAACAGAGGATTCAGCCGAAAGAGAAGCGCGGACACGAGCCATTGAATACATATGACCGCTTCCGAGGATATCCTGCTTGAAGTTTTCGTCGGTCTGCTTGAGTATTTCAAGGATAGTTTTTTCGTCATCGAATCTGGTATCTGTGAGGATCTCGGCAATTAGAGCGAGAGCCTCGTCGGTGTTCTTTTCGAGGAAGCGTGTGCACACCGAGAAGTACACCATGCATTTATCCGAGCAGCCTTTTTTAGCCATTGAATCGACAGTGTATACTATGTTGCCGAGAAGCCCTGTAGTTCTGCGCTGGATATCAGCAGCGGAGCTCTTTGATGTCGGGAGCGAGCCGAAAAGTTCAGCCATTGCGGAGGCTGCGAAAAGCTCGTCTTCGGTGCAGTCAGCCAGTGAGAAGTAGAGGTTCACGGAAGCTATACCCTTATCGGAAGCAGGGTGGCGGAGCACAGTGATATTTCCGGCTTTTGTTTCTTTTGTCTCGTAGCTTATAGGCTTTTCGCCGACTTCCGAGAGAGCGAGATGAGGCATAGTAGCCAGCTGTTCGGGAGTATCCGTTGACTGCTGCCATTCGTCGAGCTTTTTATTTAGTTCTGTAAGAACAGCTTTTTCCTCGCAGGAAAGTTTGTCAACAATACCTGAAAGTCTGAGTGCTTCGGCTTTTTTCTGTTCTTCGCCGTAGGTGCGTGAGGGGAGGAGATACAGCTCAGCCAGACCATTATTGTCCAGGAGCCACTCGCGGAGTATATCCTCAAAGTAGCCTGTTCCCAGCTTATTGCGGAGACTGTCAAAGATATCGCCCTGTTCGAGGTAGCAGAGAGGATCGCCGTCGTACAGCCATGCGTTGAGGGCGTTTATATTTCGTGTAAGACCTCTCGGCTCGCCGCCTGCGCGATAGCGGAACTCTGTGCGGTTGATTGCAGCGGTGAGGAGTTCTGAGTCGATGCCATTGCTGCATATCTCGGTGACAGCAGCATTAACAGCTTCTTTGAGCTTATCGCAGTTTTCGGGGTCTGTATTATTGAGGAAAAGGCAGCCGAACGGCTGAGCTATGCCGTCGCTGACTTCAAGGGAAGTATCGAGGCAGAGACCTGTGTCCATGACAGCGCGTTTCAGCGGAGCGTCATTCGAGCCTGTCATAGCTTCGGAGAGGATATTTGCAGCGATGACCTTTTCGCGGTCTTTCCAGCTTCCGAGGACTTTGCCGAGAACGAGATAGGTATGACCGGCTTCTTCTTCGTCGGCAGATATTTCGTAGAAGCATTTTCTGACGGCAGGAGCGATCGTCTCCTGTAGAGTTATCTCAGTAGAGGGCTTGCATTTTTCGTAGCGTGAGAGGTACTCGCTGTCTATGAGTTCGAGGAGGGGCACAATATCCACAGGTCCGTCGATATAGAAATATGAATTTGACGGGTGGTAGTATTTTTTATGACCTGCAATGAACTGCTCATAGGTAAGGTCAGGGATATTTTCGGGCTTTCCGCCTGACTCGAAGCGGTAGCAGCTCTCAGGGAAAAGAACGTTCATCATTTCCGATTCCATGCGGCTCGAAACTGATGCAAGAGCGCCCTTCATCTCGTTTAAAACAACGCCCTTGTATACAGGAGTATCCGAACATTCGCGCATTTCGATGTGCCAGCCTTCCTGATAGAAGATATTGGGATTATAGTATATAGCAGGGTCAAAAACGGCATCGAGATAAACCCTTGTAAGGTTCATGAAGTCCGTATCATTGCGGCTGGAAACGGGGAAAACAGTTTTATCGGGGTAGGTCATGGCGTTGAGAAAAGTGTTCATGGTACCCTTCATAAGTTCAAGGAAAGGCTCTTTTACGGGATATTTCTTGGAGCCGCCGAGAACAGAGTGTTCGAGGATATGGAATATGCCTGTGTGGTCTGTAGGCGGAGTCCTGAAAGCGACGGAGAAGAGCTTGTTCTCCTCGCTGTTTTTCAGCCATACAAGACGTGCGCCTGTTTTTTCGTGCTGCATTTCGATGAGTTCCGAACCGCAGTTTGGAGCAGGAACGATCCTGTTTATTCTGAAACCGTGGATAATATCGTTTATTTTCATAAATTCCTCCTGTGAATAATGATCTTTTATCAGATACTTTATCATAGTATATTGATTATAACATTTATTTACATTTTATGCAAGAGATGTTTACCGATGCAAACAATAAACGGCAGCCTGTGTGTGATACTCATATAGCGACTTTACGCGGAATTATCGTGGGGGAGTACCCCTCTGTCCTTCGGACATCTTCCCACGCTGCGGTGAGTGATCCCGTGCTGCTTTCCAAAGAATTTTTCTATGATGAAGCCCCTTTGTAGTTTAAGCACGGTGCTTATACAGAAGTTTTTACGTGAGATATTGAGGGAAACCTTTCCTCAGAAGGGCTTTCCACGATAATTCCATGTAAAGTTTCTGTATGAGCACCGACTTTGATACAAAGGGGCTTTTTATTTATGGTTTTAAATAACAGTCTTGAAAGGATACAGAGAAAAACTCATTCAAAAGAAATTATTCTCAACAGCTCACGTAAGAATTTCAATATAAGTACCGCTGTTACGGACGGCTGTACACTTACTTTCTTCTTGTGCCGTTTTTCCTGTCGGTACTGCGCTTGAGGTCACACATACGCTCCTCACTGGTCTGCTTGAAGCGTGACATCATATCCTCGAATGTCATTTCTGACGGAGGTGTCTGCTTTTTAGGCTCCCATATAACAGGCTTGCTGCGCTGACCGCGGTCACCGCCTCTTTCGCCCTTGTCGAAGCTGCGCTCACCTCTGTCGCCGCCCTTATCGCCGTTGCGGTCGCCCTTGTCGAACTTACCCTGTCCCTTGTCGAATCGGCGCTGACGCGGCTGAGCGTCACCGTTTTCGGAAGCCTTCTTGATAGAAAGGCTGACCTTTCCTGCTTCATTTATACCAATGACCTTTACCTTAACTTCCTGCTCCTCTGACAGATGCTCGCGGATATCACTTACATATGTATTTGCGATCTCGGAAATATGCACCATTCCTGTACCGCCGCCGTCGATATCGACGAAAGCACCGTACTGTGTGATACCCTTGACCTTGCCATTGTAGATCTTTCCAATTTCCAGCTGCATATTAATTTATAACTCCTTTTTATAGATCCTCTCCTCGGACCTGATTAATCTCTGGTAGTGTCGTAAAATCTGCGCTCGTCAGAGTACGCATAGCCTCTTTCTTCGAGGGCTATTTTTTCCATATACTCATTCAGATCGTCACTGTCAAGGACACGCTGCAGCTCGGCATTATCTGTCTCATAAGCGTCTATTTTGGTCTGTATAAGCTTCAGCTGCTCCTCTTTCTCGGCGCAGTCTTTCTGTGTTGCCGCAATAAGGACACCGCAGCCGATTATTACTGCGACTGCTGCAAGCTTGACAAGTCCGCGGTTGAACAGACCCTTCTTCTTTTCCTTTTCATGCTTCATTTTTTTCGACAACGCTTTTCACGTTCTTTCTCTTTTTATTTTTCATTTTATTATACAACAGATACTGTATATTTCGCAAGCCCATTTTTGATTTTTTTAGAGGTTTAACTGCATTTTTGGGAATTCCTACAAATTTAACCATTACTTTTCTGCGCATGATACAAAAAAATATCCGTAAAGGGCGAAAAATCAGGCTTATTGCTCTGCCAACAGCAGTGAATAGCTTGCGAAGGGTCTTCATGACAACGCTGCCAACTGTTACAAAATACAGTGCAAATCCCAATCCGTTTCCGATGGCGAAATACAGCCGCATCTCGCTCCTTGCAAATATCTCGGAGAAGGCTACGAGCCCGACTCCGCATAATGTGAGGAACAATATGTCCTCTATAGCAGTCAGAGCTTTGTTGTGTGAAAGTATCAGGCGGAACGCCCGTATGATGTCATATACAGCTCCCGCAGCAGCTCCGAAAAGGCATGACAGTTCGAAAAGCCGCAGTTCTTCGTTCACTGTGAAGAAAGTCTCGGGGATCGTCATCTGAAAAGCCTTCCGAGAGCAGATATAGGGCCTTTTTTGTCCCTGTCGCCGTATATCAGCGCCCATATATCGCCTGTTATGGTCATATCGCCTGTCTCGACGCTCATGGCATCTATGTGGAGTTCCCGACCCTGTATGGTGAGTTCTCCCAGCTGAGTATACAGGCTTATCTCTTTTTCGTCAAAGCTGTCAACGTCGGTTATGCCTGATATACTCAGGCTCTTGCGGTTTTCAAGAATAAGATTGTGATTTTGTTTTACGGTCTTGTCCTGCATGGCTGTACCTCCGATATTTGATACTTAAAGTATATTCAGAGGTACGTCATGATATGTCTGAGCTTTCTGAAAAAACGGGAGCTTCCGAAAGTACATACTTAACTTTTAGCAATGTCTGCGCAGATATCATATATCTCGTCGAAGCTCATTGAGTTAACATTTTCGCTGTCGGTTGTAGTAAGGTCAGATGTGAGTATCTTATCAGAGGGGTATGTTATGATCTGTGTTTCACCCTTCGGGACAATAACGGAATATGCCACTTCGGCATTGCTTGAAAAAATAAACCAGTCAAATTCCGAGAGTTTTTTATCGTATCGGCTCAAATATGCAGAATCATTCATATAATAGTAAAATAAATGGTTTATCTTTTCCTTGAAATATGCAGTATCAAAATTCGCAGGCACATTAATATTCTTGCTGTCGTCAGAGCAGATCATATACTTTTCTGTACGCAAAAAATCATTTTTGTCCTGATCTGAGCCAATTTCTTCTATCATTTCAACAAAAGAATAGTTAGCTGCTTTATTGAATTTTTTCGCCAAAAATGTAGGATAATATGTTTCTATGATCAAACTATAGTTAAGAAAAGAATAAAATGTTTCGTAAATATGCCAGTTACCGCCCTTTACACGATAAATAACAAATTCCTTTGAATATGGTGTATCCTCTCCGTCTTCAAGAAACTCTACATCTACACGTTTAACATCATCAAACTCTACTGAACTGATAGCTTCATCCGTATTGTTTTCGTTTAAGTATACTGCAATTTCATCAGGATCAACGTTATCAACTCCGCCATGTTCTTTTATATAGTCTTCAAGAATGAGATAACCTGATACAGATTCCTTCAATGATTCCTTTTCATATTCATCACTATCATATACTGACACATCGCAGACCTTACCCTTTGGATAATACTTGATGATGTCTTTAACATAGTCTTCTACAGGCGTATTGATGCCGATATCATCATTGTCCTCTGTGTAAATGCAGATATTTTTCAAGTTTAATACATCAGTGCAGCCATCAGGTACCTGAAGCTCCATAAGCTTTTTACTGTCGCCCGAATACATTGCATTGAAGTATTCGTTCACAACATCTTCGTATGTTTTTTCATCATTATTTTTTTCTTCAGCTGCGGTAGTTTCCTCAGAATTTTCTTTGCTCTCAGTCGTTGATCCTACAGAAGTTTCGCTGCTGTCTGTCTTTTCGTCATCTATACTTCCGCAGCCTGTGAATGTGCAGAAAACGGTAGTTATTGCAATAATACCCGCTAATATCTTTTTCACTATATATCTCCCGATAATCATTATTGTTAATTGAATGTACGCTGGTTATTTCAGCAATTCTGCGCACATATCGTATACTTCATCGAAGCTCTTGCTGCCAAAACTGTCATCTTTTTCCGTTTTGAGCTCTGCATTAAGTTTACCGAGATAAGGATAAATTGCTATCTTTGACTGATCTTTTTTAACAATAGCAGCATACTTGACGCTCATTTGGTCAATAACTACAAACCAATCAAAATCAGGTACATTTTCAAAATAGTTATTCAGATTTTTTATGAAATCGGAATAGTTCAAGCCATCGGGAACATTGATATTCTTGCTTTCATCGGAGCATATGAGTACCTTGTTCATTACAGAATAAAGTGCTCCTTCGTTTTCATCATCACAGTCTATGAGAGCAGTATTTGCTGCCGCATAAAGTGATCTTGCATTATTGCTTTCAGATTCATCATATGATTCTGCTATAAGATCAAGGAGTGAATTGTCGATATGCCATTCGCCGCCGTTTATACGGTAAATGTAGAATTTCTCCTCTGATGGCTCGTCTTTGCCTTCTTCAATGGTTTCAAAAGTTACAAATTTAGCATCATTGATCTTAATGGAATCACTATTGTCGCTCTGGTCAAGATCGCTGTATTGAAATTTATCTATGTCAACATTTTTGATGCCGCCATGTTTTTCGATATAATCAGCTATCTTAAAGTGATTTGCGAGAGTATTTTTAAGAGAATTCAGCTCATCTTCGTCAGGATTTTCGACACAGACTACCTTATTCAGTTTTAATGCAGGCATAACGGCTGTCATATTCTTCATTAATTCATCTACCCGTTTATCGCTCTCCACATCTTTAAGCAGATCCGAATACTCCTGCATCAGCCTGAACTTGGCTACATCCGTACAGCCGTCAGGCATCTGTAATTCAAAAACCTTATCGAGGTCTTTGGAATTGACAGCATCAATGTACTTATTTATGACATCTTCATAAACCTTATCATCTGTTTTGCTTTCTTTGTCTTCTTCACTATTTTTCTTGGTTTCTTCTTCAGAAGATTCTTCTTTACTCTCTGCTGTAGTTTCAATAGAAGAGTTGTTTTCGCTTTTCTTTTCGTCATTTGTACTTCCGCAGCCTGTGAATGTGCAGAAAACGGTAGTTATTGCAATGATACCTGCTAATATCTTTTTCATTATATATCTCCCTATAATCATTATTTTTAATTGAATGTACGCTGTTTATTTCAGCAATTCTGCGCACATATCGTATACTTCATCGAAGCTTTTCTTTGAAATACTGTCATCGTCAATAAGCTCAAGGTTTGAATCAAGGAATTTATTCTGAGGATATACACCTACCTGTGACAGATCTTTTTTCAATGATACGACATAGCTTGCGCAGCCCATATCCAGAACGACAAACCAGTCTGTTTTTTCGGAATCTGAAAAATAATGTTCCATCTTCTCTTTAAACTTTGCTGTATCAAAGTCAGCAGGAACATTTATATTCTTGCTGTCGTCAGAGCAAACGAGAACTCTGTCCACATTCGGGAGGTCGCCTTCCTCGTCCATTTCGACAAGTGCAGTATTTGCAGCTTTATATATCGAGCTCGAAGTTGAATTTGCCGATGACTTCTTTGCCTTTTTAACATAACCCATCATTGCGGTATCTATACGCCATTCACCGCCGTTCATACGATAGATATAGAAATCCTGCTCTGTCGGCTCGTCTTTTCCATCCTCAGTGACCTCAATAGTTACGTGCTTGGCATCATCTACAGTTATCGAATCTGCGAACTTCTTCGCGTCAAGTTCGTCGAGGTCATCTTCGATTTTTGTAACGTCGATCTTATCTATGCCGCCTTTATCCTTTATGTAATCCAAGACCATCATGTATGCCGAACAAGCTTCTTTCAGTGAATCAATGTCCTCATCTGAAAGATCTTCGATGCTTACGATCTTGTTGAGCTTTATCTTAGGTATAGAACCTGCCGACTTCTCTATATACTCATCGAGCATCTTGTCGATGTCCTTTTCTTGACCGTCAGATAACTCCGACTGCATCATAAAAGTGAGTTTCATGACATCAATACCGCCCTCGGGCATCTGCATCTCGAATATTTTTCTCAAATCGCCCGAGTTGATAGTGTCGATATACTTATTGATCAAATCTTCATAGGAGCTGTCGCTGCTATTGTTTTTTTTCTCATCAGAAGCCTTGGTATCAACTTCTTTTGTTTCTGTGTCATTTTCCGAATCATTTGCTGTTGTCTCTACGGAAGCATCGCTTCCGCCGGCCTTTTGGTCATCTATATTGCCGCAGCCGGTAAATGTGCAGAGAACTGCTGTAATTGCTATGATTCCTGCCAGTACCTTTTTCATACTGTGCCTCCTTATCAAAATTTATTATTTTAATATATCATATTGGGCTTAAAAAGTCAATGATTTATTGTTAAAAAGGTATTCTTTCCAGATAATGTCTGTTGATTTATCTATTTTTTCATGCTATAATGAATGTAAAAACATTCATTATAGTGTATTTTAATGCCCTTGCAGATACGCAGATCGGAGATCTGCTTCCTGCAATCGGGCGATTATAGCATAACGCATTGCTTATATGCTATAACGAATGTAAAAACATTCATTATACATTAATAGCTTTATAAAAACATATTATCGGAGAAAAATGATATGAAAAAAAGATATTCCGTACCTCTTATAATCATGGCTGTAATGGTGCTGCTGAATGTCATAGCTCGTTTTTCACGTTCTTTTGCAGACTTCTATGTAAGCCGCATTTTCAGGTATATTTCCTCGGCAGTCTCGTTCATTACAGGACTGTTCCCGTTCTCGCTGGGTGAGATGCTGACACTTGCTGCCGTTATCCTTGTGGTAGTCGGTTTGCCCGTGTTCCTGATACTTCTCATATTCCGCAAGGGCAAACGCAAAAGTACTGCTGCTTTTGCGGGTACGCTTGTGCTGTGGATACTCTGCTACATCACGACCACTGAGACCATGAACTGCTTCATCATGTATCAGTGTACGCCGTTCGCGGAAAAGTACTTCCCCAACGCCCACGAACATAACGATGAGGAGCTAACAAAGCTGTACGGTGCTCTCATAGCCAAGTGCAATGAGCTTGCAGAGCAGGTGCCGCGGGATGAGCACGACTGCTTCGAGCTGACCTGCGACTTCAAGGAAGAAGCTCGCAAGGCTATGAAGAATACTGCCGGGATATATCCGCAGCTTAAAGGATATTACCCTAAGCCAAAGCCTATATGCTTCTCGTACTTTATGAGCCAGACTCATACTACG
Organism: Ruminococcus sp.; assembly: GCF_024691275.1. Classification (GTDB taxonomy): domain Bacteria; phylum Bacillota; class Clostridia; order Oscillospirales; family Ruminococcaceae; genus Ruminococcus. The sequence continues at coordinate 14,701 of NZ_JAILNU010000005.1, read as the reverse complement.
GGCATATACCTGCCCTACACTATCGAGGCTAACTACAACAACGACATGGTAAAGGCAAATCTCCCATCAACAGTCTGCCATGAGCTTTCACATCTTAAAGGCTTCATGCAGGAGGACGAGGCGAACTTCATCTCGTTCATTGCTGCCACACACAGCGATAATATCGAGTTTCAGTATTCAGGCTATCTTGATGCTCTTGAATACGTACATAATACCGTCTACAATAATAATGTCAAAGGCGCATATGAGCTCACTGACGATATTTCGGAAAAGGTCACCAATGACTGGTTCAGGTTCATGCCTGAAAACTACTGGGAGGACAATGCCGACAAAGAGATAATCTCCACCGAGACTGTAAGTGAAGCCTCCACTACCTTCATCGACACGAATATCCGCGCAAACGGTCGTGAAGAGGGTATAAAGTCCTATTCTCTGGTGGTAAATCTTATACTGGATTATTATTTCCCGTAAAAAACGGCAGCTAAGCGAAGCGCTTATACAGGATTATTACGTGAGATATTGAGGGAAACCTTTTCTCAGAAAGGTTTCCCTCCGATTTCGTGTAAAGTTTCTATATGAGCACTCCGTTTAAGGACGGCTTTTTATACGCAGTAAAATTTGCGGAAAATATTTACATCATGTGCGAAAAGTGATATAATAATAAAGACCATGATTATTTGCATATCAGTACGATATGCCTGCGATGGAGAATGATATGGAATTCAAAAAAAATCCTGATCTGATAGAAAAGCCGAACCACGCGCATTACCCTACGTGCCGCGGAAGGCTCGATGCGATAAAAAATATAAGCCAGCAAACGCTGTTTTATACTCTTGCTGTAAGTGGGATAATGGCACTTTTATCGCTGCTTGCAGTACCGCTCCACGTTGTTGGCTGGATACCGCTGATGTTCACATTGAAAGATACAGAGGCATTTGAAATGGGTTTCGGGTTCAGCATGGTGCAGATGATTATGTGCTTATTGTTGAGCCTTGTTGCTCTTATCGGCTGTACAAGGTATAAGATATGTACGGTAATAGTATTTTTTGTGTACGCTCTGATGCTGGTGTTCTCGGCATTTGTAAGACTGACAATGTTTGATTTTATTACTTTGATTATTGGCGGCGGCGGAGTGTTCAAGAGCTTTGGATCGCTTAAAGGGTATGCGGATTTCAAGCAGCTGCGGCGTACTGAGGGCTATCCTGTGTTCAGCTCTATACTTACCGAATATGACGAGAAGAAGAAAGAGAATCCCGATGGCTATTCGGGAGATCGTTACCACAAGCTGCTCAGGGAGAAGCTTGCAAAAGAGCGGAATATCAGTCAGGGGACTGATGCTTCGGGCGCAAAAAAGAAAAAGCTGATGAGTTACGCACAGCCTGGGTCCGCAGAAACGAACGGATTCGGCGAAATGCCCGAGCTCACAGTAAAAAGCGTTGTTAGGACTAATACGAATTCATCAAGATTCAAGCCCAGAGGCGTAAAGGAAGGCGATTTTTCGGATAGTCCGCTGAAAAACAGTCTGGGGGGATAATAATGTTTGCCAAGGTCTCAAGTCTCGGTCTTTTCGGACTTAACGCATTTCCTGTAGATGTGGAGATAGACATCAGCCGCGGTAATCCGCAGTTTGATATAGTGGGTCTGCCGGACACGGTCGTGAAGGAGAGCCGCGAGCGCATACGTGCAGCGCTGCGTTCATGCAGCATCAGCTTTCCTGTTGCGGCAGTAATGGTCAACCTTGCACCTGCTGATACAAAAAAGAGTGGTTCTGTGCATGATATGGCAATATTTATGGCGATACTGCGCGGAATGAGAATGATAAGCGAGGAACTTGACGGCTGCTCGTTCATTGGCGAGATATCACTGAACGGCGATATACGGCGCATAAACGGAGTTTTGCCCATGGTAATGCTGGCAAGGGAACTGGGCATAAAGTCGGTGTTCGTACCTGCTGATAACGCCAAGGAAGCTTCCGTGGCAGACGGCGTTGAGATATATGCGGTACACAATGCGGAGGAGCTCATACGCCATTTCCGAAATGAGGAGCGCCTTTCCCCGTGTGAACAGTACATACCGCCTGAAGCTGCATATAACGAGTCCCTCGACTTTTCCGACGTAAGGGGACAGCAGTCGGCGAAAAAGGCGCTGGAGATAGCTGCCGCAGGAGGACATAATGCCCTTCTTATCGGCTCGCCGGGAAGCGGAAAGAGTATGCTTGCCAAGCGTATGCCTTCCATACTTCCGCCGCTCACCTTTGAGGAAGCGATCGAGACCACGAAAATACATTCAATATCGGGATTACTTACCGCCGATATGCCCATAATAACAAAAAGACCTTTCCGCTCGCCGCATCATACGATATCGTCGGCAGGACTTGCAGGCGGCGGAACAGTTCCGCACCCTGGGGAGGTCTCCCTCGCTCATAACGGACTTCTTTTTCTGGACGAGCTTGCGGAGTTTGACCGCAAGACGCTGGAGATACTGCGACAGCCCCTTGAGGACAGGAAGGTCACTATAGCCCGTGCGTCGGGAACGGTGACATATCCGTGCACCATAATGCTCATAGGAGCTATGAACCCGTGTCCCTGCGGCTATTACGGACACCCCAAGCGCAAATGTATATGCTCAAAGAATAAGATATCAGGCTATCTGTCAAAGATATCGGGACCTCTCCTTGACCGTTTCGATATCCATATCGAGGTCGCTCCCGTGGAGTTCGGAGATCTTTCGTCGAAGGTGAAAGATGAAAGTTCGGCGGACATAAGAAAGCGCGTGATAGCTGCCCGTGAGATACAGTCAGAGCGCTTCAGGGGTACGGGTATAACCTGCAATGCGCTGATAACGCCTGATAAATTACAGGAGTTCTGTCCTATGGACGATGCGGCGGAAAAACTTATGAAAAGCGTCTTCGACAGGTTGGGACTCAGTGCGAGAGCCTATGACCGCATATTGAAGGTCGCGCGGACTATCGCGGATATAAACGGTTCAGAGGTGATACAGAAGGCTCATGTTGCGGCAGCAGCACAGTTCCGGAGCCTTGACCGCAAGTACTGGTCGGAATAATAAGCCTTCAGCCTATGGCTTGCAGGGACTGATGTTCGCATCAGCCCGACATGAAGTGTTTATTGATAATAAAAAGAGAGATAAAAAGGAGATACAATGAAATCGGCATTTAAAAAACTGCCTTCGGGCAAACACAGCATTGATGCAGGACTGCTCTTTGCGGTCACGCTCTGTGCTGCAATAAGCACCCTGCTGATATATTCCATAACGTACAACAAGGTGCTTGAAGGAGTCGGACCGAGCTACTGGAAAACACAGTTGTTTTCAATGGTTGCAGGAATTATCGGTGCGATCATCATATCGTTTATTGATTACCGTAAGCTGGTAAAGCTGTGGTTTTTATTTGTTCCCGTGGCGCTTGCTCTTACAGCCCTTACCTTTACTTCGCTGGGATACAGGCGAGAGGGCGCTGATGACCAGGCGTGGCTCAATCTCGGATTTGTCCAGTTCCAGCCGTCAGAGGTGCTGAAGCTGGCGTTCATACTGACCTTTGCGTATCATCTTTCCCGTGATGAGGAGGAGATGAACAAGCCGCTCCATATGCTGCTCCTGCTGATACACGCAGCGATACCGCTGGGTATAGTCGGCTTGCAGGGCGACTACGGTACAGCTATAGTATTTGCGGCGATATTTGCATTCATGATATGCTCCGCAAAGATATCATGGAAGTACCTTGTAGCAGCTCCTTTCGTTATCGCAGCGGGAGTTGTGGGAATGTGGTTCTTTGCTCTCAGTGAGTTCCACAAGAAGCGTATCCTTATACTTTTCCACCCCGGTACAGACCCTGAATATATTGAATATCAGCAGGATCTGGGACTTGCAGCACTGAAATCCGGCGGAGTCTTCGGAAAGGGCGTTTTCGGAAAGCCCGAGGACTACATCACCGTTCCCGAGATACACAATGACTTCATATTCACCTATGCAGGACAGGTCTTCGGATTTGTCGGCTCGCTGGGACTTATAATAATCCTTGCGTATATCTGTCTGAAAATATTCGGCGACAGCCGTGTCTGCCGCGATCACCTCGGAAAGTTCATATGCATGGGTGCTTTCGGACTGGTTCTCTCACACTGTATAATGAATATCGGCATGGTGCTGAAGGTAGCTCCTGTTATCGGTGTTCCGCTTCCGTTCCTGAGTGCGGGCGGTACGGCTATGATAAGTATGTATGCTATCATCGGACTTGTGCTCAGCACCTACAGTCACAGAGCTGTAAACTATAACGTCTTCTATGACGAAGATGAAGATTGATGCATCGCTCCTCCGTATTTATCGGGGGAGCTTTTTTGAGCGTTACTTCTGTTTATTAAAAAAAGTTCCATTTTTTATTTTCTGATATTGACAAATTATGCAATTTGCGGTAAAATATAAGAAATAGCGATAGATAAGGAGGGCTTACTGTGAAAAAGAATAAGAAAACCAGACTTATGGCTGCTATCCTGATGGGAACGGCTATGCTCACAGGCTGTGAGCCGTCTTCTGACGAGCTTCAGACTGTTTATGGACCTCCTCCGACTGAAGCTAATGAAAAAACGACCACTACTGAATACGATCCTGCAAAAGACGATGTACAGGACGTTTACGGGCCTCCTGTTACTACAGTCAAGGAAGATGAGACTGCTCCGACTACAGAATATAAACCTGAAAAGGAAACAGTCGCAGCTCTGTACGGACCTCCGCCGACAGAAGAAGTGGAGACAACTACAGAATACGAGCCTTCCCGCGACAGCGTCCAGCTGGTCTACGGTCCGCCCGAAAGCTAAATAGGTATATAAAGCTGCCCGAGCAGCTAATATAAAAGAGAATAAGAAAACAGCAGACATTTTTAACGCAGTATGAAAGTACTGCAAAGACACTTTATGAGAGGAGTTTTAGCATGAAAAAAACTATTCGTACAGTCCTTACAGCAGCAATGTTCGCATCAGCAAATATGGCTGCGCTCCCGAGCAGTGCAGTGGGGGAGACAGACAATCAGGCTAATGAGCCTACAGCCAGTGAAGTTCTCACTGAGGTGACCGATTCGAGGAAACCAATGCCTATTTACGGTCCTCCCGAGGTTATGAGTACAATGAGCACAACTGCACAGGAGACTTTTACCACAACAACTACAACATTTATGCATTCGCTTTACGGCCCGCCGTGGATGTTTACAACTACAGAATCTACAACATCGACGGAAGCTGTAACTACAACAATGCCGGAGGTATTGTATGGTCCGCCTGTATACTACAAGCTCCTTGGCGATGTCAATCTCGATCAGCAGATCGACAGCTTTGACGCTATCGCACTCAGAAGAATGCTTGTTACAGGAAAAGCTCAGAACTTCGCGTCAACAAGCTATGGAGATATCAATCGTGACGGCAAGGTAAGTATTGCGGATCTGCTCATGCTCCAGAGATATTTGCTGGGTGAGCTGAAGACACTTAATAGTGAAACAGAATATATCGCAGGTATAATGAGGGGAGCACCTATCGAAAAGATAGAAAAAACCGCTAAGCCTGACGATAAAATAACGACTACCACAACTACAGCATATGACCCGGGAAATGATCTTATCGTTACTCTTTACGGCATCTCGCCGATAAAGGACATTGTGAAGGATATCCGCGGTGATATCGAAGCAGGTGTAGACGCTATAGCTGACAGTAATGATACAACATCTCAGGAGAAGTAATATATGCTCGATGTAAACATGAAAACCAGACACCTCGGGCAGATGAGGGATTACAGAAAAACTCTCATGACAAAACCCGAGCTCCGCAACCTTTTCCTTGAGCTCACACTGCGCTGCAATGAAAGATGTCTCCATTGCGGAAGCCAGTGCGGCGACGTTGAGTCAGAGGAACTCACAGTAGATCAGTACAGGACATTCCTTCAGCAGGTAAAAGAAGATATGTCCACAAGCGGCAAGATGCTCGATATCACAGGAGGCGAACCGCTTCTCCGCAAGGAATTCTTCGATATAATGGGCGTTGCTCATGATCTTGGCTTCAGTTGGGGCATGACAAGCAATGCTACACTTATTGACGACAGCATAGCCCGCGACCTTAAAAAAGTCGGCATGGGAACTATCTCAGTCAGCATAGACGGTCTTGAGCAGACTCATGACGAGTTCCGCAGAACTCCGGGCGGCTATGCAAGGGCTATGAAGGGTATCGAAAGTCTTATTCGTGTAGGTTTTGAGAGCGTTCAGGTGACTACAGTCGTTACTCACAAGAGTATCAGAGAGCTTGACGAGCTTTTCAAGATATTCAACGAAATGGATATAGACTCATGGAGAATAGTAAATATGGAGCCTATGGGACGTGCTAAGCAGCACCCCGAGCTTATCCTCACAAAAGAGGACTATCAGTATCTCTTTGAGTATATCAGAAATAAGCGTATCGAAGGCGAACCTGTTACATACGGATGCAGTCACTATCTCGGTATGGAGTACGAGCGTGAAGTGCGCGACTGGTACTACCTTTGCACAGCAGGTCTGTATACAGCAAGTATCGCTGCTAACGGCGATATCATGGCCTGTCTCGATATCGAACGCAGACCGGAGTTCGTTCAGGGAAATATCCTTCGTGATAGATTCAGCGATGTATGGAACAACAAGTTTCAGATATTCCGCCGTGACCTTTCTGACGATAATCCCACTTGTTCAAAGTGTGACCAGAAGGAATACTGCCACGGTGATTCGTATCACAGCTGGGATTTTGACAAGAATGAGCCTATGCTCTGTTTCAAGGACATACTGTTCTGAGTTAATACATAATGAAAAAGCCATAGCGTAATGCTATGGCTTTTTATGATATTATGTCCGGAATACAGCTCAGCTGAGAGTTTCAAATTTATCCTCGTAGGTGGTCATATCCTCACCGCTCTGACCGTTGGAAGCGATTATGCAGAACACTAAATTGCCATCACGTCTGATATAGAATACCTGCTCAATAGAAATAACGCCGCCCATATCAGCCTGATAAACCAGCCTTGTATACTCCTTGCCGGCGATCGTAGTGGTATCGGTTTTGACCTTTTTGTATTCAATGGCATCAATTGCTGCAAGCTGCTGATCGAACGCAGCTATGATATCGTCCATAGTATATTCATCAGGGTTGGGGACTTCTTTTTCGAGATTCTCAAACTCGAAAATGATATTTTTTCTTGTAGTCTGATCCATGCAGAAAGCGTCATAGATAACAGCCTGGTCGAGGAGTTCTTTGGTAATAGCAGTGTCATCGCCGATTTTATCAAGGCTGATATTCATCATCTTGAGAATATATTCATCGTCGGCAAAAGTCCAGCCCTCGGGAGCGGTAAACTTTATATCAGCGAATTCATTTGAATAAACGCCGTCCTCGATCTTGCCTCTTTTGAAATTGATATCATCGTTATCTTCTTCCTGGGGATCGTCTTCATTGTCATCGCTGTTGTTTTCTTTATTCTCATCAGCATTTTTGCTGTTACCCTCAGCCTCAGTAGCTTCGGCTTCTGTTGTTGTTTCATCTGTTGTTTCAGACTTACTTGACGAGGTGCTCTTGTCTGCCTTTTCGGACTTCTTGTCCTTGCAGCCTGTAAATGAGCATAAAGTAAGAATGAATGCCAGTGTCAATGCTATTTTTTTCATGATAAACCTCCGAAAATTCATTGATATCAAAACAATATCAGGGTAATTATATCATATCTTCTTTTTTATGTCAAACATTTTTATTGAGGAATAGTACATCAGCAAAAAGCAAGTCCGAAAGCAGCATTGTTCGCCGCCTTCGGACTGTATCATATACTGTTTTATGATCTTTCTTCAAGCTTACCTTTAGCAGCGCTTTCCTTTTCAACGTCTATACGTTCAAGGACGATCTCGCGTCCTGCTACTCGGAAGCCTATCTCCTGATAGAAGCTTACTCTTACATCGAGCGCGAGCAGATAAGCTCTTTTGCCGAGTCCGTTGAAGAACTTGGCGAGCCATTTCAGGAACTCTCTTGCGTAACCTCTGCCTCTTGCTGCCTTATTTGTAGCCACCTGTCCGATGAGGACGGTGCTTCCGATATCGAAAACTGCCGAAGCCGTTGTCGAACCGCGGTAGGTGAATACGCGGCTTATACCGTGACGGCAGCGGTGTGAGGTATCGGTGTACCACAGTGAGAAATCCGCTATATTCGGGAATCCCTCGCTGAGTATCTTGTATACGTCAGGCAGGTTGGGGTTGAACTCAACGTGTTCCTCGATAGCCTCGAGGGGCGTATCATCGGGGACAAGCTCGAAGATAGTGCGGTTGAGCACCTGATAACGGTCAGGTATCCTGATACCTTCGAGTATTTTCTGGTCGCCCTCGATACGGAACGGCACATTCATGCTGACGAACAGGTCGATCTCCTCATTGGGTTCGAGTTTTCCGTCGCCGCAAATAATGAGAGTTGAGTTGATGATGAACATGAAGCCCATGCCGCTCTCATTGGTTATCTTGTAGAAGCGGCAGAATTCATAGTTCGGACCATAGGCTCTCATATAGGCAAGCATTTTCTTGCCTGAGAGAGTTTTGTTGAGCAGTACGCGGTCAAGCTCATGCTCGTGTTCGATAAGTGTTATCATAATTCGGGTATCCTTCTTGCGAGAATTTTTACAAGCTTGTAGGAGCTTTGAAGGTCGGTCATATCAATGACGCATGAAGGGGAGTGGAGGTATCTGCACGGAACGGAAATAGCTATGGTGCGCACACCGTTTCCGCTTATATGAATAGCTCCCGCATCATTTCCGCCTGCGATCATGGTCTTGGTCTGGCAGGTGGCGATATCGAAGGCAAGGTGGTAGAGCTCCTTGTCGTAAATTGTCCTGTTATCCATGAATGATACTACAGGGCCGCCGTCCAGTTCGCAGACGCGCTTTTCGCCTGAAACGCCGTCGATATCAGCAGCTGTGGTAGCTTCGAGAACGATAGCGAAGGAAGGCGCGACCGAGAATGCCGATACGGCAGAGCCGCGGAGACCGATCTCCTCCTGAACATTGAATACGAAGTAGGTATCGTATTCGAGGGACTCGTGCAGGAGCTTTATCATCATTGCGCAGCCTGCGCGGTCGTCAATAGCCTTTGCTTTTACGCGGTGGCTGCCCAGCTCGGTGAATTCGCTGTCGAAGTATACAGGATCACCGAGGGAAATGCAGCTTTCGGCTTCAGCCTTGTCAGCGGCACCGATGTCTATGTAGAGGCTGTCAGCTGCGGGAGCCTTTTCGCGCTGCTCCTTGCTGAGGTTATGGACAGCTGTTGAGCCGACAACGCCGCTGATGCGTTTTTCGCCGATACGCACCTGTCTGCCGATGATAACGGCAGGGTCGATACCGCCGACGCAGCCGAATGTAAGTGTTCCGTCAGAGCGTACTGAAGTGACGATAAGACCCACTTCGTCCATATGAGCGCATATCATCAGCTTTTTCTTCGGAGTTTTCTTGCCTTTTTTGAAGCAGATGAGGTTCCCGAGGTTATCAATATGGTAATCGCAGACGAGTTTTATCTTGCTGATTATGAGATCTCTTACAGCTTTTTCATCACCTGAGATACCGTCGGTCATGCAGAGTTCTTTAAGTAATTCCTTCATAACTTAGCCCTCCTTGATAAATGCAGCCAGAAGCTGTGCAGTAGTTTCGATATCATTGAGGTCGATGACTTCGACGGGAGTATGCATATTGCGCAGAGGTATGGAGACCGTACAGGTCTTTGCGCCTTCACGATTAACGGAATAGCGGTCGGCATTGGTGGAGGTCAGACCGCTCATCACTTCGAGCTGATAGGGGACAGAGGCTTTCTTAGCTGTCTCTATGAGCTTGTCGCTTATCTCGCGTGAAAGAGAAGGAGATAAGCCGATCATAGGACCTTTGCCCAGATATCCGCAGTTTCGTTCGTTCTCGCCTATGGCATAGGCAAAGCTGACATCAACAGCAAGGGCGATATCAGGAGATACGGTGAAAGCGCCTATCTTAGCGCCGCGTTCGCCGACCTCCTCCTGAGTGGAGAAGATGACCGTGACATTATAAGCGGTCTTTGCTCCTGCGAGGAGCTCAAGAGTACGAAGCACAGCTGCGATGCCGCAGCGGTCATCGAGAGCGCCGCCTGTGATACGGCTTCCGATGAGTTGTCTGCACGATACATCGAAGGTGATAGAGTCGCCGATGGAGATGAACTGTTCAAGTTCAGCCTTAGACATACCTGTGTCTATAGCGACATCTTCAATGGCGAGCACTTCGCTGCTGCCGTGTGACAGGTGTGGCGGAACAGAGCAGATAACGCCCTTGATGTTCTGGTTTCCGTGGATAATGACAGGCTGTGCGGGGAGAAGTCTGCGGTCGATGCCGCCTACGCTGCCCACCTTGACAAATCCCTCGTCGGTAATGTAGGTGACAACGAAGCCTATCTGGTCGATATGAGCATCAAGAACGAGCGACGGCAGTCCGTCAGTGTGAACGCCGAAGCGTCCGATGACATTTCCGTTTACTACAGAAGCATCAGGTGTGTACTGACGCAGCATGGAAAGTGCCAGCTGAGCGGCAGCCTCTTCGTTCCCTGAAGTACCCGAAACTTCAGAGAGCGCGATGACGGTTTGTTTGATATCCATTGTAAAAGCTCCTTTCATTAAAATACAAAACACGTTATTCATATTATAACAGATTTATGAATTTTTTTCAATAGATAACTCGTTATATTAATAAATGAGTTAGGAAAGTATTTTCGTTAAGTTAAGTCTTTAGCCGTTAGCCAATGTGTCACCTGAATGTGAAGGCGCATATAATGATGGTGAGGGAGGGAAACTTCCCTCCCTTAATACGGCGGCTCAGCCGTCATATGGAGGAATCATTATGGCGACTTTCTATAATCAGGCAACACTGTCATATAACGGAACGGTTGCGAGTTCAAATATAACATCGGGAGAGATACTTGAGGTGATCTCCGCCACAAAAACAGCGGTATCCGATGACTATACCACCAATGACGAGAAGGTATACGTGGTGAGCATAGTCAATACAGGCTCCACATCATACAGCAATATCACTGTTACAGATGATCTCGGAGCATATTCTCTGAGTGAAACAGGCGGAGATGTAGTTCCGCTCACATATGAGGAGGGAACTATCTTATACTATGTAAACGGCATACAGCAGGCAGCTCCTGCGGTAACGTCCGTTTCTCCTCTTACGGTAACAGGGATCAGCGTACCGGCGGGCGGCAATGCTACGATCGTATATTCAACGAATACAAACGGTTTTGCGCCGCTGGGAACAGGTGCTTCCATTGTGAACACTATTACCGTCAGTGGTACGGATACTACGGGCACAAAGGCATTTGACCCGATAACAGCTTCCGAAACCATCTATTACAGCGAGGGTATCGACCTTGCAATCAGCAAGTCGCTCAGTCCTGCGGCTGTTGAAGAAAACGGAGCTGTGACTTACACCTTCACTATCCAGAACTATGGCAGTACACCTGCCGAGGCTGCGGATAATGTTATTTTCAGCGACACATTCACACCTGCACTGACCGATGTAACAGTTGAGTTCAACGGAACAACATGGGTCGAGGGAACTAATTATTCGTATGATCCTGCTACAGGTGTATTCACAAGCCTTGACGGACAGATAACTGTTCCTGCTGCACAGTTCAGTCAGGACGAGACAACAGGCGAGTGGTCTGCACAGCCGGGCGTGAGCACACTTATCATCAGAGGAAATCTCGCATAAGAGCAATTTTCGAAACGATCGCAATATAATATTTTATCCCGAGGGCAGTTCATGGAGCTGCCTTCGGGATATTTTTATTGTATGTTGTTGCTGAGGGGCGGACGCATTGCCTGCCAGCAGCGGTATGCGATACAACCTTCAATTATTGTCAGCAGGAGCATGAGTAGGGTGTTTCCGAACAATCCTGTGGTCGCATTGCCGACAAAATGGAGAAGTATTGCAAGAGTCAGCATTTTCCCCGATTTATTTGTCTGTATGCCATAGAAGATAATGACAGTCAGAGCTACAACGGATACTGCGCCATCGGCAGTAAACAATATGTTTGCGGGCAGTATGTAAGAGGAGGCATTGCCTGTTCCGATAAGATTCAGACAAGCGAATCCTGCGCCGATCTCCTCGAACATACCGTGTCCGATGCCGTAGGTTATGGAGTCTGTGGGGCGGTCGTAGGAACTGAGAAGATAACGCATTGTCAGGAACTTCCCACCCTCTTCAAAAATTCCGTAGAGCAGTCCCTGCTGGATACAAAAGGCAGCGTGGGAACTGTGGCTGAAGCCTGAACGGATAAAGCCGGCAACTATAAAAACGGGAAAACAGACAATAAAGGCGATAAGTGCAGGATAGATCCGTGCATGGACTTTTTTGCGCAGCAGCCAGAGCAGCAGTATCGGGCTCAACAGCCGTACAAGTCCTGCAAGAAGACAGTTAAGGTCAGTCATGATTCGTTTAGCGATCTCCTTTTATAAAAACGATTAACTTTAAAAACATTATACAGCATGATACTGTTATTGTCAATAGAAAAGCCCGAAAGCAGCACAAGACCGCTTTCGGGCATAAATTATACCGTGAATCCCTTGGCACGGAAATTGTCTATCAGGTCGCCGAGTATCGCTGCATTGGTCGAGGAAACCGAGTGGAGAAGAAGTATCTCTCCGCCGTGAGCTGCATCAGTGAGCTTTTTCAGCCCCTCGGCAGGCGGCGGCTGAGAATTGATGTTCCAGTCCACGTAGGCGCTGCTCCAGAACAGTGACTTGTAGCCGCATTCTTTTGCTATCTCAAGAGCGTGTTCGGAGTATTCGCCGCATGGACAGCGGAAGTACTGCATCTGATATCCGAAATTGTCCAGAACATAATCGTGCAGTGACATTATCTCATTTTTAGCGTCGCTGTCTGTCAGAGTCGGCAGACTTGCGTGGGTCATGCCGTGATTTCCGAGGATATGTCCCTCATCTATCATACGTTTTACGAGAGCGTTCTCTGTTTTTGCGTAAGAGCCTGTCAGGAAGAATATAGCCTGAACGTTTTTCTCTTTCAGTGTATCGAGTATCTTCGCGGTATAGCCGTTTTCATAGCCCTGATCGAAGGTAATGATTATTCGCTGACTGTCATTGGATAAGGCGAAGGCATCAAGGTCGCCGAATCGGCTGTTGAACGCAAGAGCGTCGACAGGACGGTTTTTATCATCGACAGCAGTTCCCTGACCATAGCCTATTTTAGTGCAGTTGGCTGCGCATACTACCGAATACGGCACAGCAGCCGCAGTCAGTAAGGCAGCAGGAACTGAAAATCTCATTTTTGTTACCTCTGATTAGATTTGCGGAGAAGTTCCGCAAGAGTATTATATTCTGAAATAACGCAGAAAAACGTGGGAGTTTTTGCATTTTCATGAAAATTCTGCATATTTTTTAATGAGGTGATGATATGAACGAAGAAAAGAACGAGTTTGCAGAGGAGGAGACTACTGAGGAACTTATAGCGGAATATGACAGAAAACGCCGAAACAGAGCTGATGACGTGATAGCGACACAGGCAGTCGTGTGTATACTGGCAGCGCTTCTCTTTTTTGCGGCAGGAAGAATATATCCCGAGATTACGGGCGAGGTATTTGCGAAGCTGCGAGGGCTTGTGACGGACAGCAGGGAAGTAATGCCGAATCCCATTGACCTTCTCATAGGCTATATTGCTGAGCTTTAAATACAGAGGGATATCCGTGCGCATAGATTTTTCGTTTCTTGTTTTCAACGCACTGATATTCCTTTTGCGTGACAGCGGACTTATTATGGCATTTTACGCTGTCTGCGCCATTCACGAGGTGGGACATATCGCGGCGCTCAGAGTTGTTGGTGGAAGGCTGTCGGGTGTTGAGATGAGCGGTGTCGGGATACGTATGGAAACAGCGAAACGGAGCTTATATTCGTTAAGGAGCAGCCTTTTTGTGCTTATTGCAGGGCCAGCGGCAAATTTTATAGTGTATGCGATTTTCGGCACTCGCTTCGGAAAATTCCCCATGCTGAACCTTGCGGCGGCGCTTTATAATCTGCTGCCGTACCGAAGTCTTGACGGGGGAGCGATCATAGCTCTTTTCACGTTGGGAACTCCTCATGAGCGTACTGCGGAGCTGATACTCGGGGCGGTGAAAGTACTTATAATTGCGGCTGCTCTGGCTGTGATGACAGTATGCGGAAGAGCTGCAATGCCGCTGCTGATAGCCTCAATAGGACTGTTTATAGGCGATATGGCAAAAAAATAAAAGCGGACATTTTGATTGTCCGCTTATTTTTCAGCAACCATTTCATCGAGATATGTCAATTGCTCAATCATGCACAATTCTTCATCTGATAATTTTTCAATGTATTCTCCGTTTATTAGCATGTCATTTTACTCCTTTTATTAATCATTTAAATAAGTCTCTATTTCAGTTTCTTTTACATTGGAATCAAAAGAAGAAGAATGTATTACTTTATCTTTTGAAGATCCAAAACTAAATGTATAGTCCCCAATATATTTATCATAATCATAGATATCCGATATTTCTCCATATGTTATTTGTGTAACATCCATATCCTTGACTATATTGATTCTATGACGTCCGTCCAATTTATGCTCATAAAGCCATTTAGCATAATTAACAGCAAATTCTTCCACCTGA
>NZ_JAILNU010000060.1 GCF_024691275.1 Ruminococcus sp. | reverse complement strand
ACCTCAAGGTAAATTCAAACGACACTGAGGTTTCAGGTGCTTTCGGTACTTGGACAGGCAAGTGGGAACAGGAAGACTTCAAGGGCGTTAAGGTAGGCGCTGACAAGACTGTCGCTATCGACTACACTATCCCTTCAAACGCAGGTGCTACTATCAAGGCTATGGTATTCTGGCCACACGGCAACGGCGTTACTATCCAGAAGGTAGTTCTTCACAAGGACGGTTCTTCTGTAGAAACAACTACTACAAAGAAGACCACAACTACTACAAGAACTACAACTACTACAACAAGAGCAACTACTACAACTACTAAGGAGCAGCCAAAGGAAGTTTCGATCTACGGCGATGCTAACAACGACAGCAAGCTCGACATGAGCGACGTTGTTATCATTATGCAGGCTCTTGCAAATCCTAACAAGTACGGTCTCAACGGTTCAGACCCCAACCACATCTCTCAGCAGGGCTGGGCTAACGCTGACGTTCACAAAAACGGCAACGGCGTTACAATGAACGATGCTCTCGCTATCCAGATGAAGCTCCTCGGACTTATCACAAGTCTCCCTACTAACGCAAA
The DNA here is from genome assembly GCF_024691275.1 of Ruminococcus sp. Classification (GTDB taxonomy): domain Bacteria; phylum Bacillota; class Clostridia; order Oscillospirales; family Ruminococcaceae; genus Ruminococcus. Next base: position 3,860 of record NZ_JAILNU010000060.1, on the reverse strand, counting down.
CTTAGATTGACCTTTATGAGCGTTAGCTATCACCTTCGTCCGTAAGTGTGATAATTATACAGAATTTTGCCCCGAAGCATTTCATAATGCTTCGGGGCATTTTTGCAGCGTCACGCTGCGCTCGGAAAGCCCCCCTGCACATGAGCCATGTTACGTGCCGTGTAAGATATAGGCGTTTTTGTTTAAAACTTGTACGATTTCACCAATTTTATGCAGTTTTTTTGTCTTGCTTTTTCGATGAAACCCCTTGCAAATCCAGCTCTTCTGTGATATAATAGTAAAGCTAATTGAAATATTTCGGCTCTTGCCGTAATTCATAATTTTTTTTCGGAGGTATTTTTATTATGTCAACTTTAGAGGTCATCGGCGGAGTCGTTATTATCGTTCTCAGCCTTATCACAATTATCATTTGCCTTTCTCAGGAACAGAAATCACAGGACAGCATGACAGCTGCTCTCACAGGTGCAAGCGCTGATTCATTCTACGGAAAAAACGAAGGCAGAACAAAAGAAGCTATTCTTGCTAAGATCACAAGAACTCTTGCGATACTTCTTTTCGCTGCTGTTCTTGCAGTAAACATCGTACCGATCTTCACAAAGTAATCAAATCTGCCCTGTGACGCTCAGTCATGGGGCTTTTTATTTTCATTTTGGGAAATATTCCCGCCTATCATTTCTCTTAAAAGGAGATCTATATGTCAGATAAACAGAAAAAGAAAGTCCCAGAGAAAAAGGGTCGTGCCCTTGTCTCTGTTGAAAGCTATAAAAATAAGATAGTGACCTTCCTGAAGGCTTACGGGAAAAAGTCCATGCCGCTCAATGAGCTCGAATCAAAGTGCAGGACAAAAAAATCAGGCAGGGAAAATTTCACTGCCGCTTTCTCCGAGCTTCGCACAGAAGGCGTTATCATGATGAAAAAGGGCATGAAAGCTGCTCTCTGCTCGCGTATCAGCGTCTACCCCGGTACAGTCACACGTCTGAGCCGTACCTTCGGCTTTGCAGTCACCGATGACGGCATCGAGTACTTTATCCCGGGAAAATGTATGCTGGGCGCTATGCCCAACGACAGAGTGCTCATCTCCCCTATCGCCTCCCGTTCAGGCGAGCCTGAGGGCGAAGTCCTCGATATACTGGAGTTCGGCAGCTCTCAGCTAACAGGCAAGATAGAGTTCGAGGACGGCAGACCTTACCTCGTGCCCGATACAGCTTCACGAAACCATATCATCATCGTCCGCGAGGAAAGTATCCCCTTCGAGAACGGCGATAAGGTGCTCGCGGAGATAGTCTACCGCGGCAGAAGACACGCCGAGCATAAGGTGAAGATAACACTCGTTTTCGGAAGCTCGGAATACGCTGCTTCAAGTGCAGCTTCAATTCTCGTTATTCACGGAGCTCCCACCGCTTTTCCCGAAGATGTGCTGAAAGAAGCACGTAAGATCTCCGAGGGAGGCGTTCAGGAGTACAGCTTCAATAACCGCGAAGACCTGCGCGATATGCCGATATTCACTATCGACAGCGCAGAATCAAAAGACCTCGACGACGCTGTATCACTGGAAAAAACCGACAAGGGCTACCGCCTCGGTGTTCATATAGCCGATGTCTCACACTATGTCAAGGGCAACAGCGCCCTCGACAAGGAAGCTCTCATGCGCGGTACAAGCATATACTACGCAGATAAGGTGATACCTATGCTGCCTAAGGAGCTTTCCAACGGGATATGCTCCCTTAACCCAAATGAGGACAGACTCACGCTCTCTGCCTTCATGGACCTGGACTGCGACGGAAATATGCTCTCATACCGCTTCTGCAAAAGCGTTATTCGTTCCCGCGTCAAGGGCGTATACTCGGAGATAAACCGCATACTCGACGGTTCGGAAACTCCCGAGATCGCTGCGAAATACGCGGAAGTCCGCAGCTGCATCGCTCTCATGAACGAGCTTGCGGACAAGCTCATCGCTAATAAGAAGCTGCGCCATGCTCCCGAGATAGAAACTGCCGAAAGCAGACTCATTATCGGCGAGGACGGTATATGCTGCGATGTGCAGCCCCGTGAGCGCGGCAAGTCCGAGCGTATCATCGAGGAGTTCATGCTGACAGCAAACGAAGCTGCCGCTAAACTGGCTAAGGACAAGAAGGTTCCTTTCGTCTACCGTATCCACGAAGCTCCTCCCGAAGCTAAAACGGAATCCCTCCATGAGATACTCCCGAAGTACGGCTTCGAGTGCCCGCATTTCAGCGAATTCAAGCCTGCTCACGCAGCAAAGATACTGGAAGAAGCAAAGGGCACGGACAAGTTCGAGGCTGTGAATATGCTGGTGCTCCGCTCTATGGCAAAGGCTAAGTACTCCCACGAACCATTGGGTCACTTCGGTCTGGTGCTGGACGACTACGCACACTTCACCTCGCCTATCCGCCGATACCCCGACCTCGCTATACACCGCATTATAACCGATATCCTCGCAGGCTACAACAACGAGTGGCTCAACAAGCGCTATGAGGGCTTCGCGGTAAATGCTGCCGAGCGTTCCTCAGCAGCCGAGCTCCGCGCAGTCACTATCGAGCGCGAATGTGAGGACTGCTACAAGGCTGAGTATATGAAGGCTCACATCGGTGAGAGCTTCACCGCAAGGATATCAGGCGTAACCGAGTTCGGCTTCTATGCGGAACTCCCGAACACCGTGGAGGGTCTCGTCCACATAAGATCGCTCCCCGAAGGCGAATACGACTACTCCGAACCCGTATCCCTTACCGAAAAATTCAGCGGCGTTTCCTATACTCTCGGTCAGACCGTTCAGGTCATCTGCGCTGCCGTAAGCGTCAGCGACGGTACTATTGATTTTGTTCTCGACGATGACGAACAGGAGGATAATTTATGAAAAAGATCTTGGCTGTCATGGCTGCTGCCGCTTTAATGGCAGGCGCAGTTTCATGCGATAAACAAAAAACCGGAAAAGTTCCTCACCCAAAACAGAAAACAACTAATGAAGAAACTACCGCTCAGTCTGACACCGATGAGCAGACAACAACTTCTGCGGATAAAAAATCTTCCACGACCACAAAAACATCATCTACTGTCACTACCACAACTGCTGCTGTAACTACATCGGCTGCAACAACTCAGCCCGACCCGCTCGGAAGCGGTTCCTTCGAGTACAACACCGACGGCGCTGTAGTCTTTAAGGCTGACAAGAATTCCGCAGATGACAGAACTCTTATCGCTGCTGCTCAGGCACTCTTTGAATCCGCCTGCCACACCGATTGGAGCTTCACTGTAGGCTGTCCCTACTCCGTTGACCAGAACAGCTACATCGAAGCAGGCAGCTTCTCGTGGAGATACTACCGCATAACCGACAGCAATATATCCTCTTATGCAGACATTTCCAATGCATACTATAAGGTGTTCAGCTCACGCTATCCGTCAAAGGAGCTCCCGAACCTTTACTGCGAGAAGGACGGCTCTGCGTATGCTCTCTGCGGCAACCGCGGTGCCAATATCTACTATTCGACTTCAAAGATAACAGGCATCAAGTCAAAGAGCAGCGACGAGATCGTGTTCACCGTCGAGAACTACTACGACGGCAGCGATTACGGCGAAGGTGCTCATACCGAGACCGACGAGTTCTCCGCAGTCATCGGCAGCGACGGCGTATGGAAGGCAGGAAAGTTCAAGCTGCCATATTGATATTTCAATAATTTGCGGCTGTCGAGAACGCCAGCCACTAATCAAAACCACCCGTTAAACGGGTGGTTTGAAAAAGCCCTAAAAGGGCTTGATACAGACACTGCCCCTTAAGAGGGCTGAGAAAGGTCTGCCAACTGCATTTCATTCTCAGCTACCCCTTAAGGGGTTTTATTTCTTTT
>NZ_JAILNU010000051.1 GCF_024691275.1 Ruminococcus sp. | reverse complement strand
ACCTCAGAAAGGATCGTCAGCCTTCGTTGTTTTATACTGTATATATCCCATTTTTGTGTTCTGATCTTGTTTTTGCCTGATATTCTGTGTAATTAGCCCCTCTGCGTTGCTCGCAGAGGGGCTTTGTGGACAGGCTGAAAGGCAGTATAAACTGCCTTTATTATGTGTTATTTTCCTGTCTTGTTATAGTTCTTATATCCTGCCTCGTCAAGCTTGTCCGTAAGCTCATCAACGGTATTTTTTGCAGCTGTATCATCAGAAGTGATAGTTATCTCTGCTTCCTTGTCGAGCTTGCTTATCTCCGTCATAAGGTCGTCGAGGCTTATCTTCTCGTTGTTGAAGATATAATCGTGACCCGAAACTGTTATTTCAGCGCCCGCAGGCTTTCTGTCGAGGACAGTTGTAGCCTCTGCCGAACTTTTTTCCGTTGTTTCCGACACCGTTGTATCATTACTCTTTCCTTTTCCCGAATCCTTTCCAAAGCCGCCGAAGCCTTTGAAGAAATAAAGGAAAACAATTATCGCAATGATAATAAGGATAAGAATAAAACCAAGTATCTTTTTCATATTGCTCACCTCACTTTGTTGTATTTATAGTTGTAAAATAGAGATTTTTGTATTCTCTCTGAATACCGATTATTGAATTTTCGACTGTAGGAACAGCTGTTTCCGTACCATATTCGTCACCGTTAAAAGTAAGTGTGGCAATGACAACATCATCGTAACTGTATCCTGCCTTTTTTATCATATCTTTCAGCATTTCTCTGATATTGCGCTTGTCTTCGGAGCTTATCTCTCCCAGTTTTTTGCTTCCGCAGAGAACACTGAGCGTCCAGACATCGCCTTTCTCCACGTCATGGAGGTTGAATGCTATGCCTTTACCTTCATTATACGCAGAAAGAGCTTCCTGATTTTTAGCGGCATTCTCATCAGCCTTACCAATTCGCTCCCACTCTTCCGAAGCTTTTTCGCGCCATTCTTCCTGTTCCTGCTGATTTTCCAGCTTTATCCTTTCGGTCTCCTCAAGCATGGAATTGTATGAAGATTCAGCCTTATTAGCTCTTTCAGTGGCAGTCTCCACATCGACCTTGCTGAAAAGGATAAAGAAGAACAATATTATCATCATTACATCAAGAAGCGATGTAAAGTCAAGTATGATCTCTCTGATCTTCATAAGCTCACCTTAAAACCTTGTCTGCTTCTGAGATTCGGCAATACCGCTTTTTCTCAGTTTTTTTATCAGAGCAAGGTGTCTTTGTATAAGGTCCTCAGTATCAGCGAACAGCCTTGCATTCACTATTTTAAATGTAACTGCAAAGATTATTCCCCATGCGGTAGAAGTAAGTGCGCCGAAAAAGTTGTTTTTGGCGCTGCTTATAGCTTCCGCGCTTGAAAGATCAAGTCCGAGAAGTGAAAGAACAGTTCCAAGCATACCGAGCAGCGGAAATATAGAGATCAGCGTTATAAAAAGAGTATACTGTGTATTGATCTTTCGGTAGCTGTCAAATATCCTGTCCACCCTGTCAACATTGAGGAGGTCTTCACTGGTTGCCTCCCAATCGTATATCTCGTGGTCAACAGACTGTTTATTGCGGTTGAGATTCATTGCTACCCATACAGTAAATACCGCAAACGCAAAAATTATCACATTATAATATGGAGAGATCGCATGACCAAATTTCGACCAAAAGCTCATTTTATCACCTCTGATTTTTATTATACAGCATAAATCTTCAAATTGCAATACATTTCGGCAAATATTACAACAATAAAAAACTCCGCTTTATGGCGGAGCAAAATAAACTATTCGTTTTGTTTGTTCTCGTTTCTCATTCCTCTGATATGGGCGATAAGAGTAACTCCTCCGCCGATAAAAAGTATCAGATAGTATGTAAGTCCGCGGTTTATAAGGAGTGCCGGCTTAACGAACTTCATTCCGAATATCTCAGTGAATGTGAGCAGGAAGCAGCCCTCCGAGATGCCTGCCGCACCCGGCAGAGGAAGCATTTCTACCGCAACACCGATCATGATCTGCAAGGTAAGAATATCTATAAATCTTGTCTGTCCGAGACCGTAAGCCCTGTAAACGATCCATGTTATCGAGAACAGGCATATTCTCTGAACAGCTGTAAGAAGAAAAACATTGAAAACAACTGACAGGTTTTTCTTTATATAGTCAGCTCCCATTGCGTAGGTATCACAGATACTTATAAGCTTTTCCGTGTATTTATCCTTATTCTTTCTTTTCAGTATCCTCAGCTTAGTGAGCAGTCCTACTGTTTTTATACCGAGAGCTCGTGCCCAGATAGGTTTGATGAACACCAGCAGAAGTGCTGCGATGAATGATAGATTCATGACAAAGCCAAGAACTATCAGCCATTTCATGTCACCTGCATAACGGGCGACCACATCGGAATTAAATATCATGAAGCCGAGAGCAAGAAGTATCAGCACCGATTTATATGCTATGGTTATCAGAAGCATTATCAGCGTAGAGTAGCCGATCTTTATTTTGTCTTTCTTCATATGATACATCTGCATGGGCTGACCGCCCGTAGATGATGGGGTTATAAAGCTGAAAAAGAATCCCACGAAGGAATACTTCAGACATTTCAGAAAACTTGTCTTCTGTTCAAGAACTCTGAGCATATAGTGGATTATGACCGATTCACCAGCTACAAACAGTATCGCAGCGGCTGCACCAAGTGTTATCCAGAACGGTGAAGCACTCTGAAGATCATGCATTATCTCGGGAAGCGCCTGTTCCTTAAAGATAAGATGAAGAGTAAGGAGCGATATAACAAGGATCAATCCTATATTCAACGCATATTTAAGTACTTTCTTGATCAATGTCACCCCCGAAGTCTAATAGTAAAATGCATAGGTAGTTAATTTTAATTATATCACACAGTATTATCTTTGTCAATACAACCGGTACTGCATATCAAGAAAATAAAACTTCAAATATAAAAGCCTCCCATATGAGAGGCTATGAATATCAAACATTAAAGATATCCTGATCTATTATGTACTTCTGCTTATCGAGCCTTTCCTCGAACTCCTCCAGCGGAAGAGGCTTATCGAACAGGAATCCCTGCGCCAGGAAACAGTTATTATCAAGGAGTATCTTTATCTGTTTAGCGGTCTCAACTCCCTCAGCAATACATTCAAGTCCAAGCTCATTCGCCATTCTGACAACATACTTGAACATCACGCTTCTTGTACTGCACTCATTGTCACCATCAATTGGCAGAAAGCTTCTGTCCACTTTCAGAACGTTCCACGGGATCTCACGTATGAGATTCAACGAAGAGTAGCCCATTCCGAAATCGTCCACCGACGTGCAGATACCTGCCTGCTGAAGACTGCTTACAACACGTTTCAGGTCGCGGAACTCCACATCTGTGGTAGTTTCTGTCAATTCTATCTCGATATATTCATGCGGGACATTATGCGAATCAACTATATTTATGATCGTTTCGGTCAGATCAACGTCCATCATGTGCTTACGCGAAAGATTCACCGATACTCTTACCACTTTTTTCTTTTCGTCAAGCCAGCGGCGTATATCCTTGCAAACATGATCCAACATATAGAAATCAAGCTTGCATATATCAGTATTGTATTCAAGGATAGGTATGAAATCAACGGGAGAGATTATCTTTCCGCCGCTCAGCCATCTGCAAAGAGCCTCCGCGCCAACTATCTCACCTGTTTTTATGTCTATCTTAGGCTGATAGAACACCTTGAACTTCTCATTTTTCAGGGCCTGCGGAAATACCTGCTGCATACGCATTCTTTTTTCCTTGCTGATCTCCATTTTGTCGTCAAAGAATACGATACTGTCCTTTCCGCCGAACTTAGCAGCCTGTGAAGCCGCAAGTATCCTGTCCATAATGTCTCCAGGAGCATCAAAGGTAAAGTCATCCTTCATGCGAAAGACACCGGTACTTGCAGAGACCCTTATTCTTTTGCCGTTATTTGTATCATATATAACAGGCGCTCCCCTGAGTATATCAAGAACTTTTTCGAGAAGGCTGTCTTCAAGCACTGCAACAAAGTTATCACCGCCGACACGACAGACGATACCCTTATCTCCAACGACATCGTTCACGAGATTAAAATAGTTGCGTATGGCAACATCGCCTGCTCCCCTGCCTATTTCACGGTTTATGAGCGTGAAATGGCGAAGATTGAAGTAAACGGCAGTATTTCCGCCGAGTCTGTTGTCACTGTTCAGGTTTTCAAGATAGCGCAGAAATGCTCTCACATTCTTATAGCCGCTGTCATCGTAGAAGCCGAATTTTTCGACCACTGACTGAAGCCTGTAGCGGCTCACAAAGCTGAGCAGTGTGCGCATCACAAGATCCAGCTTGTATTTTTCCTCCTCAGTGAGCGGTTCGCAGTCATCAGGCATAAAAGCGCTGCACTTTACGACTGCCATTGATTTTGTAACTATACGCCTGTGTACGATCTCTTTGCCGCCTTTTCCGTTATCATATCCGACAAATATCTCACCGCGTCCTGCTTTCTCATAACTTACACTCTTATAGAATTCCGTTATACCTTTGGATATATGAAAAAAATCACAGACTGCCCCTAATGCCGTCTGTATCTCATCAATATCAAACCCATCGGGACGATTGAGAGCCGCAAGCAGCTTTTCAAAGAGTTCATAGAACTCCAGTTTTTTGCCCTTATCCATTATAAACACTCCGTCCAAGTATCTTACATGATTAAAGAAGCCTCCCCTTCTCATAAATTATTATATCATATTGATATTTAAATTACAAGCTTTTTACTGAATATAGTTAAAAATCTATTATTTATCCGCAAAAATTGACAATAATTTCCGCATAAAAGCAAAAGCAGACCGCCATAACCGACGGTCTGCAAAAAATATCAAAGTTCTTTTATTTTACCGAGGAGATACTCCTGAATAATAAGGGCATCATTTCCTGTGAGACCTACAACAGTCTTGTCAACATCTGCATTTGCAATTCCCTGCTTTGTCACAGCGTTCTTGTCTGTACCGCCAAGTCCGTATTTATTAGGATTTGCCATTGACTGCATTATAAGTACGACATCGGCCATATCCACATTCTTATCACAGTTAGCGTCGCCCTTGAGATCAGGCTCAGGGAGCGATATATCGCCACTGGTCGTTGTGACAGATGTTGTAACAGTAGTAGTTGTCGTGGTCGTCGAAGTCACAGAAGTCGTTGTAGTTGTAGGAATATCACCTATTACAGACTCATTGTCAAGGAATGAGATATCCCATGCAAGAGCAGCCTGCATCTCAAGTGAAGGAGTATTCTCAAACCATGCCTCCACAGAATCTGCGTAGCACTTCTGTGCAAAAGTTTTACCGATACTCATGCCAAGTGACTTGACATAATCGTCACGAAGTCCTGAAGCCGCACCGCTTGCCATAACGCCTGAAGGTGACATCGGGAAGTCACGATCTATCTCATTAGCCCAGAAGGTGTGGCGCGGATTATTGATATAATGCTCACCATAGCCTGTAACATAGGATATTCCCAGACCGTTTCTGCCGAAAATATAATCCATAGCCTTTGAAACGCCATTCAGGTACTTGGAGTCTTTTGTTATATCGTATGCATATGCCATGATAAGAGCATTATTTGTAATACGACCGTTGGACTGGTATTCATAGCCGGTCTGTACATATTCATCGTGAGGCACACTGATATATTGTTTAAAATCAGCAGATTTATAGGGGGTCCCCATAGCATTATCATCAGAATTTTCAAGTTCAAGATACTTTTTTGCTGCATTGCTTATATTTTCACTTATGAGCTTTTTATCATCAGCCGATAACTTATCGCTAAGGAACAGTGAAAGAGTTCCCATTGCTGATGTATTCACATTGTTGAACGAGCCTCTCGAAGCTTCCGTATCGACGTTGCCGAGGTATGAGGTTATGTCAAAGGCTTTATTATGTCCGTCACTATCCTTATTTTCATAGTCCTTCAGGAAATCATAATAAGAATCGTCGCCTGTTGTCACAAAAAGCTCACAAGCAGCCCAGTATGCTTCGTCCCTGACATTTTCATCTCCTCTTATATCACTGAGAACGAGCTGTGTCAAAGGTGCAAAAAGCGCCCACTTTCTGTTAAAGGCATCGTCATTTTCAGAATCCCAGTATTCGCGGTACTTCATTACTGCATTCCATGACTTCTTAGCATTATCAAGGCATTCCTTTGCGAAATCAGGATCATATTCCTCCCATAGACGGGCAGCCTGAGCTGCACAGGCTATCATATTGAAAGTTGCCGCATACGTAGGAGGTCTAACGATACGTACTATACCGTTATAATCATCAATGTAATCAAAACGCTTTACTCCAACGCCCTGATTCTTGCTGTCGCAAACTTCGTGATATACAAAGTTTTCATAGTCCGTGCCCCAGAAGCTGTCCTTCTTCGGGTCTACGATCATTTTGAACATGAATTCAAGCTCATATCTTGCCTCATCGAGCACATCAGGCACTCCTGCACCGCTGCCCCCGTTTTCAGGAAGATCAATGGTCTTGCTGTCATTCCACTTTCCGTCCTCTTTATTGATCTTTTCTCTCTCGTACATATTCTGGAGCAGCCATACAGCATTCGCACCGCCCACAACGCTCTTGCAGAAAGTATCCGCATCGTACCAGCCGCCTGAAACTATTATAGCATCAGTCTTGTTGCCGTCAAAAGTTTTCCCATAAGTTTTTTGCCAGCTTTGCTGTACATATGCAGTATCATTGACATTGTTCGCCTTGTGTGCCAGCTTAGCCTTTCCGCTGCTGTCAGACGGATTAGAAGAGCTTATATACTGCTCATTTATATCAATACCCGAACGATTCTGATAGAAATAGTTCATAGCATCTGTAAGTACATTTTTATACAGATCATCCGATATTTTGAACTCATGGCTGATGTATTTCTTGTATACCTTGCCTGTGTATTTATCGGTATAGGTATTCTCGGGATCATCTACTTCAATGGTATAACTGCCGGGGGTCTTCACCTTTGAGAAGTCAAGGAGCTGACAGTACTCACCTGACTCTTTGTAATAGCCCTTTGAATCCTTGTTATCGGTTTCACTTCCCTTAACATACACGCCCGTGCCATTGTATACGGCCTTGCCCGATTTGTCAAGCACCTTGAAGCTTACAGGCGCTTTGGGTTCAGCTGTTGCGTATGTAGCTATTTTGCTGCTATTAGGATAATAGCCCACCTGATTCAGACGTACATCGCTCCAAGGTTCGATCTTTCCAAAAATATCAGACGAGTTCCAGTGATTCTGTGCTGTCCAAAGGCATGGTGTTTTATCTTTGCTGATGTACTCGCCACCGCAGTCCTTACACTCAAGGGTAAGATTGTCAAACTTCAGTTGAGTGCCTTTCGGGAAGCAGTCATTCTTCTGATATTCTCCCGCACCGCCGTATTGGAAACGCCATTCAGCGTCCTCAATGGTCTTATCGGCAGTGAACTCACAGTCAAATGAATTCTTTCCTTTTTTTATTTCTGTATTCTCCCAACCCAGATTCCAATCAGGAGCATTATTCTGCCATACAATTTTATTTCCGTCCGCTGAGCATATCATTACAGATATCTCACCGTCATATGAAGACTCAAGCTCCCAGTGCAAATTGTAGGTATGACCTTCTTTGATATACAGATTCTTGTGTTTGAATGCCAGATCCCAGCGCGAATCACCGCCGCGCTCTTTGCCGCCGGGATTTACTATGGTAACATTATACGTACCGTCGCTTATATCGAACTTCTGCTCGGCAGGCAAAGCCGAACAGGTATGCCATGGAAGTCCGATACCGTCATCGAATGTGCTTTGACCGAGACAGCTGACCGCGTTTGCCTCTGCCGATACAAGTGCGAGCGTGCTCGCTGCGGCAACAGATACTGCCGCAAGTCTTTTGCGTAGTGTTTTCTTGATTTTTTTTTGCATTTGTAAACCCTCCCTGTTACTTTTTAAATGCAATAATAAGATTATGTTATATGTCGAATTAGTCAAATGCGACATTTATAACCAGATTGAACAATAATATTATAGCACACCTTTCGAAATAAATCAACAAAAAGCATTCAACATTAGCCAAAAAATCCTTATTTTTTCACACATATCAATTATCCGATAAAAAGCCGCCACTCAACGTCAGTATTTGTTATTTGATAATCTATATTCATATAATTATATTGACACATGTTCTGTATCCATGATATAATTACTAATAAAAATATACCATAGGAGTGATTTTTATGGAATTTGAGAATATATTAAAAAATTATAAAACCAAGACCTGCATAATATCTGTCGAAAAATTTCCTGACGGCTCCTATGGAAATATTCGTATTGCTGCCGGAAACAAAGCTCACTGCGATGCGGTTTCCGCGCTCAGAGGCCGTCCGTTTGTCCCCGACACTCCTTACGAGGAATGGTTCCAAAAGGATATGCACTTTGAAGATTACTGCTATCGCTGTGCGATCCTCGAACAGCCTTTGCATACATATGTAAACCTTTATAATATCGGCATATGGCTCAACCTCTTTCTCCTGCCCCTTGAATCCGACAAAGAAAACATCGCTTACTGCATTTATTCATACGAAGCTACTCCGCAGGTGGACTCCGAGGCAATGTCAGAGCTTTCCATCGAGACTTCATCAGCGGTACTCAAGACCTGCATAAAGCTCCGCGGCTCACAGGATTTCCAGACATCAGTTGGTGAAGTAATAGCTGATATACGCGAGATATGCGATGCCAACCGATGCTGCATCCTGCTTTTAGACAACGAAAACAACAGATGCCGTATTCTCTGTGAATCCCTGAAGCCGGGTGCAAATATACGCTCCGCTAAAGAGCTTATATCCGAAGAGTTCTATGAAATAGTCTGTACATGGCAGGATACTCTCGCAGGAAGCACCAGCCTGATACTGAAAAACAACATGGACATACTAAAGGAACGCAATCCGCGCTGGCTGGATCATCTGAGGAAATCAAACGTAAAAAACATCGTTCTAATCCCTTTGAACTACAATAATGAGATTTTAGGATATATATGGGCTACCAACTTTGAAACAGATAATTCCGTTAACATCAAGGAAATACTTGAGACAAGTTCATTTTTCCTCGCTTCCGAGATAGCAAACCACCAGCTCCTGCAAAGACTTGAGATACTAAGCTCCATAGATCTGCTTACGGGTATCAAAAACCGAAATATCATGAACAACAGAGTTGACCGCATCATCTCAGGAGCCGACACCTTTGACAGTTCATATGCGATAGTCTTTGCCGACCTGAACGGACTGAAGCGCGTCAATGACTTTGAGGGCCACGATTCAGGTGACGAAATGCTGAAATCTGCCGCAGCAATGCTGCAGGGGGTCTTCTATGACTGTGAAGTATATCGCGCCGGCGGCGACGAGTTCATGATAATCGCTCAGAATATCACACAGGAAGAACTCAACAAAAGAATATCCGCCTTGCGCGAACAAGCAAATTCAAGCCAAAATATCCGATTCGCCATAGGTGCAAGCTACGGCGACAAAGACTATGATATCCTCACGGCTATGCGTACAGCTGATGCAAGAATGTATCAGGACAAAAACGAATTCTATCTCGCCCACCCTAAACTTAAATACAGATAAAGCACTCCCCCCCTTATAGGAGACACATTTAATGTGCCTTACCATAAGGGGGTTGTTTTTTCGTCAGAGAGAAGCCGCCTGCCAACATCATTATTTTACCATTAACAATCTTATATGCAACTGTTTTGTATATGACACAGCTCTCGTATGTTTTAATTCTCCTGTTTTTATGCATTCGCCGATTATATATGATAAAATGTTTAATTATAATTCGAGACGAACTGCAATAATACTGCAAATGCCTGTTATACAATGACATAAAATATTGATTTTTCTTTTATTCAGTTCACAATCTAATAAAATTGCAGTTGATTTGCATATAAATTGCAGTATCTGGAAAAAAGTTGAAATTGGTCAACCTATTCTAAAGAAACGGTTGATTCAACCTTTGTGTTTATGATATCTCAGACCTCGATAATACTATATGTATATATTTATGTGAAAAATTTCGCTTTTCTTAATTTTTTATTGACATATTATACTCTGCGTGATACAATATATTTAAAGAAAAATATTAACGTTGGGAGGAAATGTTATGAGAAATAAACAGGAAAGAAAAAGCAATTTTAAAGGCTTTACCTTAATCGAGCTTGTTATCGTTATTGCTATAATGGCTATCCTTGCAGCTTTGCTTGTCCCCAGTATATACGGCTATCTGGAGCTTGCAAGAAACAGAGCTGATGTAACAGCCGCAAAAGTATTATGTAATGCGATACAGTCCGAATGTGCTATGGATTCAGATAAGATCGAGTCATTCACTCATAATCCATGGGGCAAAGGAAAAAATACCGACGGCTCCGAATACGAAGCCGATGACCACGGTTATATATATGTCGACAAGAAGCAGGTTCGTGTCAGCAGCTATTCAATAGCAAAGCTTCTTGAACACGACGGATACATAACCGACGCAGGTGATTTCCAGGGCGAAATAAAACAGTATGTTTATACAGGTCAAAATTGCCGCAGACTTCTCTGCAAATCCAACAGGACTTGGTACCGTTATCAGATCAATATAGCTTACAGAGACGGCGAGATATACTTCACCTATAATGCCAACTCCAGATCAGGTGAGACCAGAAATGTTTCAGGTATGAGTATCGACACTAACCTGCATGACGACTTTGCATCAAAGCGTTTTGCAAACATGATCGGCGGAGAGGCTGACCCAAGGGTTTCACTCCCTGTTATTAATTATTGATGTGCTTGATAAAAAATACCCTTATTGTTTTATAAACCGATAAATCCTCTCCCCTTGAGCGCCTTTGCCTCTGTCCGCTCAAGGGGGATTTTTTCGCCATCAAATAAAAAACGCTCATACTAACCAATATGAGCGTTTTATGTATTTATCCTAACCATTTATTTTCCCCAAAACTCAGATAACCATTATTATTGCATCGTTTTTAACTGTAATCTTATTTTATCTGTTACAAGTGCAATAAATTCTGAATTGGTAGGTCTACCGCGATAGTTGTCTACAGAGTAGCCAAAGAACTGACTTATCGCCTCTGTATCTCCCCTGTCCCATGCGATCTCTATTGCATGGCGGATAGCCCGTTCAACTCTCGACGATGTTGTATCGTACTTCTTCGCAACACATGGGTAGAGCTGTTTGGTCACACATTCCATAAGCTTGTTATCGTCGATCGCACTTAATATCGCCGATCTTAGATAATAGTAACCTTTAATGTGTGCCGGCACACCAAGTCTTTGTATAATGTGTGTTACCATTACTTCTTTGTCTTTTGTTCTCCTGCTTGCAGGTATCTGCAAGATGCTTTTGATTATAGAAGGTAATTCTTCTATATTGTAAGGTTTTGAAAGGAAATAAGAAGCACCATTCCCCATTACCTGCCGCTCAATAAATCTGCTGTCTATATCCGATACTATTATAAATGCAGGAAGCTTTTCCTTCCTCATCTTGACCTGTTCAATTAGGTCAAGTGCATCTGTATCAGGCAGCGTCAGATCTACCAATACTACATCAGGTTGTTCATTGAGAATGGAATCAAGTATCGTGTTGCCGTCTTTCCTTCGTGTTATTGCGATCATGTCGTTTTCACGAAGTTTTACTGCTATTCTTACTCCGATTGATGCTGAATCTTCTCCAATCAATACTTTGATCCTGTCTTTTTCCATGTTAGGACTCCTTTTCTAATTACTACATCTATATTGTACAACAAAAATTTATATATTTCAATAGCATTTTTAAGCTAAAATTGTCGAATTATATTGTGTTTTGTCTATTTGCGACGAAAGCGTGAAAAATATAGTGTTTTATGTAATAATCAGTCTCCAATATTAAGTTATAAAAATATTTGTTTTTAGTAATATAATATTTTTTTCTCCAAAAGTATTGACAACTTCTACTTTTCGTAGTATAATATTAAAGTACTTTGCGAGTGTGCTGGAATTGGCAGACAGGCACGTTTGAGGGGCGTGTGTCGACAGACGTATGGGTTCAAGTCCCATTACTCGCACCAAAGTACGGACAGATGGCTGAGCTGGTCTAAGGCGCACGACTGGAACTCGTGTATACGTTAATAGCGTATCGAGGGTTCGAATCCCTCTCTGTCCGCTCTTTTAAAGAAGCCTGTATTTCGAGGGAAACACCGAAATACAGGCTTTTCTTATACCTGTGGAAAACAGTTTTAAATGCATTTTTGCAGATTCGTGTGAAGAAATAACAGGCGTTTTTCACACGAATTCACACGAATTCACACGACATAAAGGTGGTATAACGTTATAAAGAAGACAGCTCCCTTTCGGGAGCTGGTCTTTTTTGTTATAAGAATTGTCAGCAGTGACAATTGTAACTTTTTTAATGACAAATGTCATTTATTTCAGATTGTTGGTTTGTCAATGATGCGAGACAAATTAAATCAAAAAACTTGACCGTATTCGAGGAAAGCTTTGATGTAATCAGAAGGAGATTTCCAGTTAAGCGGACGCATAGGGAAATTATTGTATTTTCTGCTGTGAACAGCTA
>NZ_JAILNU010000050.1 GCF_024691275.1 Ruminococcus sp. | reverse complement strand
CACCTCAGAAAGGATCGTCAGCCTTCGTTGTTTTATACTGTATATATCCCATTTTTGTGTTCTGATCTTGTTTTTGCCTGATATTCTGTGTAATTAGCCCCTCTGCGTTGCTCGCAGAGGGGCTTTGTGGACAGGCTGAGGCATTCATCGTTATGATGAATGCCTTTTTTATACATTATTGATATCAGCCGTTTACGATCTTTTCTCTCTTGAAGAGCGTTCCGACGATGAACACGCCGAGCACAGCAGCGGCGATATTCACAGCGATCATGGTGCAGACATTAGAAGTTGTATAGTCTATCTTGATAACGTCCTGTATCATTTTTACGGAGTTCCATACAGGTATCAAGTAATTTGTTGTACCGAGCTTTTCGATGCTCTCGGAGAAGCCCTCTGTGGAGCTCATGAGCGAAGGGATCATGATGACGAAAAGGAGTATAGGTGAAAGAGTTGTTGCCTGTTTTACGTCCTTAGCGAGCGTTGAGAAGATGAGCAGCAGTGCGACGAGCACGAACGCACCTGTAACGACTGCGCCGAAGAGGATCATGTATTCAGCAATGCTGTACTGTGTACCCTCGGTCAGCTCCATGGATTTTGCGAGCTGGGGCATAGATACAGCCATTCCGATGAATGCCGAGCAGCTTGCGATGATAGCGACGATAAGTATTGAAAGCGACTTTCCTGCTGCAAGGTTTCCGCGCTTGATAGGTGTTACGAGGAGAGTATTCAGGAAGCCTTTTTCCTTGTCGCCTGCGATGGAGTTTGCTGCAAGGTTCATACATACAAGGTAAACTGCCATAAATACCATGAGAGGAATAATTCCGCCGAGCATTTTTCTTACCATAGACGCGCTGTCGAAAAGGTCGTAATCAGTATCGGCGTCCTCATTGTATGAGAAAGTACGGGGCTGCATGGTAGTGAACACAGCGCTTGTTTTCGAGAAAAGCTCCATGGAGTTGCTTTTTTCCGAGTTATAGTAGATATCAACATTTGAGAGCTGATCTGCGCCCGGCTCGGACATCTTGAAGTCGTCGGGGAACACGATAAGGAGATCGGTCTCCTTGTCCTTGACCTGCTTCTTGTACTTCTCGATATCGTTATCCGATGCAGGAGTTATCTTCAGAGCTGAAAGCGCGTCGCTGAACTCCTCGGGAGCGTTGATGCTGTAAGCCACAACAGGCTTATCCAGCTGTTCGGCGGATTCCTTCTGTGAATTCATCATCGAAGTCATGAGCATACCGTATCCGAATACGATGATGAACGGCAGCAGGAACATCTGGAGCAGTATGGCTTTATCGCCGAAAAATGCCTTGATTTCTTTTTTGGTAACAGTAATAATGTCTCTCATAGCTCACACCTCATCTTTTCCGCCGTTAAGGCTCATATAAATGTCGTAGAACGCATCTTCAAGCGAGCGTCCCTGCATGAGGTTTTCGAGAGTATCATTAGCGACGATCTTGCCGTTCATTATCATAGCAGCTCTGTCGCAGACTTTTTCAACAAGGTCGAACAGGTGTGTTGAAATGATAACGCACTTGCCCGATTTTTTCATGTTGAGAATGAACTCGCGCACCTCACGGGCAGCTATGATATCGAGACCGTTGGTAGGCTCGTCGAAAATAACGAACTTAGGGTCGTGGATAACGGATATTACCAGTGATACCTTCTGACGCTGACCCTGAGAGAGCTTAGCGATCATGGTATCTGCGAACTTGTCGATACCGAACTCTGCAAACAGTTCCTTTTTGCGTTTTTCGGCAGTGTCCTTTGGTACGTGGTAAAGCTCGGCAAAGAAATCGAACATAATGTTCGGAGTTGATTTCATGTCGGGTTTGAGGTCAGTTGTCAGAAATGCAAGCTGT
Organism: Ruminococcus sp.; assembly: GCF_024691275.1. GTDB lineage: Bacteria > Bacillota > Clostridia > Oscillospirales > Ruminococcaceae > Ruminococcus. Next base: position 22,955 of record NZ_JAILNU010000050.1, on the reverse strand, counting down.
GAGCGTATCTTCTCAGGCGACTTCACAGCGCTCACGTCGTTGTAAAGCGCATCGCCGCTGTCGGGGCTTATGAGCGTAGCCAGCATACGCATAGTAGTCGTCTTGCCGGCACCGTTAGGGCCTATCAGTCCGAAAACTTCTCCTGAGTGAGCAGTGAAGCTGATGCCGTCTACAGCCGTTTTTTTCTTTTCTGTGATACCCAGTGTTTTGCGCTGTTTCTCACTTATCATAAATGTTTTTACGAGATTTTGAGCTTTTAGTACTTCCATTTTTTCCTCCCTGTATCATTTTGTACGTTTAGTCATGATCTCAGACAAAGCCGCAGGCAGAGGCTTTACCCGAAAAACACCAAAAATAAAAGAGCAGTCATGTATAACTGCTCTCATTAGCATCTGTCCAGAATATCTTTTTTCTGTTAATTGTAGTAGCTATACATTTAAAGTGTTATGACGTTTTGAAGAAATACAATTTATTATATCACAAGTTATCATAAATGTCAATCTGAGATGGCTGAAATGAGTTTTACGTGACTTACGGTGAAAAGAAAAAGAATGATAACTATTGATTTTATTTTGATTTTAATGTAAAATATAAATAACAATGACTATTCAGAGGTGAGCCTTATCAAAACAGTTGAAATATTCACGGACGGCGCTTGCAGCGGCAATCCGGGCCCCGGAGGATACGGAGTGGTACTTCGCTTCGGGAAGATCGAAAAGGAGCTTTCAGGCGGCGACAGCGCCACCACCAACAACAGAATGGAGCTTCTTGGCGTAATTACAGGACTTTCTGCGCTGAAAGAGCCATGCAAGGTCATACTCACTACCGACAGCAAATACGTGGTGGACAGCGTAACGAAGGGCTGGGTCTACGGCTGGAAGAAAAAAGGCTGGATAAAGTCCGACAAGAAGCCAGCACTCAATGTCGATCTCTGGGAACAGCTCCTGCCGCTTCTGGAGAAGCACAACGTTACCTTCAATTGGGTAAAGGGACACGCAGGTCACCCCGAAAACGAGCGCTGTGACCGCCTTGCAGTGGAGCAGCGTGACCTTCATTCAAGATAATGGAAAAACGCATAATATACGCGGACAATGCGGCTACAACAGCGGTCTCGGAGAAAGTTCTGAAGGCGATGATGCCGTACTTCTGCGAGACATACGGGAATCCGTCAAGTATATACAAGGCGGGGCGCGATGCGCAGAGAGCTGTGGAAGAAGCCCGCGAAAAGACCGCAAGAGCTATCGGAGCAGAGCCGAGGGAGATATACTTCACGAGCTGCGGTTCCGAGTCCGATAACTGGGCGGTAAAGAGCGCGGCGGAGCTAATGGCAGAGCAGGGAAGGAGACACATAGTTACTTCCGCGATAGAGCATCATGCAGTGCTGCGTACCTGCGGATATCTGGAGAAAAAGGGCTTTGAGGTCACGTATCTGCCTGTGGGAGCTGACGGCATTGTTCGTTCTTCTGACGCAGAAAAGGCTATACGAAGCGATACAGCTCTCGTAAGCATAATGTATGCCAACAATGAGGTGGGCACTTTGCAGCCCGTTGACGAAATAGCGGCGATATGCCGTGAAAAGGGCGTTCTTTTCCACACCGACGCGGTGCAGGCTGTGGGACATATGGAAATAGATGTACACAGGCAGGGGATAGATATGCTCTCGCTCTCGGGACACAAGTTTCATGCGCCGAAGGGCGTGGGAGCGCTGTACATACGCAGCGGCACAAAGCTCCCGAGTATTCTTCACGGCGGCGGTCAGGAGCGCGGCAGACGGGCAGGCACCGAAAATGTACCTGCCATAGTTGGTCTTGGAGCTGCCATAGAAGCTGCTGTATGCGATATACACAGCAGGGAAGCAGCAGTTGCTTCCGTCAGGGACAGCATCATGGACGGTATCCTGAAGATCCCATATACAAGGCTCAACGGCGACAGGAACAGACGGCTCGCAGGGAATATCAACATATCATTTGAGGGCATCGACGGAGAAGCTATGGCGCTCATGCTGGGCATGAAGGGGATATACGTGTCCTCGGGTTCTGCCTGTACAACGGGAGAAGCAGATCCTTCTCATGTACTCCTTGCAATGGGGCTCGGCGAAGCATCTGCAAAGGGCGCTGTAAGGCTTACCATAGGCGAGGATATAACATCTGACGACGCAGGATATATCATCGGGACGATAGAGGAAACGGCAGAAAAGCTGCGCAGGAGTTCATCAGCGTGGCAGCATATGATAAGAAACGATAATACTTAAAAGGGGTGCGTAATATGAGCTTTTTTGACAGCATCAAGGACGGTATCAGGGGCATGATAGTCAACCACAACAAGAACAAGGGATTTATGACCGACGATGAGAGGGAGCTTCGTGAGTACGAGGAGTATTATACTCCGCAGTCGGGAGTAGCCGAGGGTACGTATGCGGAATTCGTTGTCAGTGACGTTATGGCGATATCAGGCAACGGCGTTGTCGTTGTGGGAACAGTTACAGGCGGAGTATTCTTCGTCGGTGACAAGGTGACTATAATGCGCAGCAGAGATGTTGAAGTGGATACAGAGATAGTTGGTATAGAACAGTTTCGCAAGGCTTGTGTTTCGGTGACTGAGGGCGCAAATGCAGCTTTCATGCTGAAGGACATTGACAAAAAACAGGTGAGCAGGAACGACATCATTAAAAGAGCTGACTGCAACAAGGAGAAGCAGCTTGCCGAGGAGTCAGCCGATAATAAAGAAGAATGAGAAAAGCCCGAAAGCAGAACGTTTATGTTCTGCCTTCGGGCTGAGTTATTATATAAGCGCCGATCAGTTTTTGTCCGAATCGTCGTCGCTCATTATCTTCTTGTAATTTGCTTCTGCTTCCTTCTCCTTCGCAGCCTTTTCAGCCTTACGCGCACCTGCTGTAGCCAGCTTTTTGCTGTGCTTCATGAGGACGACCGCAAATACTATCGCAGCAAGGATAAGTCCTACAGCTATGACCAGAAATGCCACTTTTTTGATGTTGAGATCGGTAACGGTATACTCGATCTTCTCGCTCTTTGCGTATTTTTCGCCTGCCGAACCCGAGAATACACTGAGCTGGAAGCCGCTGAGGAGCTGACGCTGTGAATTCTCGACGGTATATCCGAAAGCGTCATCGCCGATCTCGGTAACGCTTTTAGGTATGCTCACCTGTTTCAGTTCGTCGCATACAAGGAAAGCGTCCTTGCCGATAGTTTTTACGCCCTCGGGGAGTATGAGCTTATTCAGCTTCATGCAGTACGCAAAGGCGTTCTCGTCGATAAGCGAAACATTGGTCGGGATCTCCAGTGTTTCGAGTTGCTGATCGAACATGAATGCGCCGAAGCCGATCTTTTGCAGTCCCGATGACAGGTCAGCCTTCTTTATGGAAGAGCAGTAGCTGAAAGCTTCGTCCTCGATACTTGTAACAGATGAAGGCATTCGTAAGCTTGTTATCTGGGCGCAGGTCGAGAAAGCGCCTGCCTTTATGGTCAGTACATTGTCCGGGATCACCACATCACCGCTTATAGCCGAAGAAGCGCGGTATATCTCGCTTTTTGCGAAGTTCATGAGCATATCGTTCTCGTAGACGAAGGCTGAGGACGCAGATGCGTCTATATCCTTAATGGAGAACCAGCTTCCCATAGCGTTTTCGCCAATAGTTCTGAGTGAAGCAGGGAGCCTGAACGAGCTTATCTTGCCGCACTGGTAGAAGGCATACTCGCCGATAGAAGTAACGGTATCGGGGAGTTTTGCGGTTTCCAGATTATCACAGAGTGCGAAGGAATAATCGGGTATCTCCGTAAGGGTCTCGGGGAAAGTAATGCTTTCGAGGGCACTGCAAGAGAAGAAAGCGTGGTCGCCGAGGGACTTGAGCTTTTTCGGCAGAGTTACCTCCTTCAGTCCTGTGCAGCCGTAGAAAGCGTTTGCGCCGATAGAAGTGATAGAATCGGGCAGTTCGAGGTGTGATATCTCCGAGCAGTTTGCAAAAGCCTTTTCGCCGATAGCCGTGATAGCCGTACCGTTTCGTATGGAAGGAACAGATTCGATGATAGAAGCGCTGCACTTGATTATGGTGTAAGTTTTGTCGTCGTTGAGCTCGTAGTAGAAAGAGCCGTCGTAAAGCTCGGTTTCAGCGCCTTTTAGCTGGTCTGCGAAAACCGTGAACGGCATACAGCAGGCAGATATAAGACCTGCTGCCAGTGCTGCGGAAATGCTTTTGAAGTTAATTCTCATTGGCTGAGTCCTCCTTCTTGCCGGCAGTGTCAGCACTGTGCTGCTGCTTGCGGAGTTCGGCAGACTTTGCCTTTCTCTCAGCGAGTTCCTTTGCAGCCTTTTTCTTTTTCAGGCTCTTGCCTGTTATTATGCCGATAACAGCGAGTATAGCAGCTGCTATGATACCGCCTATAGCTCCGAGGAAGCGGATATCCATATTTTTTCCGAAGAATTCAACGGTTCCTGCAATGACCTCTATGCCTGAATCCTTTGCGAATTTGTAAGCGGTTGAGTCCTTTGGCGCATAGAGCTTGAAGCCGTCAACGACCTTATCATGCTCATCTGTTTCCTCGGTGGCTTTGTCGTTCTGGCAGAAGCCGAAGGCGCAGGTGCCGATAGTGGTAAGCTTGTCGTATACACGCAGACTTTTCAGTGACGGACAGCTATAGAAAGCATCGGAGCCGATCTTTGTGAGCTCCTTTGAGAGCTTGACGGAAGAAAGCGCCTGACAGTCCTCAAAGGCGTAGGAATTTATCACCTTGACATTTGGCAGCTCAACGCTTTTGAGGTTATTAGCCTTTGCAAAAGCCGACTGACCTATCTCCTCGACGCTCAGCGGAGCCTTGAAGCTGGTCTCGGGCTTGCTTGCAGGGTAAGCGATGAGAGTTGTCTTGTCCTTGTTGTAGAGTATGCCGTCGGCTGAGGAGTAAGCGCCCTCGCCGCTTTTAATATTTATCTCCCTGAGAGCTGTGCAGAATATGAACGGTTCATCGTCGTCCCACGAGTTCAGGCAGCCTGCTGCCGTAAAGAATTTGAGAGCCTCGCAGTTGTTGAACACCTGATTTCCAATAGTCTCAGCGCCGAGGAACTCCACAGATTCAAGGGACTGGCAGCCGTCGAAAGCGTTGTTGCCGATAGTTTTCACGCTTTCAGGGAGAGTTATTGATTTGAGGTTCTGGCAGTTATAGAAAGCCATTTCTCTCAGCTCGGTAACGGTATCGGGGAGGATTATCTCCGATGCCTGACAGTTAGAGAAGCAGGCAGGGTATATCTTTACAATGGTGTTGCCGTCGAGAGATTCGGGGACTTCGATCTTGTCATCAGAAGAACTGCACATAGTAAGAACAGCTCCCGCAGCGGTAACAGCGTACTCATAGTCGCCTGACTTGATCTTTTCCAGATCGAGGAGATCCTGCTGTTCGGAGTACTGATCGGGTGTCATGAACACGAAGTTGTTCTTATAGTCGTAGTCGGTATCCGAATCGGTAGCATAGATCTTTGCAGCAGATGTAGGGCCGCCGACAAGGATAAAGCCGTCGTTTTTAGCAACATTGCCTGTAGGGGCGGTGTAGTAGCCGAATGCGCTGTAGCCGATGCTCTCAACGGAATCGGGAATGATTATCACGGAAAGATCGGTGTCCATGAAAGCGTACTGACCAATGGAAGTCAGTGAATCGGGGAGCGTAATGTTTGCGAGAGCCGAACATCTTGCGAAAGCTCCGCCTGCTATAACTTCGAGAGTTGAAGGCAGGAGCACCTTTTCCAGCTTTTCGCAGCCTGAGAATGCATAAGTGTCGATAGTATGCACCTTAGTGCCGAGAAGGTCAGCATTTGTGAGATCAGAGGTGTCACCTACGGCAAAAACGCCTATCTCCTCAAGAGTTGACGGGAACTTTATCTCCTTGAGTTTGGTATTGTATATCGAAGCTGTTCCCAGTGCAGTTACGCCCTCGGGTATAGAGAAGCTGTCGCCGCTTTTGCAGCAGGGGTAGTGGACGAGCTTGTCCTTTGACTTTGTATAGAGTATGCCGTCCTCTGCGCAGAAATCGGCACTGCCGTCAGCGACTTTTATCTCAGTGAGCTTTGTGCAGTACATAAACGGGTTGCGGTCTGAGATATAGACTATGGACGCAGGGAGTGTTATGGAAGTAAACTGATTTTTTTCGTGGTCACTGCCGAAAGCGTAAGCCCCCAGCTCGGTTACTGCCTTTCCGTCCAGAGTATCGGGGATAACGAGATTCTCCTCGTTGCTGATGCAGTCCTCGATGCAGACATTTCCGTCATGGGTGAGCGAATAAGTGAAATCGCCGCTCTGAACAAGAGAGCTGTCAGCAGCTTCCGCGTCAGAGGCAGGTCTTTCGTTATTATTGTCTGCTAAGACGCAGACAGGTGAAGCTGCCGAAGCTGCGCAGATAAGGATACTTGCAGCAAGAGCAGCGATTTTTTTACGGTCGAACATATTAAAACCCTCTCAAATTTTATACAGTCTCACAGGGCTGTTAATTCTTATACATTATAGCACAATGGGCAAGATATTGCAACGAATTTCACGTAGTTTTCGTATTTCGGGCGGATTTTTCAGATTCCGTCCACATTGCATCAAAGAGAGCGCGGGAGCAGGAGCTTCAGCGAATCTATGGCGAAAAACGGTTCTGTGCGGAAACGTTCAAGAAGCTCCGCCATGTTCTCCTCGCAGTATTCGGTCTCCTTTGAGTAGTTCTTGGCGATATCGGCGCAGTCGGTAAATGAGCAGCAGCCGTTTTCGGCAGGAGAGCAGCGATAGAGCATACTTATCACTATGACGCTGACCGCTGCGAACTTTGCGTATCCCAGCACTTCGCCGTCGTAGACGCTTTTCATCAGGTAGCGGAATATGAGGTAAAGGGCTATCCTGCGCAGATAAGGCTCGTGCTCGCGGGAACATTCTGCGGCACAGCCGAGTTTTTCGGCGCATTTGCTTATATACGGCTTCCAGTTCTCGTCAATGGGTTCGAGCTCAGACAGACAGCGGAAAATGTCCTGGAGAGCAGCTTCCGTATCGGAGCAGGTCGGCGGCTCGTCAGAGGGCATATCAATGCAGCTCTGAGCGTCGGCGGCAATGTCGAGCACATCGCAAAGGGCTTCATTAAGGGGGATATCCTCGTTTTGCAAGACTGCGAACATCTCTTCGCGGGCACGTATCAGGAGATTGAAAAGTTCCTCGTCGTAGTTTCCGGCCGCGTCCTCGTCGGGGACTTCTCTCTCGCAGAGTGTGAAGGGGCGCGAGAGTATGAGAGCTGCCGAAGCTTCACAGCACAGCCCGATACCGCCCTCCTTGACGCTGCCGAACCACTCGAAATAGCGAGGGTGGTCGGAGCATATTCGGCAGAGATTTTCCTCGCCCAGTTCGGTGTATATGTCGCAAAGCCCCTGCCTGTTGAGGAAAGGGCAGCGTTCGTCCTCGGTGAGCACGAAGCAGCCGCCGCGGATATTGTCCCGAAGCCTTTTGCCGAATTCGCCGCCTACACCTGCGTAGTATTCGGCGGTATCGCTGTCGATGTCGATTTCCCAGCCCTTGCAGCAGCTGTCGCGGCAGTCGCCTGCGATACAGCGGAAGTCCTGACAGTATTTCGGGGATCTGTATATCATAGTATCACTCCTGTTTATGGCAATAATAAAGGGACTGAAACAGTCCCTCAGCTTGTAGAAAAAGTCTGTTTTAACTGATAACGGGCTTCCAAAGGGAATGTGTTTCCTATGGTCAGCCCTTGCGGATTTGGTCAGCGTCCGATATTTGTCAGGCGCTTTGCAAAGGGTGAATTTTAAAACAGGGAACGCCTTGCAAGTGAAGGCGTTCCCTTAATAAACAGCGTGAGCCCGAGGGCAGCCTCACCTACAGATCGTTCCATGCGGAATTGGCGGGCGAACACTGTTGGCTAACGTTTATTCAGTCTCCGGTCTTTCTGGAGACATTTGAGCTGTGTTTTATTATCTCCGACCTGTTGAACTCGTCGGGAGTTATAAATGTGGGGACTATCTCGCGGAGAGTTTCCACAACGATATCGCTGAGGTTATCGTTAGCAGCATTTCGCAGCTTCCTGAGCTTCTGAATGAACTCCTCGCCGTCGAAGGAAAGCTGTTTGCCGATGAATATAAGATCGTTGGAGGTCTTTTGCAGCCCCTCCTCGTCCATGAGCAGTTCTTCGCGGAGCTTTTCACCCGGGCGCAGGCCTGTGAACTTTATCTGAACGTCCTCATACGGCACTTTACCGTACATACGAATGAGGTTTTCGGCAAGCTTTACGATGTGGACAGGCTTGCCCATATCGAGGACGAATATCTCGCCGCCGTGAGCTATGGCAGCCGCTTCGAGAACGAGGCTGACAGCTTCGGGGATAGTCATGAAGTATCTTATGACATCGGGGTGAGTGACCGTAACGGGCTTGCCCTGTTCGATCTGCCTTCTGAAAAGCGGGATAACAGAGCCATTTGAGCCGAGAACGTTTCCGAAGCGCGTTGTTACGAAATCGGTATAGCAGTCGGGCTGTTGAGAGAGGTACTGGATTATCATTTCGCAGCATCTCTTTGAAGCGCCCATGACGTTTGTAGGATTAACTGCCTTGTCGGTAGATATCATAACGAAGCGTCTTACCTTGTGGAACTGTGCAAGAGTAGCCACATTGAAGGTACCGATAACGTTGTTCTTGATGGCTTCCATTGGTGAATTTTCCATAAGCGGAACGTGTTTGTGAGCAGCCGCATGAAAGACGATATCGGGCTTGTACTTATCGAAGATAGCGTTCATGCGGGCATAGTCTCTTACGGAGGCTATGAGCACGGTGAGGTTAAGGCTTTCGCCGTGTTCCATGATAAGCTCCTGCTGGATATCGTAGGCGTTGTTTTCGTATATGTCTACGATGATAATGCGCTGAGGGCTGTATTTAGCGATCTGGCGCACAAGCTCCGAGCCTATGGAACCGCCGCCGCCTGTTACCATGCATACTTTTCCGTAGATGAAGCGGCGGATCTCCACATTATCAAATTTTACTGGAGAACGACCCAGGAGGTCTTCTATTTTTATATCATGCATCTGGGCAATGAGGGGAGTTCTGCCGTTATCGAAGATAAGGTTGCCGATGAATGGGACTACCTTGACTTTCAGATTAGTTCCCGAGCATATGTCGAGAATTCTTTTGCGCTCGTCCTCGAGGCAGGAGGGGATAGCGAAGATTATCTGCTCGATATGCTGCTGGTCAACGTATTTGATTATCTCATTGGTAGTGCCAACGACCATAACTCCGTTGATCTCAGTACCTATCTTGCTCCTGTCGTCGTCGATGATGCAGACGGGTTCGTACTCGGCAGCAATTTTGCTGTGATCGCTGTTATTTTTCTGCGAATTGGCTATCTCCGTGAGTATCATGCGGCAGGTCTGACCGCCGCCGACTATCATGGTGCGTTTTCTGCCGTTTGGTGATGAATACTGATGGAGCGTAACGAAGGTCTGTCTGAACATGAATCTGAAAAGGCACACTCCTATCAGGGTTATGAGCGCATGGAGGCACATGAAGCGGATATCAATGAACTTCTTGATGATATAGACGAAGACTTCCGCGAAGAAGAAACCGCTGGCGACACCGTACAGGCAGGAGAGGTAATCCCGTTTGTGGAAGAATCTCCACAGCTTGTTGTAAGCGCCGAAGATCATGAGACAGCCGCAGCAGGTAACGGAGCATACACCGATACTGATGAGGATATCGGTTCGAGAGATAGCTTTTCCTGAGAATGACAGGATAAAGTTAGTGATAAGAGATGAAGCTATGACGATAAAAGCGTCCGCAAAGCCGAGAATGACTCTGCGGAAGCCGAATGTTCCTAAAGCCTTTTTCAATTTTGTCCCCCCGTAAAGATCAGCCGACATAGTGAAGGCTGAACGTATTGGTAAATATTAAATAATAAACAAATTTAAGTTCGTCTGAAGTGTATTATACTCTTATTTCGAGCAGTTCATTCGATGAATCGAGCAATTCTGCGCTGCATTCCTCCAGAAGCATATCCCAGTTGGGGCATCTTGCGCCCATATTATGTGCATCGCTTCCGAAAACTATACGGCAGTTATTTTCCGAAAGCTGTTTCAGGAGCAGCTTATCCTCGTCCACCAGAAAAGCCTCGTTATTGAACTGAAAAATAGCGTCTGTCTTTAGAATCCGTTCAAAGTTTTCGGGCGAGTAATACTGGCGGTATCTGTGGATATGAGCGAGGACGATTTTCAGTCCGTACTCGGACGCGAGAGTATTTATCTCATCTGATATCCAGTCCTCGTAATCCCGCAGCGGCAGTTCAAGGAGGATCATGCCCGTATCCTCCATAGCGAGCTGTTCGATGCCGTGTATCTTGGAAATACCGTGTTCGATAGCGACTTCGGCACCGAGAATTATATTTTTTACAGCTGCGAACTCAGCGATGCTTTCGTAAGCGTCCTCGCGCCGCAGCAGATATTCCGTTAATGATCTTTCCTCGTGCGCATAAAAATGCGGAGTAGCGATAATTCTTTCAACGCCCTGTTCTTTCATCAGTTCTATCATACTGAGAGCAGTTTCCACATCCTGCGCACCGTCGTCCATACCCGGAAGGATATGGCAATGGTAATCAGTAAGCATATTTATTGTCTTCCTTTTTTCTACATTTGGTTTAGCTATATACATTGAAGAAAAAAGCGCATCTGTTTTTTACGCTTTTTGTTATAACATTTTAAGTAAAGCTGTAACTATATCTAATTATCTGTACAGCGATACCGTTATAATTATATAACAGTTAATATTGTTTTGTCAATAGCTTACAAAAGTTAATAATATATTATAATTGTATGACCATAGGGACATTTGCATATAAAAAATGCAGCCGCAAAATGCGGCTGCATTATCAGAGGTCTATGAAGAACTTTATTTCGGTGAATTGATTAACCGATAACTGTACCTGCCGGAACAGGAAGTGTGTCGATAAGGTGGAGGAGACGCATCTGGATTGCGAGAGCATCGAGGTTTGTGATACCGTCGTTGCCGTAAACGTCAGCTGCCTTGAGACCCTTAGCTGAGAGCTGGTACTTATTTGGGTTAGCGAGTGACTGCATGATGAATACAACGTCGCTCATGTCAACGTCGCCGTCCTGGTTAGAGTCACCAGCAACTACGTCGCTGTAATCAACAGAAGTTGTAACTGTTGATGTTGTAGAAACAACAGTAGTTGTTGCACTTGTAGTTGTAGTAGTTGAAGTTGTTGTGGTTGTAGCAGATGTAGTAGTTGTTGTCTGCTGAGCAGCAGCAAAGCTGATGCCGTCGAAGTCAACGAGCTCTGCCTGATACCAGATCTGAGCCTCACCTGACTGGATACCAGCAGGGAACTTGCTCATTGGGATAGTAACTGTGAGCTTACCGTTAGCATCTGTCTTGCCTTCCCACTCGATCTGCTCCCAGCCGTTGCCGTTGAAGCCAACGCAGCCGTTAGTATCTGTGTTTGGTTCGCCCTTGATCTTGATGATAAGGTTGTCAGTTGCCTGAGCCTTAGAGAAGTCGATAGAAGTCTTCTTTGTCTTGTCCTCAGGGATATCGAGCTGAACATTAGGAGCGTCGAGGATAACCATCTGCTCGATAGTTGTCTTGCCGGGTGTTCTTGCCTGCATATGGTTGATAGTTGAGAGGTCTTCAGGATAAGCCTTTGGAACCTGCTGGTCTACGAGATAGTAAGCAATGCCCTTCTCTTCGTCAACTGTGTAAGCTGACATTTCTGACCAGTTCTTGTAGTTTGCGTCTGATACAGCGAGTACAGGAACATCGCCTGTGAACTTGATAGCAACTTCCTTGCCCTTGAGGTCGTTCCATGAGATCTCCTTGCCTGGAGTTGAGTTGCCGTATGTATCGCTAAGAGCAACGTCGATAGTTGTATTTGTAAGGAATACCTTACCTGTTGAAAGATCCTTGTGATCGGAAGTAGGCATCTTACCTTCGCTGCCCCAAACGATAGTCTTATCGTTCATGATCTCCATCATCTTGTTGATAACAGGAAGGCTTGTCTGATACCACTCGCCTGTCTCACGGTTGATGTAGCCGTGGCACTCGCCGGGAGCCTCAGGGTTGGTCTCGATGTTGTTGTCCCAGAGACAGCAAGGGATACCGTACTTCTTAGTAGTTTTGAAGTACTGAGTTGTCCAGTCAACACGAGCCTGTGTGTTGCCGAAGTTTGAAGTACCCATTTCGCCGATAACTACAGGAACGCCCTTGTTAATGAACATATCACGGAAGTTCTGGAGGTTGTAAGCAAGGTCGTTGCTGAACTCCTTAGTGAAGGTGTCGTGGTAAGCGCCTTCCTTCTCGTTTGTGTTCATTGTGAAGTTATAAGGTATATATGCGTGGATCGAAACTGCAACGAAATTGTCGTCAGGTAAAACGATCTGATTAAGGAAAGTCTTGTCTGAGCTTGCAACGTAGCCTGGGAGCATAAGGAGACGTGTCTTAGCGTAAGGGCTGTCCATGCCTCTGATGAGCTTTACGAAGTCAGCGTTGAGCTTGTTGATAACTTCTGCTTCCTTAACAGGAGTTGCTGACCACCACTCGTAAGATGTACCAGCAGCACGAGGCTCGTTCATGCACTCAAAGATGAGGTGCTGATCGTAGTCCTTGAACTCTGTAGCAACCTGAGTCCAGATTTTCATGAGTCTCTTATTGATCTCGTCATAAGCTGTGAGGAGGTCGGGTCTGTTGATCCAGTTTTCGTGGTGAACGTTAAGGATAACGTACATACCGTTCTTATATGCATAGTCAACTACCTCGTGAACACGAGCGAGCCATGCAGGGTCAATATTGTCGTTTGCGTCGAGGTGCTGGAACCATGTTGTAGGGATACGAACAGTGTTGAATCCCTTTGCCTTGAGAGCGTCAAACAGCTTCTGGTTAGCCTTTGGACAACCCCATGCAGTCTCGGTCTCAAGACCTGCTGTAGCGAAATCGCCCTTTTCGTCGCCAGCCTTAGCGTCCATTGTGTTACCGAGGTTCCAACCTACTTTCATGTTTTCAGTTATCTCGAAAGCTGTCATTGTTGATGCTGCGTCAGCGTAATCGCCGATCGGAGCAATGCGAAGTGATGATAAGAGACATACTGCAGCAGCAGAGATGCTTACAAAACGCTTCACATTTTTAGAATTGTTAAACATTTGATATTCCTCCCTGAATAGAATGGTGGGTTTGTTTTAAGGCTCAGTGCAGAAAGCCTTAAAAATGCTTACACTTATATTATACCGTTACCATTTTAAAAAGTCAATAAAATGTAAAATAAAAGCGTGAAATGTAACATAGAAATCTTTGGACTTATTTTAGTAGAATTGTTCAAATAAAAGAAAAGCGAAATATCGGGAATATTGAGGGTTTGTTATTATAGTAACAAATGTAATTATGTAGGCAATAATATTTAAGGAGTACGTAATAAGAATTAAGTACGAAATATTTCATTAACATATACATCATTATTTTGCCATTTTTGTCATAATATTACGAGTTTTGTTATATGTGCATGATGTTCAAAACATATGACTGATATTTGTGTAAAAAACACATAAAAAGCCCCCGCAGCTGCGGGGGCTAAAAGATCATTTCTTCTTTATGTTCCAACCGAGGGCGGAAGCAATACTGTTTATAACAAGCTTTGCCTTATCGTCCTTGAGGTATTCGGATATTTCCTCGATCAGCTTGCTTGTGATCGAATCAGCGCTCTTGCCGCCTTTGAGGACCTTGTCGTTCTCCTTGATGAATGTCTCGGCGATATTATCGTTCAGAGCCATTGCGAACAACTTGCTCTCCTTGCTGAGTTCGGGATCAGCTTTTTCGATAGCCAAAGCAAGTCCCTTAGGATCGGAGAGTATCTCGATGCCCTTGTATTCGATAATGCCCTTTATAGCGTCAGCAGTCTTTTTCACGAGCTCTTCGGCAGCTTCGTTATCAGTCTCGCTGCTATTATCAGCTTCACTGTCTGATTTTTGCTTTTTCAGGGTTTCTTCGGCAACAGCACCCTTTGACTTGATGATCTGTACTGATTTTTTGTTCTTCTTTTCAGCTTCAGCCTTCATCTTCTCAGCCTCAGCGAGGTACTTGTCAGCTTCGCCGCTCTTGATAATCTCGTTAGCCTTCTGCTTTGCGAGGAGTATCTTGTTGTGCTTCTTATCGTACATATAGAACATAACGAGTATGCCGATGCCGAGGAGAAGGGTGAACAGACCCATGTTGAAGCCTGGGGGAGTATACTTCATTGAAACGGTGTGGTGACCTGCGGGGAGCTTAACGCCCATCATAGTTCCGAGAACGATGACCTTGCCCACATCGCCTTCGGCGTTTCTGAGAGTCACCTTGCCTGTCTGAGCGTTCTTTTCTTCGATAATGAGATCGTCGATCTTCTTGCCGTCCACTTCGATATCCCAGCCGGGTTCGTAAGGGATCGAGGTCATGAGTATTTGACCTTCCTGAGCGTCAACATCGCCTACGAGGTGGCGGTCGTTGGACTTGCTCATGTCGATGTTCCACTGATGCTCTTTGAGCTTGTTGATATCTTCAGTGAAAGCGTCCTCGTCGAGGTAGTAGAAGTTGAAGCCTGCGTTCTTTCTAACCATCATATACTCATTGCTGCCTGTATAAGTCTGGTTGTCGCCTGTAGGCGGGATAGTGAGTCTTATCTCTACTTCATCGCCCTCGTTGAACGGACCCATTCTTACGATAGGAGATGAGTTTGTGTTGAAGTAAGTGCCGTAGCCGTCGTAGTTTTCAGTGCCTGACTTCTGACCTCTGTAAACGCCGTCTGTGTCCTTTACGCCGACCCATACGTTCACCTGTTTTCTCATTTCAGAGCCGAGGTGCATATAGATATTGCCGCTCTTTGGAACAGTTACATCAACGTTTACAACAGCGTCGTCAACGCCTGGGAATGCTTCATAGCAGTCGTGGATAGTGCCGTTGTTGTTGTAGTCGTGGAGGTAGACCTTTGTATCGTCGTAATTAACGGTATAGTCGAAAGGCTTGTAGTACTCCTTGGGGACTATCGGGACAGTTGAATAATCGGCAGTATTTCCTGTCATAGAGCTGAGGAAGTTGTTAAGGCTGTTGAACGGGTTGTCGTTGCCGAGACCTGAGAGTATCAGGATATCGTCATCAGCCATATAGCCGATATTGAGAGCGTTGGGGTTCTCGTAAACGTCTATTGAAGCAGGAACGTCGTCGTCCTTCTTATAAGATGTGGAATAGATCTTATTGTAGGAAGAATCTACCATTGAGCCGATATTTGTTCTTACGGGATCATCGAGGACGTACTTGATGCCGAGGATAGAGTCCGCAACAGGGTTGCAGCCCTCATACTTCGACTCGAAGCTCTGAGTGAAGTAACCCATAGTCTCGATGAAGTTGATAGCTCTTGCATTCATTACCGAGCTGGAGTGCGAGATACCCTTGAGACCGTATGCAAGATTGTCGTTTACCATACGTGAGAAGGTCTTCTCTGCGCGGTAGAAGCCGCCGTCGTGTTTTTCGAGTTCCTTTACAACGTCGGGAGCGGACATGATCTCGGTGTAGGTGCTCTTGTCAGAGTTTCCTACTTCCTTGAATATCTTTCTGAACGAGTCGTAGCAGTTGTAGCCTGTCTCGAAGAAGATAAGACCTGCCATAACGACTGTTATAGCGTTCTTAGCCTTCTGTGTGCGGGAGTGGCTGTAGAGATAAACGCCTGTCAGGTAGAAAGCGGCGAGTATCAGACCGAAAGCGATAGTACCGAGCCAGATCTCGTCCCAGCTGTCGGGAGAGTGTTCCATCTTGTCCTTGTACGGGAAGATAGCAACGTACTTGTACTTGCTCTCATTGTAGTTGAATTTCTTCATCATGCCGCAGAATATAGCGGAAAGTCCGCCGATGACCGCCGCCGATATGCCTGTGCTGAGGGCTGTGAGCCTGTATCCGTCAAGATTTGAGAATACATCTGCCGCCATTGAAACGAGAACGAATGAAAGCAGGAACGAATATCTGTAAGGGAGCCAGTTAGGATCCTGACCGCCGTGCCAGAGCATATTGATCGGCTTTACGTACATACTGAACAGAAGTGCGAACATAAGGAAGCCGCAGCCGATCTTCTTGTTGGTCTTTATCTTCTTGTTCATAAAGAACAGAGGGATAAGAATGAATGTGAGCACACCGCAGTATATCTCAGGTCTGCCGTAGAAGCGGGTTCCCTCATCAACATTTACGGAGTAATACTGGTTTGGGAGCAGACATGGGACGAGCTCGATAGGATTGAACATAGCCCTGTAGCTGTAATCAGGCACGGAGAAGTCGAATTTACCGAGTGCGAGAGCGTTGTAAACGGGGAGTATCATGATAACGCTGCACATAACAACAACAACTGTGGAAATGCCCATGATGCCGACAGTCTTTGCGTAGTCCTCGATGCCCTTGAACTTGCGGTTTGTGCCGAAGAAGAGATAGTAAACGAAGTAGATAGCGATGAATATTGCTATCATGAAGCCGATGTAGAAGTTTGCAACGAACATTATCGCAGTAGGGATAATGTAGTTGAGTTTTCTTCCGTCATCAACGAGGTATTCCACGCCGAGTATTATGAGCGGAAGAAATACAGGGCCGTCGATCCACATAGGGTCGATGAGCTGGATAACGACATAAGCCATCATAGCATACATCGTTGAGAACATCAGTGACTGGAGCGGCTTGAGCTTCTTGGATTTCTGCGCATACATACAGAAAGTAAGACCTGCTGCGCCGACCTTAGCCATCTGCATTATCATAACGCTTTCAAGGATCATCTTCCTCGGAAGGATCATGACGATGAGAGTGAACGGACTTGCCAGATAGTATCCTATGATACCCATGAAACCGCCCGAAAGGTTACGGCTCCAGCTGTAGAAAGCACTTCCGTCACCCCAGAATGCATCTCTGAGTGATTCAAAGTAGTAAATGTACTGACCGTTTAGGTCGAGTGTGAGCACCGAACGTTCACCGAACGGATAAACATCAAAGCAGATGTATGACACGAATGTCAGCAGAAAAGGTACGATGAAAGCGACTACATAGTATAGCGGCTTGAATTTCTGACCCCTCTTCTCGGCTATGATGTCCGCGGCAGTGATATCAGGTTTGATGCTGCCGATCTTGTTGCGGGCAGAGGCTGATTTAGCCTTGGTACCCGTAGCTTGTGACTTAGCCAATTTTGTTCCTCCTTTTGATTCGGGCGGTAAAGCCATAATACCCGATTTTATACTATTTTCTATTATACTACAAATCATTTGTGTTTGCAATAGTTAAATTTATCTGTCATGATAAAATGCTCGGGAACGCACCCCTGAAGAAAATTTTTTCGCAAAAAACTGAGAGTTTTTCGACCCTCGCACGTATAATATATGGGAAGGTATGAGCACAGGCTCAAAACGGACAAATATCGGAGTACATATTGTGGGAAATGCACAAAATTATAGGTTGATTTGATAACTTGTTATAAATATTCTTAGAAAAGCATTGACGGCGACTATTTAAAGTGTTATAATGAAAACGTTATGAGCCTGTTACAGGACTTATACTTTTATTTTATATATAAGGAGATACAATATAGTGGGAAAATATTTTGGAACTGACGGATTCAGAGGTACAGCAAATGAAAACCTCACAGCAGACCATGCTTACAAGGTAGGACGTTTCCTCGGCTGGTATTACGGCGAACTCAAAAGGAGAAACGGCTCGGACGAAGCTCCCCGCATAGTTATCGGCAAGGACACACGCCGTTCAAGCTATATGTTTGAGTATTCACTGGTAGGCGGACTTACTGCATCGGGAGCTGATGCTTATCTTCTCCACGTCACAACTACTCCCTCAGTAGCATATATTTCAAGAGTTGACGGCTTTGACTGCGGTATAATGATCTCGGCGAGCCACAACCCTTACTACGATAACGGTATAAAGCTCATCAACGGACAGGGCGAGAAAATGGAAGACACCGTGATCGAGCTGGTAGAAGCTTACCTCGACGGCAAGCTCCACGCTTTCGATAAGGACTGGGACGAAGTTCCTTTCGCTCACGGCGAAAAGATAGGCAAGAGCGTTGACTATATCTCGGGAAGAAACCGCTATCTGGGCTATCTCATATCACTTGGTATGTATTCGTTCAGAGGCAAGAAGATAGGACTTGACTGTGCAAACGGTGCTGCATGGAACATTGCAAAGTCCGTATTCGACGCTCTCGGCGCTGAGACCTACGTTATAAATGCTGAGCCTACAGGTATAAACATCAACAACAATGCAGGCTCGACACATATCGAGAACCTTCAGAGATTCGTAGTGGAGAAAGGTCTTGACGCAGGCTTTGCATACGACGGCGATGCTGACCGCTGCCTCTGCGTTGACGAGCTCGGCAACGTTATCACAGGCGACCATATCCTCTATATCTACGGCAGATATATGAAGGAGCGCGGAAAGCTCATAAACAATACAGTCGTTACCACGGTAATGTCCAATTTCGGACTCTACAGAGCCTTCGACGAGATAGGCGTTGACTACGCAAAGACCGCTGTAGGCGATAAGTACGTATACGAGTACATGAAGGAGCATGACTGCTGTATCGGCGGCGAACAGTCCGGACATATCATCTTCTCGAAGTACGCTTCCACAGGCGACGGTATCCTCACCAGCCTGAAGATCATGCAGGTAATAATGTCACGCGACAAGAAGCTCAGCGAGCTTGCAGCACCTTTCAAGGTATACCCACAGGTGCTCGAAAATGTCAAGGTCAAGGACAAGGCTGCTGCACAGGCTGACCCCGATGTACGCGCAGAAGTTGACAAGGTTGCGGAAGAGCTTGGCAATTCGGGAAGAATTCTCGTCCGCGAGAGCGGTACAGAGCCTCTCGTAAGAGTAATGGTAGAAGCTCAGGACGAGGCAGTCTGTCACGAACTGGTAGACAGAGTCGTTAACGTTATAAAGGTGAAGGGTCATACATTATAATAGTATATAATATCAGGCTCTCTGCGGCAGGTGCTGCGGAGAGCCTTTCGTTATTCTCCGAATGGAGAAAAAAGGCTATATATTGAAATTTAAGTAATTATATAAAATTTGACATAACTATTGACGAGGTGAATTATTAGTGATATAATGTTTATTACGGCGTGTTATGCCGTAATACGATATAATACAGACAAATCGGAGGTTAAAATGGCTAAAAGTAATGAGCGTAATCTCAACGTTACGATTAAAAATCAGGAAGATAAAAACGATATAATAATATCTATCTCGGGTATTTTCAAGAATCTTAAACGATTGCTCGCAATATGGCTCGTTGCCTGCATCGCAGCAGGTGTCCTCGGCATTGCTCTTTCAGCTATCATTTCGTTCTCGAAGAAAACTCCCGCAAGAGCTCTCATAAGCTTTACATACAGCGGCATCGAGAAGGGACTTGACCCTAAGGGACGCAAATTCGATGTAAATTCCATGAAGAACCCTATCGTCATCGAAAAGGCGCTCACAGAACTCGGCATCGACCTCGATAATATAGAGAAGGTAAGAGCTAACATCTCTTTCGATTACAAGATCCCCGAGGACGCTTACGACAGGCTCACAGCCTATAACAGCGTTATGGACAAGGCAACAACAGGAAGTCTCTCCGCTGCACAGGCTATGCTCGATGTAACTTACTATCCTACACAGTTCACTATCTACTTTGACTTCGGCAAGGCAGGCTTCGACAGAAAAACAGGTGTTGAGGTGCTGAATACTCTCCTTGAACGCTACCGTGACTACTTCTACGAGCAGTACGGCTATAATGAGCCTCTCGGCGCAGCTGTAAATGTTGCTGATTATAAGGACTATGACTACGCTCAGCAGATAGACCTTTTCAGAAATTCACTCAGAACAGTAAGAAATTACCTCGCATCACTTGCAAAGGACGACAATACAACATTCCGTTCAAGTGTTACAGGCTACACATTCAATGACCTTTCTGAATATGCAAAAACTGTAGGCAGCATTGACCTCGACAGAATATCATCTTACATCTCGGTAAACAACGTTACAAAGGATAAGGATTCCGCACTTGCTTACTACAACTACAGGATCGAGAACCTCAAGCGTGACGAGAATGAGTACAAGGAAAGACTCGCTTCCGTTGAGGCTTCCATAACTCAGTACGAAAAGGATACTATCCTTATCTTCGGCAACGGCACAGAGGGTACAAATACAGAGTCATCAACTCACTCGGAGCAGTATGACTCACTGTTCAGACAGAAGACCAATGTTGAAGCTGCTCTTGCACAGACAAGACAGGATATCAACTTCTATGAGTCAAGACGCAACGCTCTCCAGAACAACACAAACAGCTCACAGGGCAATATAAAAAAGGTAGAGGAAGATATCGCGGCACTCAGCAAGAAGGTCGATAATATCGTTTCACTCACAGAGCAGACTGCTAACGATTACTACGAGAATGTTCAGTTCGCACACGCATACAATGTTCTTATCCCTGCAACAAGATCGATCGGAGCAGGTCTCTCAGATGCAGTCAAGAACGCTGTAAAGCCGCTCATCGTTGTTGAGCTTCTCATATTTGTTATTTATATGATCGCTGCATTCGTTAACTCTCTCAAGGAAGCAAATTCCAAGAAAAGGGTCTTTGCAGCAGATGATGACGATGACGACGAAGAAGAAGTAAGCCTTGACGAGCTCGTTGATGTTATCGAAGAGGAAGCAGCTCCTGAAAATACTGCAAAAACCGTAAAGTCCGCAAACAATAACAACAATAAGAAAAAGAAGAAGTAATGTCTTAATAAATAAGAGCGCCCGAAGGTCATCATGACTTTCGGGCGTTTTTGTTTGTACTGCTCAATGTTAAATCCACGTTAAACTATGACTGAAATTATTGACTTACGGTGCTATCCTGATATAATAATAGTTGGAGAAATAAATAGTATAAAAAGTAGGAGAAAAGTTATGGAGGAATTTTCAATCTTTAATATCTTCACGCTTCTCGGCGGACTTGCCTTCTTCCTGTACGGTATGAACGTAATGTCTACAGGACTTGAAAAGCTCACGGGCGGAAAGCTGGAGATAGCACTCAAGAAAATGACTGCAAACAGATTCAAGGCTCTGATGCTGGGTATGGGAATAACCATTGCGATACAGTCATCGTCAGCAATGACGGTAATGCTTGTGGGATTCGTTAACTCAGGCATAATGACTCTTGAACAGACTATCGGAGTTTGTTTCGGCTCTGACATCGGAACTACTCTTACTGCGTGGATACTGAGCCTTGCAGGAGTAGACGGAAAGAATCCTTTTATCAAGATGCTTAAACCGTCATCATTTGCACCGCTTGTTGCACTTGTAGGTGTAATAATGATAATCGGCGCAAAGAAGAACAAGAAAAAGGATATCGGACGTATCCTTGTGGGATTTGCTATTATCATGACAGGTATGACACTTATGTCAGATGCAGTTTCACCGCTTGCGGATTCGCCTAAATTCCAGAATGTTCTTACAGCGTTCAAGAATCCTATCCTCGGTGTACTTGTAGGTGCAGGTTTTACAGGAATAATCCAGAGCTCGGCAGCTTCTGTCGGTATATTACAGGCATTTTCACAGACAGGTGCGCTGACATACGGTATGGCACTTCCTATAATCATGGGACTTAATATAGGTACTTGCGTGACAGCACTCATTTCAAGTATCGGAGTAAACAAGAATGCAAAGCGTGTTGCTTGTATACACATTCTCATAAAGGTCCTCGGAACACTTATACTCCTGCCTGTATCAATGATACTTGAAAGTGTTATTCAGCTCAGCATATTCGATCAGACTGTCGGATATGTAGGAATAGCTGTTATGCACTCTATATTCAATATTGCGACTACGGTCATACTTTTACCTTTCTCAAAGCATATTGTAAAGCTTTCCAAAATCATTATCAAGGAAGACAGCAGTGAGGAAGTAAATACTAAAAATGCAATTACAGGTCTGGACGATATCCTTTTGAAAACACCTGCTGTAGCTGTTCATTCTTGTTTATCAGCAACTACTCAGATGGCAGACCTTACAAGAGAGACTATCGGTATGGCTCTGAAGATACTGACAGATTATAACGAAGAAAACTGTGAGACTATCATCGAAAATGAGAGCATTATCGACGGATATGAGGATAAGATAAACAGCTTCCTTGTAAAGCTTTCAAAGGCAAGTATCACAGGCGCAGACAGCCGAAGCGTATCGAAGATGATGCACTGCGTCGGTAACTTCGAGAGAATATCCGACCACGCTGTGAACCTTGTAGAATCGGCACAGGAAATGCACGAAAAGGGAATAAACTTCTCAGAGGAGTGTATAAACGAGATAATCGTCATCACAGACGCGATCACCGAGAACGTAAACAAGGCGTTTGACGCATACGTCAAGAATGAGCTTAGCATTGCTCACAGAGTTGAGCCGCTTGAAGAAGTTGTGGACAACCTCAGCACAGAACTGAAGAACAGACATATCCGCAGACTTCAGAACGACGAGTGTACAGTAGAGCTTGGATACATCTTCCAGGATATCCTTACAAATCTTGAGCGTGTTTCCGACCACTGTTCAAATATAGCAGGCTGTCTTATCGAGACAGACGAAAAGACCAATATACACGCATATCTCCACGATGTCAAAGAGAACGACGAGGTATTCCGAAAAGAGTACCGCGAGTATGCGGAGGAGTATTTCCGCCGACTTGGAAATAACGAGAATGTAGATTCTGCAAAATTAGCACACTAACAAAAAGGACGACCAATGGTCGTCCTTTTTTAGTGGCTTCTGAAACCCCCCAGTTTTACTGGGGGTTCTGAAAGCTTTAGCTATGAGTAGAAAAATAAAACCTCCAATGCTATAATAGAAAAGGTCTGCCAACCAAACTAAAAAAGCAGAGGAGGTATCGTCATGACAAGAGAC
>NZ_JAILNU010000019.1 GCF_024691275.1 Ruminococcus sp. | reverse complement strand
TACCGTATTGACGAAGTTCAGTATCCCGATAAGCGCAAGGATACCCGAAAGCGTGCCGCCCACCAGCTTTATCATCTTTATAAGATCGCCGAACTCGTTCAGATAGGTCTGCTTGCTTTTCACCATGACCTGCGAATCGCCTCTGTCCGTCATATAGCGTATCTGCGTGTCAACGTCGTCAAAGCGGTCGTCCTCGGCGTTCATCATGACCGACATGGCATTGCGGTTATCGGTCATCGTGAAATACGCGCTGTCGGGTATCATGACCTGTCCGCCGAATAAGTAGTAGCTTTGCTTGCTGAGTGCATAAGGCATTTCGCATAATGCCATGACCTCGAAGTCCTTTGTTGTACCATCGTCCATGCCGTCCCACGATGTTAGGGTCAGTGTATCGCCGACAGAATAAAGCGGTTCGCCCTTTTCGTCCTCCGCGTCGAGATAATAGGTATTGACTATGGCATATTTCCCGCTCTGCCACTTTGCAAGGTCGAGTTTGCCCTCGGTCGGCGACATCACGTTCAGCACATCGTCGGCGATGCCGTATATATCCGTAGAAATGGAGCCTTTCTCCTTCACGTTCGCTAATTCTCCGTACTCGTCCGTATCGGCGTATTTATCGCAGAGGGCGTTCAGGCGTTCAAGCGGCTCGCCGGAAAATGTAAGCTTTCCCCACTGGAAGTAGACCGGGCTTACCTCCTTTACTCCGTCGATGGAATTCAGATACCCGAGCTGTTCTGGAGTTATATTTGTACTTACGTGCCCTCTTTGAGACGAATTCTTATCGGGCATAACAACAAAATCTCCGACTACAAGGCTGCTTACGTATTTATCCATATCAATCCCTTTCAGCACCGTGAACAGCGTATTTACCAGCACCATGCTCAGCGTCAGCGACAGCACGACCACGACGGTCTTCTTTCTGCTGCGCGACATATTGTTTCTTGCGACCGAAAGCGGCGAGATGGCTCTTGTTTTCTTGTTCTTCTTTGTATGTATTTCCGTTTCGTTGTAGCGGAGCGCTTCTATCGGCGAAACGCTTCCCGCGATCCTGCAGGGCTTGCGGCAGCTTATCATGACTGTCAGAAACGTGAATGCCGCCGAGATAAGGCATATCATCAAAAGGAGCTTTGCATTGATCGTATAGCTCTCCGCCGAATAGACTATCATTGATACCATGATAGTCTTAAACAATATCTTGCCGGACAGCACACCGAGAATGAGCCCGAAAGGTATACCTATCGCACAGTACACCGCCGCCTGCATTCTCACCATTCTCCGTATCTGCTTTGAGGTCGTTCCGATCGTTTTGAGCAGTCCGTAGCTGCGGATATTTGCCGAGATATTTATATAGAATACATTATATATGATAAGATACCCTGCCGCAAAGATCACAAGCACCATCATGATACAGCCCGCGATCATACCGCCGTCAACGCTGCTCGTGGTGTATGCCCAGTTGATGCCGACATCGGGCGCATTTTCGCTGCTGCCGTACAGTCTGCTTAACAGGGCATAAGTTTTCCCCTCAATGTTCCAGCTGTTTGCATAGTTGAAATCCACCTGCCAGTAGCCTGCGTAGCGCGGATGCTCCTGCGCGTTGAACTGCTCCGTCGGTGTAGGGGCATATTTATCCGCAAAGGCTTTCGATACCCAGCAGATCTGTGCCATAGCGACCTTTTCGCCCTTCCAGAATCCGCACAGCCTGAATTTGTGCTCAGATATATCGCCGTCCACGTTCAGCGTAATGGGTACGGTCGTTCCAAGCTCCTGCGGCAGTCCCAGCGCGTCGAGTACGAGTGTGCTGACCGCTATCTCATCATAGCTTTCGGGAAGTCTGCCCGTCGTCGGTTCGCTGAATCCAGCCTTTGCCGCGTCTTCATCGCCTGCGCAGTGTATCTCCACGGAAAAGCTCCTGAAACAGTCATTCACGGCATTTCCGACGATGATGCGGTAAACCACGTCTCGGGTCGCGCTGTCGGCGCATACTTTTTCATGATCCTCGGGCAGGACATATTTCAGCCCTGCCATTCTGTCGCCGCCCACCTGCCGCATGGTCTCCTGCTGTGTGCCGTTTATCAGACTTCCGCCGATAGATGTCAGAGCGGTGAACAGGATACAGGTAAGCACAATAGAAAGAATCACCACAATGTTCATTCTGCGGTTGGCTTTCAGTTCACGAAATGCAAGTCGGTTAATGACCTTTTTATTGCTCACCTTAGTCATTCGGCTCACCGCCCTTGATGATATGACCGTCCTCGATACGAACAATGCGGTCTGCCATTTGTGCAATGGCTTCATTATGGGTAATCATAACCATAGTCTGATTAAACTTCTGCCCTGTGACTTTCAGCAGACTCAACACGTCCTGCGAAGTCTTACTATCGAGATTTCCCGTAGGCTCATCTGCAAGAACAATGGCAGGCTTGGCAGCTAATGCTCTTGCAATGGCTACTCTTTGCTGCTGACCACCCGAAAGCTGATTCGGCAGACGGTTCTGCATATCAGCAAGACCGAGTATCCCGATGACCTCGCTTACAAATTTATCGTCAACATCATTTCCGTCAAGCTGTATCGGGAACACAATATTTTCATACACATTCAGTGTCGGCACAAGGTTGAACGACTGGAACACAAAGCCTATTTTTCTTCTGCGGAAGATCGTCAGTGCCTCATCTTTCAGAGAAAAAATATCTTTGTTTTCCACATACACCTTACCGGAAGTCGGTCTGTCAAGTCCACCAAGCATATGCAGGAGCGTTGATTTACCGCTGCCCGATGTTCCGACAATCGCCGCAAATTCACCCTGTTCTACGTTCAGATTCGCGTTATCAAGCGCAGTGACCTTACTTTGTCCCTCGCCGTATATCTTTGTGAGGGCTTCTGTTTTCAGTACCGTCATGTTATCTCTCCTAAAAATATAATGCAGTGAATTTCTCCACTGCACTTATTGTAGCAGGCAATTCTTTCAAGAGCCTGTCGAGAATCTAACAGTTTTGAAAGATTTCATCTCGGCAGAAAGATTTTGAATACTGAACCGTTACCCTCTGTCGATTCCGCAGTGATATATCCGCCCTGCCCTTCAATGATCTGACGGCATAGATACAGACCGATACCCACACCGTTCTGCTCCCTGACATTTTGCCCACGATAGAACCGCCCGAAAATACGAGGCAACTCTTCCTCCGAAATACCGATGCCTTTATCTGAAATGGCTATGCAGGCGAACATTTCAAATGCGCTTACAGTTACTGCTATCTTTGTGTTTTCCGGCGAATACTTCACTGCATTGTCAAAAATATTGAAAAGCGCTTCCTGCGTCCACTTGTTGTCAAATTTGGCGGTACAGCTTTCGGGAGTGTAAGTTATCTGTATCTGCTTGTTGTCAGCTTTTGGAGTGATTTGTTCTATCGCCGACTGAATCACATGGTCAATATTGTTCTCTGTTGGTGAAAGCTGAAATGTCCCTGTTTCAAGCCGTGAAGTTTTAACGAGCGACTGTATCAGAAACTCCAGTTTTTCCGATTGATGTTGTATCTCATTCACAAGCTGTCTGGTCTGTCCGTCAAGGCTCTGCTCCTGCAAAAGCTGTGTATAAAGCAGTATATTTGAGATAGGTGTCTTGGTCTGATGTGAAATATCTGATACAAGTTCTTTCAGCCGTTTACGCTCCTGCTCAGTCTTTTGGTACGAAAGCTTTGACGATGTGAGGTATCGCAGCCACTTGGATTCCAGCTTGGAGAGCTGGGTTTCATCATAGTCCGATTCCTCAAATGAACCATTAATGCCGTCCTCCAACATTTTGTCGAGACGTTCCAGTAGTTTTTTATCCGAGAACATTATTTCGTCCTCCACGCATAGCCGATGCCATAAATAGTTTGAATATGATTGGCGGCATTTAGCTTTTTCCGAAGTCTGCCCACTGTGACGGACAGAGCATTCTCGTCTACATAGTCCGAACCGTCCGTCCATATCCTGTCTACAAGGTAATCTCTTGTCAGTGTCTGACCTCTGTTCTGTATCAGAAGCTTTAACAACTTTTGCTCGGTCTTGCTAAGTTCAACTGGCGTTCCGTTTTCAAAAAACTCCATTTTATCAAAATCGAAAGAATAGATATCATCGGAATAGCAGTTGTTTGCAGGGATATATGATTTGCACAGTACTTTGTCGAGCCTCGCTCGAAGCACCATCAAGCTGAACGGCTTAGTGATGTAATCGTCTGCACCAAGCTCTAATCCCGTTACTTCATCTGTTTCAAGGTCATTTGCCGTAAGAATGATAACAGGAGTGTCCGATGTCTGACGGAGCTTTCTTAGAAAGTCAAAACCGTTTCCGTCAGGCAAATTGATATCAAGAATGATAAGATCGGTCGGTTCGTCAGACTTGAAATCGCTGAGTTTATAAAGTTGTCTGAAAAAATAATCCGCATTTTTCAGGGCGAGAGCAATACCGTTATTCAGGGCAATATCGTCCTCTATAATCGTTATTATTTTCATTAGCTGATGCTCCTGTTCAGTAGTGATACTATTATCATAGCATATATCGGGGAGTAAATCAAGTATCAGATTTGTAATCCTGCCCCAGAATCCAATTTAACATCACTCGCTGCTATCATCATCTTCCACTTCCTTACAACTGCTGTGACGACACTGTTCATTTTCGGCGTCGCTACTGTTCAACTTCACCGGCCAAGGGTGTTCAACTGGAGCGCTATATTCAATATATTCATATGGAACAGAATAGTTCATCTTGTCAATAAAAATATGATAATTCGGAGCAACTGTTGCTATCTTCCATACTGCAAGCTCATATGGTCTTGGAGGCAGCGGAATAAGAAAAGCTCTTTCTTCTTCAAATGCAATTGCACGGCTGCCTTCACGCTTTTGAAAAGGCTTATGATTGAATTCATAAAGTTTTTCAGAAATGGCTTCATTCAATTCTGCAAGTGAAAGAAAGCGTCTGTTTCGCAGTGCTGCAAGAATAAATGTCGATATTACGCCTACTGTGCCTTCTACCATTGCTTTATCCTTTGGAGAGCGTACTCTGCATGGAAGTATCGCTGTATTGTAATGCTCAGAAAGTTCACTGTATGCACGATTGAGCTTTACTTCGTTCCTGCTGTGCTTATCCACGCCTGTTTTCAGATTATCGCACTGTATTATTTTGGCAGCTCCGCCGAAATACCTGAAGGCGTTTACATGAGCCGTAGTCCAGCATTCCTGATCCATAGAGAAGAACCCTTCAACGTAGGAATATCCGCTGTATGGGAGAGTAGCGACGAATACATATACCGGAACAGGCTCACCTGTATCTGTATCGATAATGTGAGCTGTATCGCCGGCCCAGTCCACCTACATTATCTCACCCGGTTTATGCTCAAGGTGCATAGTTGCACAGCTTTTGGCAGTGTAGTCACGATAATACTTTTTGAACTGCGTCAGCTGATATGGCAGTTCTCCGTTATTACGGCATTGCTCACAGTATTCAAGCCATAGCAGATTAAGCGTAACTCCGCTTTTCTGCATTTCATGTGACACATACTCATAGTCGGGCATCTTGTACTCCGGTTTTGCTGCATTTGCAGGAAAGAGGGTATCTGCAAGCTGCTTGTCTGACATTCCATCAGGCAGAGGATAGCTCAATCCTTGTGCAGCAGCAGTGTTCAGAACCTTGATCACTGTAGTTCTTGAACATCCGCAGGCACCTGCGATCTGTGCTTTGTTAAGTCCGAGACTGCTTAGTCTCAGAATCTCACGATAATTGGTCATTTCTATGACCTCCTTCATTAGTATTCACGCTTTTGCGTGTAACACTATTCTATCGTGAAATTGATGATTTTCGCAATCATTTTGAGCTGCTGTTCACTTCATGCGACGAAAGTGTTCATTCTTGCCGACGGCACAGTTCAACTTGTGCGGCCGAAGTGTTCATTTTGGAGCGACATATTCACATACTGCTTGCTGCATTTCGGACAGGTGAGCAAGACCTCAAATTCATCTGCGCCGGGGATCAGCGACAAACTCCCTCCATCTCGCCAGATCATGTGAATGTTACCGGCATCGTCGATAAAATCTACCTCGCCAACTGTCCCCGGCTTAATTGGATTCGGATCATCGACCATGTGGATCAAGCGAAGCATCGCGCCATGCGGGTACTTCTGGCGGAGAGCAGCTATTTCATGCTCATTCGGAAACGGTGTTTTCATCCTGCGCACCTTCTTCCGGCTGATTCAGGTTTTCAGATGATTCCGTTTTACCGTTGCGGAATGCTGAACTGCCTGTCAGATTGCGGAGCAGAATCCTCCGAGTAGCCTTGTACTCCTCACCGATCATGCCGAGCCGCAGCAGAAAGCAGCGGAAGGCGTATTTTTCGTTGACACTATCATCTGCTGTGCAGTCAGAAGTTTCTGATTTCGCAACCACACGCTTCCGCACCTTTGCAAACTCGCATAGCATCGGGATGAACTGCATATATGCTGCACTGTCTCCATCTTCAATCAGCGTGAACCACGGAAACTCAATTTTATCATCTGTGACCACAATGTCAAGACTGTCTGTATTGAGTGCGTGCTTGATAAGCGTTGACTTATTGGAGACTATCCGCCGCAAGTTGTCAAGCGCCTGATCGGTGAAGAAGGAGCGCGGCATCGAGATGGTAAGGTGCGTGGTGTCATCCGCTGCATCTTCGCCCGTATTCTCATCTGCTGGTGCGATGCTCGCATCTGTAACCACATTGTCATCTTCAGTTGTATCGTCCTCAGATGCGTACCCCACCTGTTCATCAGTCTGAACAGCAATATCTTCCTCACACTCGCTTTCCTGCGCGTTCTGAGGACTTTCAGGGAAGTCAGCAGTAAACTGATATCCTTCGCTTTCCAATGCGTTCAGGAGCGTTCTGAGGGTATCTTCTGCGCACTCTCCCGTCAGCACTGCATTCTTTCCGAGCATCATGGTGCCGATCTGATAAGCGCAACTCGGAACGCCACAGTATCTGACCTCTGCGCCCATAAGCTCGCCGATCCTGTGCGCCAGTTCTTTCCGCTGGCTCTTGTCGATGTTGAATGTGATAGTCATAACAATTTTACCTCCGTGTAATATGTTTATATCGTTCTACCGCCTGACTCCTCTGGCGGTAGTCACATATTACAATAGAATCGGAGATATAGTAAGCGGGTAAAATGTAGAAATACGAAATGGTTACTGCTTGCTTATTTGTGCATAAGAGAGAAAGAGTGTAAATATTCTATGAACATACTACTATTTTGCCCTCTCCCACGACAGTACATGAGAGGACTTGATTCAATAGATGTAAATTTTCTATGAACACACCCCCGAAACGCCCCTCTGAAATGGTATATAGTAAGGGGTGCTTGATACAGTTTCATGGCGTATATGCCATCCAACGGCTGCTTTACATCATTTTTCCGAAATCTTGTATACGATACCGAAAATTTAGCCATTTCCACGACAATATATGAGGGAACATGAAATTTTTTATCTCTCACACCCGCCATTTTTCCGTTCGCCACGACAGTATATGAAGGAGATGTTGCTCAATGAAATATTCAATCTCAACACACACCAATTTGCCCTCTCCCACACTATATAATAGAGGGGTGATGATTCACATAAGAATTTTCAGCCGTACCCTTACAGATCGCATATCCCACGACAGTATATGAGGGGCATGATGCTTATGGATATCATCATAATAAATTTTTCAAAGGTATATTGTTATTTTGCCTCCACCGCGACAATATATGAGAAACAAATTTTTGTTTCCGCGAGGGTGTAATTTGACCACTCTCACGACAGTATATGAGGAAACTATATTTTTAAATGGTTATATAGTTATATTTTCCGTGTTCCCATGACAATACATGAAAGGAGTTGTTTGAGATTTCAATTTTCACCTTCTAAAGTGCCCCCTCGAAACGGTATATAGTAGAAGGTGCTACGAAGGAAAAAGATATGTGCTTATCAAGCTGTCGATTGCTGCCATAGTAAAACCAGTTTACCGCAAATCAAATTATTTTACAGAGATACCCCTTATGAGGCCTTTCCCGGACTATATAATATACCCTCAATCTTTTTCTCATTCGATAGGTTGTAAAAATCGGGGAGTTCCATCGCACTATTGCTGTTTATATCCCCTACGCATCTATATGAAAGTTTGCCGCTTTCGTATAGGTGCTTTTTTGATGCGCTTTTTATCGCGCATACCTATATTTCTGCTCTTCTCAGGACATAGAACAGCCAACGAGCCGGAAATTTTCATCATTTCAAAAGGAGCGTGATGCTTATGAATGTGAATTCCATCACACGTCAACACACTAAAGCAAAGGAGAAGATGTCCAATGAGTAATCCCATCGTTCCCCCTATGACCGTCTATATCAGTTCGGTCAGAGAACAGAAAACCAACACAAGCTATCCGTTTAAGGTTGCTGTCACCACAGAAGCCGATCTTGCCAAAGCCGCAGCATATGATCATGTGTGCGCTCATTTTGCAGACGGTCAGAACAACAGGGGCAAGCGCATCAAGGCGTATCGCTCCAAGAAAACCTTTCTCTCGTCCAACTGCCTGCCGATGGACTGCGACAACACGAACACAAATCCACTGGAAGCTGATGTGCCGGAAAGCGACTGGAAAACGCCGGAGGATGTCAGGGCAGTGTTTCCGGGCGTGCCGTTCTATGTTGTGTACAGCCGAAACCATATGAAGGTGAAGAACGACCTGCCTGTACGTCCCCGGTTTCATGTGTACTTCCCGATTGATGAAATGAAAAATGTCGCCGCATACGAAAAGCTGAAAGCAGCGGTGCAGCGGAAGTTTCCCGCATTCGATGATAACGCTATAGACGGCGCGCGTTTCTTCTTTGGCGTGGAATCGCCCAAAGTGGAATACTTCGCAGGTGATACGCTGATCAACGATTATCTCTTTAATGCCGCCTATCTGCCCGACATCATCCCTTCCGGCTCACGCAATGCGACCATGCTGTCCTATGCAGGCAAGGTGCTGAAGCGTTTCGGGGATTCAGAGAAGGCATTCCATCTGTATACCCTTGCATCGGAACACTGCGATGTTCCGCTTGATGATTCCGAGCTTAACAGCATCTGGCATAATGCGGTGTCGTTCTATCATCGCACTGTGGAGCACGATCCGCTGTATCTTCCGCCGGAAGAGTTTGAATTGTCTGACTCGACGGTGTATGATTTTGAAGATTTATCGCCCACTTCTAAAGCTGACAACGGCGGTACTTCTAATGATGGGACAGTTGATAACATCAGCACAGGAGCAGTGCGTACTGGTGGTAAGCGGCGCAAGAAACTCATTACCAGTGACGATATTAAGTCTGCATTGAAATCAATGGGGATCACTGTGCGCCTGAATGTCATCACCGGTTATGTGGATATCACAGGTATGCCGGAGCAGTATTCTCAGTCAAATGCACCGAATACGCTGCCGATGCTCCTGACGGACTACTACTCGAAGCGGAACATTCGGGTATCCCGCCAGATTATTGATGATGCGCTTGTTCTGATCGAGGATGAAAACCGCTTCAATCCCGTCTACGATATGCTCACGGCAACCGCATGGGACGGTGTTGACCGTATCGCTGTTTTGGCAGAGATTCTCAACATCAGCGGTTCCGACGATAATAATTTAGCCCTTGATAAAGACAGCTTTCTCTACCTCCGAAAATGGCTGCATCAGTGTGTTGCAATGGCACTGAACAGCGATGAGAATCCTTACGGCGCAGACGGTGTGCTTGTTCTGCAAGCTCCGCAGGGCATGGGAAAGACGTTCTTTTTCAAAACGCTCTCTATGAAATCCGACTGGTTTGCCGAGGGTATGACGCTTGATCTGGATAACAAGGACAGCGTCATTCAGGGAACCGGAAAATGGATCACAGAGCTTGGTGAGTTGGACTCCACACTGAAGCGGGAGCAGAGCGCACTGAAAGCGTTTCTGACAGCTTCTAAGGACACTTACCGTCAGCCCTATGCGAAGGTTGCTGTCAACAAACCGCGCCGCACCAGTTTTTGTGCTACGGTCAACCCGAAGGAGTTTCTGAATGACGATACCGGAAGCCGCCGCTACTGGGTGATCCAGCCTGAAAGCATTGATGTTGAAAGGCTGAAAGAACTTGACGAAGAGTGGCTTCAGCAGCTTTGGACACAAGTATACCAGACCTTGTATCTCCCGAATCCGCAGGGCTTCCGTCTGACAGATGATGAGAGAAAACGCTTGGAAAAGCATAATGAGCAGTTCAATAAGCCTTTGACGGGTGAGCTGGAATTAAAGGATGGTCTCTTGTGGGATGCGCCGATTGACCGTTGGGGATGGAGGAAAACAGGAGATCTGATCTCACTGCTGAATCTCAGATACGTGACACCTGCTCAAATTGGAATGGTACTCACGAAATTGATGGAACAGGATGATCGCATCCGCATGAAGACACCGCACAATGTTCGGTACTATTTCCTTCCACCCAAATGGCTCGGTGAATTTAAACCGATTGAAGATCACGATGTAGGTCTTGTCCCGGATTAAATGTAAATGCAGCAACGGTAACATCTCACAGCGCATTACCTTCATCTCATCCCGCCTCAAGCGCAGAGGTTATAGGTGTTAATCTGTATTATACTCTTTATATAAAAATGTATTTAATAATAGAAGGGGATTGGAATAGAGGGTAGTTAACAGAAAAGAATAGGACTTTTATTGTAACACTTTAACAGAAGCTGTCGCTGTAGGCAGGATGAGATAACGGAAAATCCACATTCTATGCGGTTTTTAGAGACTCTATCTGTAGCGTGAATGTTGTTAAGGCTGTCTTAACCTGTTAATGCTGAAATGCTGACATGGTGTCATTTGAAGCTGATTTATGCAGTCTATTGACCAGAGCATCATGATGACAGGGCTGCGCTCACAGTCCCAATGCCGCATTTCGGCTTTCTCCTGCCTTAACCTTGCCTTAACATTTTGGGGCAAAAACGCCCAGAAGGTTAAGGTGAAAAGAGGACGTGAAGCTGGCTGTATTGTGACCTGATCCACACTCCTATTCTACCACGAACCGCAGTCCTTGTCGAGTGACCCGTTGGTTTAAAATTGGGATGGTCAGCACCGCGGTTCACAGTCTACACTGCGCTATGACAATCATCTTCTGCACCGTAACAACATGATGACCTTCTGCCCCTCACCCGATCAGCACTTGTGAACGGTTCACATCGTCTGCGGCGGTGAAGGTCAGAGGTTCAGAGGTTCAGCCCCCCACCGCAGCCACTCCGACCTCGTTTGATTTCTTTGAAAACCTTTGATTTCCGTTTGAAAAAATCAAACAAAATTCAAAGAAAATCAAAGAAAAATCAAACAAATTCAAACGTCTGCATTTCGTTAACATTTCGTTAATTACCACACCGAGGGTAGGGGCGAATATCATCGTATCTACGCGCTTTTCAAGACCGTCGCTCCCTGCCGTGTGCAAATTTCGGATTTCAAACGTCCTATTAACCCCTGCGGCAATATATCATTTCTTTCGTCAGGGAAATGTGCGGATAATCACGCTGGTACGCTGTTTATGCGGTGCGGAAATTTGCCGGATTTCGTTAATTTTTACACTGTTTTGTTTGATTTCCGCCCATGTTTTTTCAAAGAAAATCAAAGAAATCAAACGAATTCAAACGCCATGACTATCTGAAAGGATGATGCCTATGCACTGAAAACAAAGCAGAATCGTACAAAACGTAATCGCCGTATAACATGACGGCAGAAAGGAGTATCTATGGCAAAAGACGGAACCAACAGAGGCGGCGCACGCACGGGCGCTGGTAGAAAGAAAAAGCCCCTCGCTGAAAAATTGCAGGAGGGTAAAACGGCAACGGCACTGTCACTGCCGGAGAAGGATGCATTTGATGCGCCGGAGATCGAGCAGATCAAAGCATTTCTTTCCGAAGATCAGCGCATGGGAGAATTGTACGGCAGGGAGATTTTCGAGCAGATGGTCACATGGCTGCGGGAGCGAAACTGTGCGCATCTCATCAGTCCACATCTGCTGGAGCAGTACAGCATGGCAATGGCGCGGTGGATTCAACTTGAAAACGTCACAAACGAATACGGATTTGTCTCCAAGCACCCGACCACAGGCGCGATGATCGGCAGTCCGTTTGTGTCGATGGCACAGGGCTATCTCAAACAGGCGAATATGCTGTTTCAGCAGATTTTCTCCATTGTCTCCGCGAACAGCACCGAGGTTGTGACCGGCAATCCACAGGATGAGATGATGGAAAAGCTGCTAAAATTATAAGGAGCGTGATGCAGTGACAAGAAAATATGTTTATCACCCGACAAAATTTATGCTCCCAACCTCGCATTATGATAAAGAACGCGCCGATCATGCCGTGAACTTCATTCAGTGTCTGCGGCATACGAAAGGCGCGTTTTATAATCAGCCGTTCAGGCTGCTGGACTGGCAGGAAACCATCATCCGCGATCTGTTCGGAATCATCAAGGAGGACGGTACAAGGCAGTTCAAGCAAACGATCATTTTCATCCCAAAGAAAGCCGGGAAAAGCGAGCTTGCCGCCGCAGTTGCACTGTATCTGCTCTGCGCAGACGGCGAGCAGCGTGCGGAGATCTACGGCGCGGCAGCGGACAGGCAGATGGCTTCTCTTGTGTATTCTGTTGCGGGGGATATGATTAGACTTTCTCCTGCGCTCCGGAAACGCTGCAAGATTCTGGACTCCCGGAAGCGTATTGTCTATGAAACGACAAACAGCTTTTATCAGGTGCTGAGTTCCGAGGCAGACAGAGCGCACGGCGTTTCGGCGCACGGTGTGATCGTGGATGAAATCCATGTGCAGAAAAATCCAGACCTCTACAATGTGCTGACAAAAGGCTCCGGCGATGCCAGACGGCAGCCGCTGCAATTCATCATCAGCACTGCCGGGGACAACATTCACAGCATTGGGTATGAGCTGTTTCAGAAAGCGAAAGACCTGCTGGACGGGCGCAAAACCGATCCGACAATCTATCCCGTGATTTATGCCGCCGATCCGGAGGACGACTGGACAAAACCTTCCACATGGCGCAAGGCTAATCCGTCCCTCGGTATCACATTTTCGGAGGACAAGCTGAGAGAAGCGTGTGAGTCTGCAAAACAAAATCCTTCCGAAGAAAATGTATTCAAGCAGCTTCGTCTGAATATCTGGACAAAACAGGCGGTGCGCTGGATGCCAATGGAACAATGGGATAAATGTGCATTCCCTGTGGATGCGGACAAGCTGAAGGGCAGACCGTGTTATGCGGGGCTGGACTTATCCTCTACACAGGATTTGACAGCACTCGTTCTCGTATTTCCGCCGTATGGCGATGATGAAAAATACAGCATTCTTCCGTTCGCATGGGTGCCGGAGGAAACAATAGAAATCCGCAGCCGCAAAGACCATGTGAATTACCCGCTTTGGGAGAAGCAAGGGTATATTCTCAGCACCGAGGGAAATGTCGTGGACTATGAAGCCATCGAGCAGAAAATCTGGGAACTTGCGGAGGTGTACCAAATCAAAGAATTGGCGTTTGATCCGTGGAACAGTCAGATGCTTGTGAACCGTCTGATGAATGAGGGCATGATAGTGGTCAGTTTCCGGCAGGGCTTTGCAAGCATGAGCCCACCGACCAAAGAACTGATGAAAATGACACTGGAACAAAAACTTGCGCATGGCGGTCATCCGGTTCTGCGCTGGTGCATGGATAACATTGTAATACAGACCGATCCGGCAGGCAACATCAAAATCTCCAAAGCAAAAGCGCAGGAGAAGGTAGACCTTGCGGTCGCTTTGGTGATGGCACTGGACAGAGCCGTGCGCAATGATGTATCCTCCGGTGAGTCAATTTATGAAACCAGAGGACTGCTGTTTGTGTGAATGAAATGGGGGTGATTGCTATGATTGTATAAAACTTCAGCAGGATTATCAATATCGAAGGAAGATGATACAATGAATATCTTGCAAAGCATTTTCAAACGCAAAAGCAATGACCGCACAGCAAGTTCGGGCTACAGATTCTTCTTCGGGCAGTCTGCGTCAGGTACACACGTCAATGAGCGCACGGCAATGCAGATGACTGCTGTCTATGCCTGTGTGCGTGTGCTTGCGGAATCCGTGGCAAGTCTGCCGTTGCATCTGTATCGGCGCGGCACAGCTGGAAATCGGGAAAAGGCGGAGGAACATCCGCTGTTTTTTCTGCTGCATGACGAGCCGAATCCCGAAATGACAAGCTATGTGTTCCGCGAAACGCTTATGACGCACTTGTTGCTGTTCGGAAACGCCTACGCGCAGATTCTGCGGAACGGCAAGGGCGAGGTGCTTGGGCTGTATCCGCTGATGCCGAACCGAATGCGTGTGGAGCGCGATGACAGCGGCAAGCTGTTCTATCGCTACTACCGCTTTGACCGTGAACCGCCGAATCAGGAGCAGAGCCATGTCATTCTCATGCCGAAGGATGTGCTGCACATTCCGGGACTCAGTTATGACGGTCTGGTCGGCTTCAGCCCGATTGCCGCGTGCAGAAATGCAGTCGGTGCTGGACTTGCAGCAGAGACCTATTCCGGCAGATTTTTCGCCAACGGTGCGGCACCCTCCGGTGTGTTACAGCATCCGGGTCTCATTAAAAATCCAGAGCGACTGCGAGATTCATGGAACGCGGCATACGGCGGTGCAGGCAATGCCGGAAAGGTTGCAATTCTGGAAGAGGGCATGACGTTCACACCTGTTTCCATTTCGCCGCAGGATGCACAGCTTCTGGAAACACGCAAATTCACTGTTGAGGAAATATGCCGTATCTTCCGTGTGCCGCCTCATCTGGTGCAGAACCTTGACCGCGCAACCTTCAACAACATCGAGCAGATGAGCATCGACTTTGTCATGTACAGCCTGATGCCTTGGCTTGTTAGATGGGAGCAGTCAATGGCGAAGGTGCTGCTGTCTCACGATGACAAGCGGAAATTTGAGATTCGGTTCAACGTGGACGCTTTGCTGCGCGGTTCTCACAAGGAACGCTATGAGGCGTATGCTGTCGGCATCAACAACGGCTTTCTCTGCCCGAATGATGTGCGCCGGTTGGAAAATATGGATGTCATTCCGGACGGAGATATTTTCATGGTGCAGGGTGCGATGATGCCGCTGGATATGGTCGGCGCGGCGTATGCCGGAAAGGAGAATGTGAATGCCGAAAACAAGTAAACACTTCTGGAACTGGACAAAAAATGCGGATGAAAACATCCTGCATCTGAACGGCACAATCGCAGAAGAAAGCTGGTTCGAGGACGATATCACGCCCGCGCTGTTCCGGGCAGAACTGGAAACATGCAGTGCGCCGATCACCGTGTATATCAACTCGCCGGGCGGCGACTGCGTGGCTGCGGCGCAGATCTACACAATGCTGATGGACTATCCGCATGATGTCACAGTCAAGATTGACGGCATTGCGGCATCGGCTGCAAGCGTGATCGCAATGGCAGGTACAAAGGTGCTGATGAGTCCGGTGTCGATGCTGATGATCCACAATCCCGCGACCGTTGCAATGGGCGATCATACCGACATGAAAAAGGCAATTGCAATGCTCGATTCTGTGAAGGAAAGCATCATCAACGCTTACGAGAAAAAGACCGGACTGAGCCGAAAAGAGCTATCTGCGATGATGGATTCCGAAACGTGGATGGATGCCAACGAAGCTGTTGAACTCGGCTTTGCAGACGGCATTCTGGAGCGGGAAACGCAGAGAATGAGTGCAATTACTTCCTCTGTGCTGTTCTCACAGCGGAAAGCGGATGCTACACTTGTGAACAGAATGATGCGTGATGCCGTACCAGTTCAGCCGTATTATGACAGACTTGCTAAGCTGAAATAATCGGCACTACTCCTCTGATAAAGTGCGGTAGTTGGCTCTGCTGCTCTTTATATCATTCGTTGGCTCTCCGATTTCGGAGGGCTATTTTTCATGCACTGCAAAAATCTTTCCATTGCAGCGCCGTCATGTGCGCCCGACACTTTTCGGGCAGAAATGGAGCAAATTATGAAAAACTTCACCATCAATGAACTGCGTGAGAACCGTGCAAAGAGCTGGGAAGCTGCAAAAGCATTTCTGGATTCTCACCGGACCGAAAACGGCATGCTGTCTGCGGAGGACAGCGCAGTCTACGACCGCATGGAAGCGGAGATCATCGCACTCGGCAAGGAGATCGAGCGTATGGAGCGAAGTGCCGCGCTTGAAGCGGAGCTTTCCCGTCCGGTCGGTTCGCCGCTGACGAATATTCCCGGCAGCGCAATCGACACCAAGACCGGGCGTGCGTCCGATGCGTACAAGCACAGTTTCCTGACTGCGCTCCGCAGTAACTTCCGTCAGGTGAGCAATGTACTGACCGAGGGTACGGATACCTCCGGGGGGTATCTTGTACCGGACGAGTATGACGAGCGTTTGATTGAAAAGCTCGATGCGGAAAATGTGATGCGCAGTCTTGGCACGGTCATCCAGACCTCCGGCGAGCGCAAGATCAATGTCGCGGCGTCCAAGCCTGCTGCATCCTGGATCGAGGAAGGCGGCGAGCTGGTATTCTCTGATCTGCAGTTCAGCCAGATCATCCTTGATGCGTACAAGCTGTCGGTCGCTGTGAAGGTCTCCGAGGAGCTTCTTGCTGACCACTCCTACGATCTGGAGGGCTGGCTTATCAATTCCTTCTCCCGTGCGCTTGCCAACAGCGAAGAGGAAGCAATGGTCATCGGTGACGGCATCAGCAAGCCGACCGGTATTCTGACCAGCGGCGAGGTAGGTATCACGACTGCGGGTAACAAGATCGAGGCGGATGAGATCATCGATCTGATCTACAAGCTGAAGCGTCCGTACCGCACCAACGCTGTTTTCCTGACTGCGGATTCCACCCTTGCCGCCATTCGCAAGCTGAAGGACAGCACCGGGCAGTATCTGTGGCAGCCTGCGCTGACCGCCAGTGAGCCTGACTGTCTGCTCGGCTATCCCGTGTACACTTCCGCATTTGTGCCGGCTGTCGCTGCTGGTAAGCCTGTGCTTGCATTCGGCGATATGAGCTACTACAACATCGGTGATCGCGGCGTGCGTTCTTTCGCCGCACTGCATGAGCTGTATGCAGGCGTCGGTCAGGTCGCTTTCGTCTGCAAGGAGCGCGTGGATGGAAAGCTCGTTCTCCCCGAAGCTGTGCAGATCATGAAGATGAAGGGTACCGCTGCAAATAACGGCTGATGATACGCTTTTTGCAGGATGGAGGTGATGCCTATGCACCTATTATACTGCTTTTTCATGTGCCTGTCAATTGGCGATGCTGACCGAAAATAAAACAGTAAAATGTGCAGCTTTGAGAGCCTGTGGATGTCGGATACGCTGCAGGCTCTTTTTTTCAGATATGTTCGATGTACAGTAGAGGGGGTAATGAAATGCAGTATGAAACAGAAAACAAGGAGGATAACAATCTCATGAAACGTGAAACAGAATATCGTTTACAACTTGCTCATTCAAAACGACTGCTGAAAATGGGTTTAATAAAGCAATCTGAATTGAAGCAAATTGATACAATTCTCAGGCAGAAATATCAGCCGGCTTTGTCAGCGTTTATCTCCGAAAACACTTGATAAATCGGCTGCTTTATGGCAATATGGTATACGACAGAAGCTAAATTCTAAAACGCTTTTGAACTGAAAACAGGGGGAACGCACATGACAACAGATCAGAAGGCATCCGTGACTACCCTTAGAAAACAGGGGCATGGTTACCAAAGAATAGCCAATGAGCTGGGAATCACCGTCAGCACGGTCAAGGGCTTTTGCCAACGCAACAGAATCACGAGTCAGCCAGTTCAATATGATGAAGTTATCACGACAAAAACAGAGACAGAAAAAATTGTCTGCAAATGCTGTGGTGTACCAATTACGCATACAGCACATACAAGAAAAAAGGTGTTCTGTTCAACCGCCTGCCGTCTGAAATGGTGGAATGAACACCTCGATCAGGTAGAACGAAAAGCAGTCTATTCTTTCACATGCGCTGCCTGCGGCAAAGAATTCACAGCCTATGGAGATAAGGAACGGAAGTATTGCTGCCACGAATGCTATATCAAGGATCGTTTCGGAAGGAGAACAGCATGAAGGAAGTCATTACGATTGCCCCGGTGAAATCGCTTTTTATGCCAAAGAAACGTGTCGCCGCCTATGCGCGTGTTTCAGTGAACAATGACCCTATGATGCGTTCTGTGGAAGCACAGGTCAGCTATTACAGTAAACTGATTCAGAGCAATCCTGACTGGATTTATGCTGGAGTCTATGCGGATAAGGGTATCTCCGGAACCGGCATCAAACAACGTCATTCGTTTCAGGAAATGATTCAAGCCTGCGAGGAAGGTTCTATTGATATTATTCTATGCAAGAGCATTAGCCGATTTGCCCGGAATACTGTGGATTTGCTTAACACCATACGTCATCTGAGAGAACTGGGGGTCGAGGTACAATTTGAGAAAGAGCATATAAGTTCACTCAGCAAGGAAGGCGAATTCATGCTGACCATTCTTGCAAGTTTTGCACAGGAGGAATCAAGATCTATTTCGGAAAACGTGAAATGGGGTATCCGAAAGCGCTATGCCAAGGGCGAGTATACAATATCTCACCAGCATGTGCTTGGCTACAGATACGATCCGGAACTGAAAAACTATGTCATTATTCCTGAAGAAGCGGCGATTGTCAGAGAGATTATCACAATGTACCTTGACGGAAAAAGTACAGGCGACATCTTAAAGAAGCTGAAAGCCGAAGGGAAACAAACAACCTTTGGCAAGCAATTTGAATATGAAAGGATCCATGTGATTCTCAGTAATGAAATCTACACTGGTAATCGCCTTTTGCAAAAATCCTATGTCGAAAGTCATCTTACAAAGAAGCAGAAGAAAAACAAGGGAGAACTTCCACAGTTTCTTTGTTCAGGGACGCATGAAGCAATCATTGATCAGGAAACTTTCGACCGCGTGCAGGAAGAAAAGAAACGGCGGGGAAAGTTTTACGCAGACCGCTATCTGGGTTATCATCCGGAAAACGGAAAGTATGTACTTGATCCCGTAGAAACGGAATATGTGAAATGGATATTCAAGAAATATCTGGAACATATTCCGCTACTCCAGATCGAATCTGAAATGAATAAAATGGGTGTTAGGACGCACAGAGAAAAGAATTTCAGACAAAATACAATTGCAAATATCGTGCAAAATGATTTTTATGCCCCGGATAACCCGGATGTGAATGAGCACTTATTTGATGAGGAAACCTATGAAAAGATTATGGCTGAACGGAAATTCCGCGAGAAACACAAGCCCAAGAATCATCTGAATGGGAAGGTACCGGTATCCAATAAACGTATACTCGGGTACCAATTTGATGATGAACTTGGACGGTATATGATCGTTCCGGAAGAAGCAGAGATCATCAGAGAAATATTCCTCTTGTTTCTGGAAGGCACAGGTACCAGTGAAATTGCTAAGAAACTGAATGCTGAGGGAAAGCGTACAACATTCGGAGCTCTTTTTGACGGCCAGAGAATTGATGTGATTCTTGATTTTGAAGTATACACTGGTGATTTGCTGCTGCAAAAATTCCATGCGGAAGGTGATATCCAAAAGAAGCGAAACCGTGGGGAACTTCCGCAGTATCTTTTTACAGATGTACACGAGGCTATCATTGACCGGGATACATTCCGCCTTGCACAGGAAGAGCGAAAACGGCGGGGTGAAATGTATAGGAACCATGTACTGGGCTATCGATTGGAGAATGGCTCTGTTGTGGTTGATCCAGTAGGCGCAGAAACAGTCAGGTACATTTTCAAACTGTATCTGGATCATGAGGAATATACTGCTATCGCTGCTGAACTGAACGCCAAGGGGTACAAAACAGTCAGAGACAGAGCATTCACAAATAAAACAGCTCAGGCTGTGATTGTGAATGATTTCTATGATCCCGCCAACCCTGCTGTAACTGAATCGATTCTGGATTCAGAAACCTATGAAAGTATCAAGGCGGAGCATGCATTCAGAGCAGCACATAAGTATGGAAAAGGAATGCAGAAGCGTATTCTGGGCTACAAGAAGAAAGGGACTGGGTTCGTCATTGATCCGCATGAAGCAGAGGCAGTCCGGCTGGCATTCAGAATGTATCTGGAGCATGCGTATCTGGTTGACATTGCGGATGCATTGTACGCGAGAGGGTATCGGACGATCAAAGGACATCCTTTTATCCACATCTCAGTCCGGAATATGGTGCTTAACGATTGCTATGATCCGGAATTCCCTGCTGTTGCCGAGCCTATTCTGGATAAGGGGACCTATGAAAAGGTCAGGGCAGAGCGAAGGTTCAGAGAAGAACATCAACATAGAAAGGGCTTGAAACTGAAATGAAAAATGTCACTACAATACCGGCGAAACTAAATAGCTTATCTTCAGCAGAAGCTGCTGATACTTCCCGCAAACGGCGGGTAGCAGCATATGCGCGTGTCTCGACTGAGCAGGAGCAGCAGCAGACGTCCTATGCAGCGCAGGTCAGCTATTACACCAATTACATCCAGAGCCGAGAGGACTGGGAATTTGTCAATGTGTACGCGGATGAAGGCATCAGCGGTTTGAACACGAAGGGCAGAGAGGCGTTTAAAGCAATGGTATCAGACGCTCTGGCTGGCAAGATCGACCTGATTATTACCAAATCTGTCAGCCGATTTGCCCGCAATACCGTTGATTCTCTGACGACGATCCGTGAGCTGAAGGAATATGGGGTGGAGTGTTATTTTGAAAAGGAAAACATCTGGACATTCGATTCCAAAGGCGAATTGCTCCTGACCATTATGTCATCCATCGCCCAGGAGGAAAGCCGTTCGATCTCCGAGAACGTCCGCTGGGGTCAGCGTAAGAATATGGAAGATGGAAAAGTATCCCTTGCCTATTCCAATTTTCTAGGATATGACAAGGGACCGGATGGTGGACTTGTGATCAATGAGGAACAGGCAGTGATTGTCCGCAGAATTTTCAGCATGTTTCTGAGGGGATATACCTGTACACAGATTGCTGCTGCTTTGACAAAAGATGGGATTCCTACCATGACCGGAAAGAAAAACTGGAGATTAGGCGGCATTGCCCGTATTCTGAAAAATGAAAAATACAAAGGCGATGCACTGCTACAGAAAACGTATACTCCGGACTTCCTTACAAAGAAAGAGAAGATCAACAGAGGAGAAGTACCGCAATATTACGTCAAAGGCGATCATGAAGCAATCATTGAACCCGAAGTATTTGATCATGTGCAGAGACTATTGGCTGCCTACGGAACCGCCAATAGAAAATCCGGGGTGAGTATCCTTTCAGGAAAGATCTGCTGCGGAGACTGCGGCGGGGGATACGGTCAGAAAGTATGGCACAGTAACGATAAATACCGCAAGGTGATCTGGCGCTGCAATCAGAAATATGACAAGGAAAAAGGTAAATGCAAGACACCGCATTTAACCGAAGAACAAGTAAAACATCTATTTGTGACTGCTGTCAATCAACTCATAGCGC
This sequence comes from Ruminococcus sp., assembly GCF_024691275.1. Taxonomy (GTDB): domain Bacteria; phylum Bacillota; class Clostridia; order Oscillospirales; family Ruminococcaceae; genus Ruminococcus. The sequence goes on along the minus strand of NZ_JAILNU010000019.1, from coordinate 16,324 downwards.
AGCGTTTGGACATTCTGGACAGCTACGATGATATTATAGGAACTGTCCTTTTTACAGATAAATTGAAAGAAAAGCTGTCCGCTATCGAAGCGGAAATGGCAGAGCTTGAAATGCAGAATGAAGATCTGATAGAGCAGAATGCTACAGTCACGCTTGATCAAAAAGAGTATAGTAAAAAGCGGGAAGCAATCATAGAACGATATAACGAACTGACGCAGGAGCAGCAGCGGATTGCACGTGAGATCAATGACCGGGAGGTGCGCCGTGAGACGATCAAACGTTTCCGGCATGAGTTTGAAAAATTGGAACCGGTAGATGAATTCGATGAATTACTCTGGGTCTCCATGCTGGATAAGTTGACGGTATGCAGCAAGGAACGGATTGTATTCCGGTTCAGAGATGGCAGTGAGGTCAGTGTGGGAGTGTGAGAGCATATGAATGCTTAGTAGGGCATTATGATATTACGTTTTACGGGAGTGCAGGTATTTGCTTGCACTCCCGTTTTTTTGTTTATATGGCGGTTTAGATGAGGTTAGGGCTCATTACGGTAACACATATGTGTGTCTGGCAATCAGGAACACTGGTTAGCGAGAATTTTTATTTCTTCAATTGAAAGACCCGTGAGAAGTGAGATGTCCTCGATGGTATCTTTGCCCCTCTTTAAGAGAGCAATTGCAAGGTTTGTTTTTTCTTCAGCTTTGCCTTCAGCTTTACCTCTCGATTCAGCCACAGCCATATCCGAGTAGTAGTCCTGGATAGCCTTTTCACGCTGTCTTACATATTCGCGGATCTTTTCGTCTTCGCTCAGAGTGCGTACAGCTTTTACGCCCTGCTGGATTGCTGTTACATTTGTCGCATTTAACAAATCCAACTCCTCCTCCGTTTTCGCCTTGAAAAGCTGCATCCAAAGCCGCAGCTCATCATTTTCATCAGGCTTATTCTTATCGCTGACTTTGAGGACTTTGGGAAGTTCAAGATAATGAAGCTGCATTTTGTCCGTCAACTGTTCGTGACGGTTATCCTCTCTCATAGAGAAAGAAGAATGATATTCCGGACAAGCGGGAAACAAGGTGAAATTCAGAATGTGGATACCGATGCACGGCTGAAGCTTTCCGTAGTCTTCGCCTTCATGCAATTCATCGTGATACATTCTCGCACAGTAAAGCAGTGAACGCTCCTTGTAGTATTCCTCGCTTGCAACCTGCATTTCCACATTGATGGTATGCTTACTGGTTGTCAGCAGAATATCGAGCCGGGTCATTTTCCCCTCATATGCAAGTGGAACAAGCTCAGGATTCTTGATCAGAATATCCACAATTTCGTTTTTCGGTATCTTCAATGCTGCCGAAAGAAAACTTCTCAAAAGTGCATAGTCCCTGTCATCGTTTACAAACAGCGCCTTGAACATTACATCATTTGTAACCGGGATAATTTCCCGTTTCTTTTTTGCCACTGTAACCACACTCCTTTCCGGAATTATACCTTTTGTATGCCATTAACAGGCGGTCTCTTTTCACTTTTATTATACTATGAAAAGCCCAAAGTGTCAAGCAATTTCTTTGTTTTGAAGGTGGCTTTCAAAGGGACTCCGTGTGAAAGACGATGCGTAAAATTCATGTGCATAGATGTGTTCCGATGCCGTGTGAGCAGTCGGGGTGAAACTGACATCTACAGCATAACCGTAACGTTATTTCAGGCTGTCCTTCACCCACGGACAGCAGCTCGGAGGGGGCTCGTTTTTCATTGGGAGGCTCGGTTTTTGGTATCGGGGGCTCGTTTTTTCGTAAGGGCGGCTCGGAATGATAGTATTCGTTAAATTGTATCAATTAAGCACTGGCAACAGATCAGCGTGAGTCTTCTGTGGACAGCAGGAGCATCGCTATTGGCTGTGTGGGAAGTGACCAGATAATAGGTCATGTGATACTTAAAGTCTGGCCGTTCTAATTATCTCGAAAGGGGGACACGATATAGATGAAAGTCTATATTGATGTTTTTTATGAGATACTTCATAAAAACAGCGTCAAGCGACGGCGTATGTTCTCGCTGCTGCTTGTGTTATCAACTTTCGTATCAGCAAGTGTCCTCTGGGTGCTTCGTGATACGGGTATAACCATGGTAAATGAGCCCATATGCGGCATGGAGGAGCATATCCACACTGATGAGTGCTATGAGGACGTTCTTGTCTGCGGACTTGAGGAAAACGAGGATCATACTCATACTCCCGAATGTTATCAGAGAGTCCTTACCTGCGGCATGGAACAGCATATACATACTGCCTCGTGCTATACTGACGAGGAGCTCCCACAGTACGATCCCAACGATTACGAGAGCAATGTTGTCGTGCTCGATGCCCCCGAAGAAGAGGAGAATATGGAAAGTTTCGATGTCGGAACTATACCCGATATTCAGCTTGGGGACGAGATGAGAACAGCTCTTGACGATGAAGATCGTATAAACGATATGACAACTCCTGCGCTGTATCCGGATCCTGTCGATAATATCGCAAGAGGCATCAAGTTCACACTGTTTGACTATTATGAATCAGATGATGCTCTTGAAGCTTCTCAGAACAACTATGATATATCATGGAATGGAAGCAGCTGGGTACATGACAACATAAAATATGTTGGTGTTAATGCAGGCAGAAATGCCGGTGATGACATATTGTTCTTTGCTTATGGTACACCTGCATTTACCGGTACATCAAGTGATGATGATGATGATCAGTCACATAATATTTATGTAAGGCAAAATCCTGATAAAAATAACTATTCGGGTGATTACAATACCAATAGCAGATATGCGGCTCAGAAGTCAGGAAACCGTCCTATACAGGGAATAGTTAATAATACTCTTACAAGCGGCTATCCTACGATAAGCAGTTCAGGTAACAGTCTTGATTATCTCTTTAATGATACTGAATATAGTTACAAGAAGGTTTATCAGAATGTCAATTACCTGTTGAAAGAGCGAACATACACGAATCAAGGAAACACTGCAACTCATCTTGTGTATAACAGTAATGAGAACTATGCTTACTTTGATAAGTCAACAAGCAATTTTACCCTGTATGACGGTACGTATCATATCATAAACGACGATCACCACAGAGCAGGTGATACGAATTACCTTACCGATGAAACGTATGGAAGCAAAAACGGATATGAAATGGGAATAGGTTTCTTCCCGTTCAACGAATATAATCCGGCATGGCGTGACCCTAACTACAACGGTAACGGTTTCAATCATCACTTCGGCATGAAAATGGAAGCCGAGTTCAAAAATGAGGAGCGAGAGGCTACACGAGGCGAAGACCCTATAGTTTTCAAGTACAGCGGTGATGATGATATGTGGGTATTCGTTGATGATGTTCTTGTGCTTGATATAGGTGGAATACATGAACCTGCGGAAGGAATCATAGATTTCACAAACGAATTTGTATGGGTGCAGGATAATGCTACAGACAATCCTGACAGCAAGACAAAATCAGAGATACTTGAACAATATCCTTATCTCGGTAATAGCACCTTAGTTCCTGATTATGTACTTCCTGACGGTTGGAACACAGCAGGAAATAAGTGGATAACAAAGAAGTTAGGGGATATTTTTGGATCAGCAGGAAAAACATGGAATTCTGCTAAGGGTGCAAAACATACTATCAAAATGTTCTATCTTGAGCGCGGCGGCTGTTATTCAAACCTTGCCATAGATATGAACCTGCCTACAGTCAAGCCTTTGTCAGTAGTCAAAAATGTAGATTACAAAGGACACTACTCAACTGATTATGACAAGCAGACAACAGGCGGTCAGATATATCAGTTTGAGATACAGGAATTGATAAACGGCGAATATCAACCAGCTTCTTTTGATGGTGTTATAGCAAGAGGAATGTCTATTGGAATGACAGCAGATCTACCTACTGTTCCCATAATGGTAATGATAACATCAAGAGGTTTTACAGTGTATCTTTTTAGTTGCTGATATTTTGCTTCTGTGATATACCTCATTCTGTTATATGAAAACTCATTCTCTACGGCATTGTCAATACCGAGAACAAATACGCCACTATCTACGAATTCATCATGATGCAATGCGCTTCCAAACGGTCCTGTTCTCATATCAGTGCATATATCCTGAATATGTACATATTTCCAGTCGCTTGTTCCACAAAACATCTCCACAAACCGTGACTTGACAAGTACATCAAGTTTTTGCAAGATACCGCTGCATAGCTCAATCAGCCTATCAATTTGGCGTAAATTATCGGCTATTTTACGCTGTTCCTCTATCGTTAGAAGTGGCAGTTTCTCTTTTTGGTAGTCCTTAAAGTAGATATGGGGAATGGTAGCGCCTGAAAAATACTTAGCAAGGTTCATATATGTAACCGCATAGTATAGATATTCTACGCAAACATCATCATTTGGAATAAGATACTGCATCGTGCCAATAATAGAGGTTTTTTCAGGCAGGAGCATTGTTCTTCCTATTCCTGCACCGTCCTTAACCACAGCAATATAGGGCTTATCCTGATGATAAAAGTCAACATCTTTGATATACCCACTTGCGCCGTAGATACCATAAGAGCCATTATTCTGCTCTATGTCCTTTTGTGCTATATTGGAACTGCCCTTAGTGCAGACCTCTCCGAGTGTCACATACTTCTTCATGCTGCCACCTCCTCAGAGGTCAACAGCAACCGCCCGACAGACCGTGATTTGAAATCTATCCGATATATTTTCGGTGACTCAGCTTTACATTGTTCTGATCGACCATAGCATACTGCATCGTGGTGTCGATTTTACTATGACCGAGGAGTTTCTGCACTTGTTCTATGGGCATTCCCTTGTCAATAGCCCTTGTAGCGAGGGTGCGCCTGAACTTGTGAGGGTGAACCTTTGTAATGCCGAGTTTTCGCCCCAATTCCCGAAGCCTGATCTCCACACCGCTGATTTTAAGGCGGCAATGCGGTTTCAGGAGTGACACGAACAAGGCAGGATCATCGTCCGTTCTCGAATCAAGGTAGTTTTTCAGGTGTATCTTTGTCCGAGCATCGAAATAGACAGGGCGTTCCTTGCTGCCCTTGCCGAAAACAATGCACTCTCTGCTCTCAAAATCAACATCGGCTCTGTTCAGCCCGACAAGCTCACCGACACGCATACCAGTTGAAGCAAGCATATCAATAATAGCGAGATCACGCAGATTTTCACAGTTATCACGCATACGCTCCAACGCTTCATCGGTATAGGTTTCCTTGACAGTCTTAGCCGACTTTATCTTATGTATCCGCCGAACGGGACTTTTCAGGATATAGTCCTCGTCCTCAAGCCATGAAAAGAAGCTCGACAGGATACGGCGGATATTGTCGATATTGCCCTTACTGCAAGCATTATCTTTCTGATACTCCGCAAGGTACTCCCTCAGATCGTCAGTCGTAATATGCGTGATATGCTTGTCGGTGTCGGAAAGCATCTTGTTGATAGTGGATTGATAGTATTTCAGCGTTTTTTCGCTGCACCCCTCAATCCTCTTAGCATTTATAAAAGCGGTCAGCAGCTCTCCGTTACCCAATTCGGGCGTATCTGCTTTATCGCTGTTTTCCGTGATTTCCACATTCCACAGGTTGCGCTCCAATACCTTTTGGAGCTGTAAAAGCTGGGCGTTATCGAGGTAAGGGAGCATTTCCTGTGTAATGTTAAGTATAATTTGTTCTTTCATTTGGTACACCTCATTTGATTTTAGTGTACCAACGTCCCTGCATCCAAACTATTATTTCGTAGGATCATAGCCCGACTTAACTATTTCAATCCACTTCAAAAGGGTTGATTCCTGCAATATTATCTCTGCTTTTAGATAATCATGATAGTTACAGAAGAAATATACTTTGACCTTTGAGCCATTGTCATTAAATGACTGCACCGCAAAGCTACCATGTGCAAATGCATTTCGTATCGCAGAGAACAGGGAGTGCATTACTGTTTTTTCACCATTTTTAAGGAAAACGCAGTATTCGTCAACAGGAGAAACACTTTCAACGATTCTGAATTTCTCAGGTAAATCATCTTTCTTACAAGGATAATAGTTTGAGCGGAGACTCGATGACGCAGAGCCAATAAGCCTCTTTTTCAAGTTTGAGAACTGTGGGCTACCACTCCAGCCAAGTTGAGAAAAGTCCTTAGCACGTTGACTTGTTCCTGGTGTCGGACACTCAAATAAGAAGAAAGCAAGTATCTTCTGGAATTTTTTATCTGTTATTGGGTAACTTTTATCATACTTTTTATAATACTTCTTTGCTTTCGCCATATCATCACCCAAAATACTCCTGCATCAGTGCCTTTTTCAGCGTTTCAGCCTTTTCAAGCACCTGCTTGACTGCCAATTTCGATTTGTCGGTCTGCTCTACAAAGGCGGCAAATTGCTCTTGTAGGGCAAGCGGAGGGATAGGAACGGTTATTTTCCTTATCTCCGACAAGTTCAGAGTTTTTTGAGCGATACCCTTTACTCTTTCCTCAATCTGCCTTTGTGCATCGTTAGAAAGAATAGCACTATGCAGATAAATCGAGTTTACAACACTTGAAATAGGTTTCAGATAGGCTATATGACGCTGAAACAAGAATTTTTTATTTGTTTTTACTACCGCAGGGTGACCGTAAGAGCCAACGGTTGATAACACAATATCGCCTATTTCAATAGGAGTACGCTTGTAAAGTTCATCATAGGTTTCTTCTGATATGAATTTCTCCGCATTATAGGTAATTTCATTTGTTACAATGTTTGATACAAATAGGAACGGTATCCCGTCTTGTGTGAATTTCGGCGGCTGGTGCGTACCGTCCGTAATGATTGAGCATATATCCGCTATGGTACGCTTATCATCAGTATTATAGAACATCTCCACAAACCGTGATTTGACAAGCAGATCAAGCTTTTCAAGGATAGCGTTGCAGAGGTTGATGGTTTGGGTTACTTTGTCGAGGTTGTCGGCGATTTGGTACTGGATTTCGAGGGGAGGGAGAGGAATATCTAAATCAAACAGAATATTCTTTCCTATCGCCTTAAATGTGCTGCCTGTCCCCATTGAAATTAAATAATCAACCTTACTCTCTAATGCGTACCAAATATATTCTGCAACACTAACACTGTTATTGACAGAAAGAGAAGCAAGACCTCGACCGATACAACAATCGGAATCAGCAACATTTAATGCTCCAATGGGCGCTCTTACTGAAATCAAAATATCATTTTTATGAGCTATCTTTTTTGGAGCGTTACACCAAACTCTAACATTGGGATGGATTTTACCAAAATCAGCTTTGCCTTGAAAAAAAGGTAATCCCTCTCCGTTTTCGTTGTATGTTGTTGATTCGGGCGATTGCCCCATATTTATAGTGCATATTTCTGATAACTTAGCCATTCAGCAATCCTCCCAACTCCGACAGCACACCACCGAGTTCCTTATAAAGCCCGTCAAGGTCTGCCATGATCTCACTTGTGGGAGGATATTCCACCGCCACATATTCGGTCTTTTTGTACTTGTTGATTGACAGGTCATAGTCGTTGTCCACGATCTCCTGCTTTGGCACGAAAAAGCTCTGCTCTGTGCGCTCCCTGTCACGCTCACCATCGGGGTTGTGGAATCGGGCGATAATATCGGGAATATCGTTCTCAGCGATCTCCGAACGCTTGTCATCGAGGGAGAAGCCGTCCGCCCTCATATCATAGAACCACACGTTATCCGTTCCGCCTGCATCGGTCTTGACGAACACCAGCACCGCCGTTGAAACTCCCGCATAGGGCTTGAAAACACCGCTGGGCATGGAAATAACGGCTTTGAGCTGATGATTTTCGATCAGTTCCTTGCGGATAGACTTGTGCGCCTTGCTCGAACCAAACAGCACACCGTCAGGCACGATACAAGCACATCTGCCGCCTTTTTGCAGCAGACGCAGGAACAGTGCAAGGAACAGCAGTTCCGTCTTTTTCGTGTTTGTGACAGCTTTCAGGTTGTCGTTGATACTCTCCGCATCAACAGAACCCTTGAACGGCGGATTTGCAAGGCAGACCGTATATTTACCGCTGACGCTGTTCTGCTTTGAAACGCTGTCCTTGTAGTCAATATCTGGATTGGTAATAGAATGGAGCATCAGGTTCATAGCCGAGATACGGAGCATTGTCTGGTCAGTATCATAGCCCGTAAAGGTCTTTGTTGCGAAGTTTTCCCACTGTTCTTCGGTCATGGTATCCTCATAATGCTTGCGGATATATTCAGCGGCGGAAACGAGAAATCCGGCTGTACCGCAGGCAGGATCTATTGCCGTTCCTATTTTGATACAATTTAACGCATACACGAAAATGCACCCACGCTGGGTGCAAGTGTGACCAGCGTGGGTGCAAATGCGGTTATACGTGTAGAAAAGTTGTCAAAAGGGGTTGCTTTTTCCAGCACCTTGCGGTATAATAACTGTAAATACTGTTGTCGAAAAAAGGAGGGGTTCTTTATGCAGTATACTCCAATGGAGCAGGAATGCCTTGATCTCATGAACAGAACGAATTTCAAGGCACCGTCAAAAGATGAAATCGTATCCCTTGTTTCAAAGTTGCATCAGATGAGACCGGAAGTCGCACAGGAGATTATTAAGCAGTTCCCTGAATTTGTGTCCCTTAGCGAAGGAGCTCGCGGTTATACTGTCAGGAAGGTATGGGTAGATGAAAATGATCTTTATGAAGCCCGACCTGTATACGTAACAGTTGACCTTTTCAGGAACGGTGAATTATTTGATACAGTCACTCTCAACGAGGATAATAACTGGGAGCATCGCTGGTATTCGCTTGATGTGGCATATCAGTGGAGAGTTGCCGAACGAGTTATACCTGTGAATTATGAAGTGAGGGTAGAGTACAATGAGAAGCAGTTCCTGATCCGAAACCGCCACAATAAGATATCTGATTGGGGCGAGGTCACGAGAACGGCAAAAACTACAACTTCCGTTTCCGTGACCACAACAACCACTGCCGCTGATGATGTGACTTCCGACACAGGCGGCGGTATAGCAAAAACGACCAATCCTACTCCTTCTTCTTCGACTGCGCCGCCTTTAGTTTCAACAGCAACACCACTGACGACGTCAAGGGAAGACCTTCCGCAGACAGGACAGCTTTGGTGGCCTGTGCTGCCTCTGACCGTATGCGGAGTACTTCTTGTAATAATAGGGATCGTGCTGAAGAACACAAAAGACGATCAATAAGATCTTTCGCAGTTGAAATGACTGGTCATAAAAGCTGTCGGTGTGAAAACGCCGACAGCTTTTGCTATTGTGTGAGGTTATCCGCGGAAATAATACTCCGTTTTTCTGCTGATAGTTGTAAAAAACGCACCCGATAAGCGCGGAAAAGGCTCGGACTGAACCGTGTAAACGCAAAAATGAGCGGGAAAAGCATTAAAAAAGTACTTTTAACATTTTCTGGCAGCTGTTATACTTGACGTAGAGGAGGCGCTGCCATGAAAAAGATCAATATCATAATAACTGCCATGCTCCTGTTTTGCAGTTCAGGAGCTTTAAGCGCTTACGGCGCTGAGAAAGACGGCTATGAATATACCGTCATTGACGGAGAAGTTACCGTAACAGGCTATAGGGGAGCTCCCGAGTGCATAGAGATACCCGAATTCATAGAGAGCTGTCCTGTTACAGAGATAAGGGACAATGCTTTTTACAACTGCCATTCGCTGAGACATATAAGTATTCCCGATACAGTACTGAAAATAGGACATCACAGCTTTTATGCCTGTTATTCGCTGGAGGAGGTGACGCTGCCGCCCGATCTTGAAGAGATAGGCATGGGCTGTTTTTGCGGATGTGCGGGAATGACGGCGGTAACGATACCCGAAACGCTGACTGTCCTGCCCGATTCATGTTTTCGAGCCTGCACTTCGCTGACGGAGGTCACACTGCCGTATAAGCTGGAAGTTATTGACAAGTTCTGCTTTGCGGGCTGCACATCGCTCAGCGATATCACGGTCGGAGACAGCCTTACAGCTGTGGGAGAGAGGGCGTTCTATATGTGCAGCAGACTGAGCAGCATATCACTGCCGCAGAGCTGCACATCATTTGGAAGACAGGCGATCGGCTACACCTGTGACGGCAACATGATGCAGAAGCAGACAAATATGCGTATATACGGAACTCCTGAGTCAGCCGCCGAACAGTACGCGGAGGAAAACGGATTGTTATTCGCGGAAAAAGAACCTGCCGAGGAGGTGTTCAGCATAATCGGGGAAATAAAAGAAGTGTCTGAGGAGAACAAATGGCTGGGCAAGCTCGGAATGGCAGTGTTCGGAATATTGCTCGCGGCAGTCATAAGGCTTGCTTTTAGGAAGTGCAGGAGATGATCCGCAATTTTAGTATAATGAACTTACCAGATGTTGCGGTATTTTTTTAATTGTATCAAAAATAGTAATGTTTCCTGAAATCACTTGCAATTTCAGGAAAAATGTGATATCATAAATTTGTACATATTCGTTAAGCTGGTGCTTTAAGTTTAGGCGCTTAAAACATCAGCTTAAAAACAATTTAATATTTTGATCTGGAGGGATCACTTTGAAGAAAGAAAACATGAAGCGGTCTGCGTGCACTGTTGCAGCCGCATTCATCGCAGCAACTGCGATGAGCTTTCCCTCTGCACTGAAAGCTCCAAAGAGCGTTCTGGCTGCTGATACTGTCCTGAAGTACGAGTTTGAGGACGGCAAGACCAGCGGCGGAAAGATCCACGCCAACGGAGCTTCCGATGTGAAGCTGGGAGATTTTCCCGAAGATACCGACCTCAGCGGCTTTTCAGGCAAGGGCTTCGCTTATCTCGACCAGAAGGGCACTACCCTCAGCATCGATGTGGACGTTCCCGAGGCAGGACTCTATGAGCTGACCATTTGCTACTGTGAGCCCAGCGATCCGCGCAAGAAGGTGCAGTATCTCAACATCAACGGCGTGAATCAGGGTGAGCTCACCTGTCCGTACACAAACAAATTTGCTGAGACATCGGGCGGCGTAGTCAATCTGAAAAAGGGCAAGAATACCATTGAGCTCAAGGCTTACTGGGGTTATACCTTCTTCGATTACCTCACGCTGAAGCCTGCTTCCGAAAAGCTCACAAATCTTTCCCCGACAAGAAAGCTTTCAAATCCCAATGCTTCCGAGTCGGCACAGAGACTTTACAGCTATCTCTGCGATGTTTACGGAAAGCATGTCATCTCGGGTCAGCAGGAGTACTGCGGCGACCATAACTACAACCTCTGGGACAGTCCGGACGTGTTTATTAAGGACAACGAGGCGGAGTTCGAGTACATCAAGGAGAAAACAGGCAAGCAGCCTGCTATCCGCGGTATCGACTTCCTTGCCTATAACTCATCTTCGGAATGGCGCGATCATGCACCTGAGCGAGTTATCGAGTGGGTAAACAAGTACCACGGTATCGCAACTGTTTCATGGCACTGGAACGTGCCGTGCGAAAAAGGCAGCTCCGATATAGCTTTCTATGTGGAGTCTGCAAATCCTAAGTTCACTACATTCAGTATTTCCAAGGCTCTTGAGGAGGGCACATGGGAAAACGAAGTTATAATGAAGGACATCGAGCTCATTGCGGGCGAGTTCAAGAAGCTCAAGGACGCTGATGTGCCTGTTCTTTTCAGACCTCTCCATGAGGCTGAGGGAGCTTGGTTCTGGTGGGGGGCTGAAGGCGCCGAGCCATGCAAGAAGCTCTACCGTCTGCTCTACGATCAGCTCACCAATGTGTACGGTCTTGACAACATCATCTGGGAGTGGACAGGCTCTACTTCGCCTGCTGCTGCGGACTGGTATCCGGGCGATGATGTAGTTGATATCGTCGGCTACGACAAGTACAACTGCGCTGACGGCGTTGCTAACCTCAGCTCTATCGCGTCCACATTCTACAGCCTTGTACAGGGCACCGACGGCGAGAAAATGGTAGCTATGACCGAGAACGACTCCATACCTTCACTTGAAAACCTCGTGAACGACAAAGCTGCATGGCTCTATTTCTGCCCGTGGTATATGAACTACCTCACAAGCGAGCAGAATAACCCTGTCGATAACCTTATAGAGGTATATCAGAGCGATTACTGCATCACTCTCGATGAGCTTCCCGACCTGAAAAAATATCCTATAAACGGCGGCGGTCAGACAGTCGTAACGACTACTGCACCTAAGACGACCACCACTTCGACTTCCACCGTCAGGACTACCTCAACTACTGCTAAAACTACAACTTCAACTTCCACCAAGCCTGCTGCCACTACCTCTGTTGTATCAAAGAACTACAGAAAAGGCGATGCTAACTGTGACGGCAAAGTCGATATGTCAGACGTTGTCATCATTATGCAGGCTATGGCAAATCCAAACAAATACGGCATAAACGGCAGCGATAAGAGTCACATAACAGTGCAGGGACAGCTTAACGCTGACGTTGATATAAGCACAAAGGGTCTTACTTCAAATGACGCTCTGGAGATACAGAAACACCTCCTTGGCATCTCGAAGTGGGATCAGTAAAATCATAAAATGATTCACATAATTTAAAAGGGAGGAAAGAATGATGAATCACAAAAAAATAGTCGCAGCAATGGTAAGCATCGTTACTGCGGCAACTACCTTCAGTTCGACACTTATGCCTGTAATGGCTGTCGATACTGACACAGAACAGAAGTTCTGCGCACCCATAAGCGAGGTCGTCAAGGATTCAGGGCTTGACATCGACTATGCTCGTGCATTGCAGTATTCGCTCTATTTCTATGATGCAAATATGTGCGGCGATACGGTAAATGCAGAGGGACATAATCTTCTGCCGTGGAGAGGAAACTGCCACACCTATGACGCTCATGTCCCGATGATCGAATGGGACGGTATCACAGAAAAGTCGAGCAAGGGCGGTACTAACCTTTCTGCTGCATTTATGACAAAGTACAAGGATATACTCGATCCTGACGGCGACGGTACCATCGACGTTGCGGGCGGTTTCCACGATGCAGGTGACCACGTTGAATTCGGTATGCCTGAAAACTATACTGCTGCTACTCTCGGCTGGGGCTATTATGAGTACCGTGATGTTTACGATAAGCTCAAGCAGGACAAGCACATCGAGACTATTCTCCGTCACTTCAACGATTACCTTATGAAGTGTACGTTCCGCGACAAGGACGGCACTGTTATCGCTCACTGCTATCAGGTAGGTGAGGGAAACATCGACCATAAGATATGGAACAGCCCTGAGGTAGATACTATGCCTCGTCCTGCATTCTTCCTGACAGCTGAAAAGCCGCAGACAGACTACGTTGTATCTGCCTGTGCATCACTGGCTATCAACTACCTCAACTTCAAGGACACAGATCCCGAGTACGCTGAGAAGAGCCTTGACTATGCAAAGGCACTCTGGAATTTCGCAAATGATAATCCAAAGGAGCTTTCCGATAACAAGGACGGCCCTGTACAGTTCTACGGCTCAAGCAAGTGGGAAGACGACTACTGCTGGGCTGCTGCATGGATGTACCTTGCAACAGGTGATGCAAGCGTATTCGACTATGCTGTAAAGATATTCGATTACTATGCTCCGTCAGGGTGGTGCTACTGCTGGAACGATATGTGGAGCGGTGCAGGCGTAATGTGGGCTGTTATCAATCAGAAGTACCCTGAGCTTGATCTTGTTCAGAAGATCAGAGATGCACAGGGAAAGAACAAGTATGTCTTTAAAGATTTCTGGGACGATGACTGTGTAGGAAAGTGCCTGAAGACATGGCAGAAGAAGGAGACTCCTCAGGGCTTCGCACACCTTGATACATGGGGCAGCTGCCGTTACAACACAGCTATGCAGATGATCTGTCTCCTCTACGATAAGTACAAGAACGATGGCAAGCCGTCTGAGTGGAGCGAATGGGCTAAGAAGCAGATGAACTACATTCTCGGCGATAACAATACAAAGTTCAAGGAGAGAGCGCAGTATTCTGTTCTCGCAGGCAAGAATGGCGCTGAGGGCCCGAGATGCTACATCGTCGGCTACAATGATATCTCTGTAAAGAATCCTCACCACCGTGCTGCTTCGGGACTTATCATGGCAGAAGATCCCCGTGAGCAGAAGCATATCCTCTGGGGCGCTCTCGCAGGCGGTCCTGACACAGCTGACGCACATCAGGACGAAACAAGAGAGTATACCGAAAATGAGGTAACTATCGACTATAATGCTGCACTTCCGGCAGCTGCTGCAGGTCTCTATGCTCTGTACGGCACACCGGACATGGCTATTACTGAAAACTTCCCGCCTACAGATGAAAAGCGCTCTTACGGCATTGTAAACGGCGAAGGCGGCGGAAGCGGTTACTGGATCGAAGCTGTCGGTGTAGACAAGCCAAACCTTAACGGTGACGGTTCAGGTACAACACAGGTATCCTTCAAGGTTCTCACAGGTGAGAGCAACCCTTCAAAGAAGACTTCTGTTCGTTACTTCTTCAACGTAAGCGAAATGAAGAAGGGCATCGACGGTCTCGGTGAAGTGCGTGAACTTTACGATCAGGCATATACAGAAGACGGCGAAGGCGCAAACGGAACACTTACAGGTCCTTTTAAGTATGACAAGGTTCCTGATACATACTACGTTGAGATCTCATGGGACGGCTATATCATAGCTAACTCAGGAAAGAAGTATCAGTTCGATCTTGGTATGTACTACGGCGATGTATGGGATCCTACAAACGACTGGAGCTACAAGGGTCTGGAGATCGGTGACAGCACAGCGTTCTTTGCAGTTGACGATCCGCCGGAGAAGCGCACTAGCAATATCTGCGTATACGACGACGGAGTTCTTGTAGGCGGTACAGAGCCTGACGGTTCGGTTCCTGCTGAAAAGGAAAAGACCACAACCACAACTACTACAAAGAAGACTACTACAACGACAAAGAAGACCACAACTACTACTGTAACATCTACTACAACAAAGGTAAGCGTTGATGTCAAGGTAACTAAGGCAGGCGACGCTAACTGTGATACTAAGGTAGATATGAGCGATGTAGTTCTTATCATGCAGGCACTTGCTAATCCGAACAAGTACGGCATCACCGGATCTGAGAAGAGCCATCTTACAGAGCAGGGTGCCGCTAACGCCGACGTTGATACAAGCATCAAGGGCGTTACAGCAGGAGATTCTCTCAAGATACAGGAATTCCTTCTTGGCAAGGTAAAAACTCTGTAATTACACGAAAAGCTGCACCATGCGTGCAGCTTTTTCATCTTATGCTGAATAAGCCAGAAATAATTGTCAATGATAGCCACTGAGGTGATACAAATGAGAAAGCCATCGTGGTACATCATGGCAGCAGGATTGTTCCTTGCAGTACTTATTTCTAACCTGAGCAGCTTTATAAGCGACGGACAAAAGCTCGACGAGCTCCGTGGGAGCGTTCTGCGGCTGCATATACTTGCAAATTCTGACAGCGACAGAGATCAGCGATTGAAGCTGAAGGTGCGCGACAGGCTGCTTGAAAGCGAAATTTTCGGCAAAGCGGAAAGTCTTTCCGAAGCTGAGGGGATAGCTGTGAAAAAGCTCGGACAGATCGAACGTATCGCGGAAAAGGTCCTGCGTGAGAACGGTTGTATGGACAAGGTGTCGGCAGAAATTGCCGACGTGAAGTTCGACGAGCGCATTTACGGCGATATTACTATGCCTTCGGGGACATACCGTGCACTGCGCATAAAAATAGGAAAGTCGCTGGGGCATAACTGGTGGTGCGTGATGTATCCGCCGCTTTGTCTGCCTGCTGCCTGTGAAGTTGGCGAAGAACAGTCGGGCGTGCAGGCTGATGTCGCAGAGGATAAAGCGGCAGAGGAAGAACATTTCGACGAGAAAGAGCTGGATATGCTTAGAAAACCACAAAAATACAAGGTGAGATTTGCAATATGGGATAAAATTAAGAGCGTATTCAGTGATGATGTTGTGTAAAACGACGAAAACTTCGCACGCTATTGACATTGTAGAAATAGTGGTGTATAATATTTGAGTAAACAAAGCAGAACTATGCGTTCTCACCGTCAGGCTATGCTGAAACGGTCAATATGTATGGATCATCTGAGCTGTATAAGACAGCTCTGTATTCAATGTGTATTGGTGAGTGCGGATATTTTCTGCACTCATTTTTGTTTTTAAATTATATTGCTTGGAGGTGCTTGACTATTAGCAAACAGGAACTGCAGATCAACGAAGAGATAAGAGACAAAGAAGTACTCGTAATCGACGCTGAAGGAAAAAAGCTCGGCGTTTTGTCCGCCAAAGAAGC
>NZ_JAILNU010000021.1 GCF_024691275.1 Ruminococcus sp. | reverse complement strand
CTCTTTGTCAATACCTTTTCAAAAGTTTTTTGTGATAACTTTCTTCCGCCTCTCCTCCATGTGCTCCACGATGCTGCGCCAGCAGGCTTACTCTTCCTTCACCCTTCCGAAGCGACTTGTTTATTATATCACTCATTCCGCAAATTGTCAACATGGATTTCTACACAACATTGCTCGATTATTTTCGTGCAAATATGTTCAATTTCACTCTCCGAACTTGAATTTCAGCGTAATACAGAGTCCTTGCTCGTTCAATCCAAGATCAAGACAGATTGCCTCTTTGGTGTGATACTCCGTTTCTTTGATAATATCAAACATTTTTCTGTCATCGTTGACAAGATCGTAAAAATCGTTGTAGATGCTTTCATTCGCAAATTTTATGGTCACAACGCTTTTATCCGCCAAAAGCTCACGCCTCAGGATCTCCTCTGCTTCGTTGTAAGTCTGCGCATAAAGTCCGTTCGCAATGTAGTAATTTCTGTCATCTCTACCGCAGCTGTATGGCTCAAACAACGATTTATCGGCAATATGCGTCCTTGAGAAATCTGCGTCCGAACACAGGAAATACGTCAGGCTGATATCTCCCTCACTGCCTGTATCTGCCCATGTTACGTCAATATTGTACCATTCGTCATCGACCTTGACCTGATTCCACGCATGATTTTCGCCTTTATCAGTCTTTCCCGTCACCACGGTGCTGTCCAGATCAAGTTGCGACGCAAGGAGCCTGAACGCTTTGGCATATCCCTCGCAGTTCGCTTCACCCCGCACAAGGCAGCCGTATGAAGTCGAGGCATATTCGCTGTCATCTCCCGTAACATAGTTGCATTTCTTTACTATATAGTCATTTATGTATCTTACTTTCTCAGCATCGCTCCAATAGTCAGCCGTTCCCGTCATAGCAGTATCAATGACAGCATCAAGCTCGGACGCTTTAAGCACCGCGTTGCTCTTTTCACGATAGACCACCTTTGCATCGCGCACCTTCTGAGCCGTATAATACACCGAGTCTAAATAGAAAAAACTGCTCTCCTGTTTTTCAAGTATGCAATATATCTTTGAATACTCGTCGCCGTCTATCTCCATAGGCAGAGGTATCTTCTCCTTTTTATCGGATATCCCCCGATACAGCGCAGTATACACTGCTTTCTCGTCCTTGCTGAGCATTTCGTATACAGGTCTGTGCTCAGCTTCGTCTGATGTGAGATATTCAGCTGCGGGATATCCTCTCAGTATACCCGAGTCCTTGATATAGCGCCCTGACATATAAAGTCCGCCGGCAAGAACTATTGCCGCTGCGGCACTAATAATTTTTTTCTCCAAATCAACTCTCCGAAATCATAACAGTGTTGTTCTTTATCTTAAATGACGGCAGATTTTCAACGAACTTGCTGAACTTTGAATAGCCGTATGTTTTTACGTCGAATTCGGGCATCTTTGTGCAGAGCTGCTTTTTCAGCTCGCCCAGATTATATCCCTTGCTGCCGTTGGTTCGCACTATAGCTGCAATAGCCGTTTCTATACGCTGAAGATCCGTCATATTGGACTTCTGAGAAACAAGTATGCTGCTTCCCACCTGTCTGAAGCTGAGTCCGTCGAACTCTTTCAGGAACTGCGAGAACTTTGAATAGCCGTAGTTCCTGACATCAAAGTCAGGATAGCGGTTGAGAAGTCTGCTTCC
The DNA here is from genome assembly GCF_024691275.1 of Ruminococcus sp. Classification (GTDB taxonomy): domain Bacteria; phylum Bacillota; class Clostridia; order Oscillospirales; family Ruminococcaceae; genus Ruminococcus. Next base: position 2,179 of record NZ_JAILNU010000021.1, on the reverse strand, counting down.
CAGCTCGCCGATATTGATCTCGTCCTGTAGGTTGGCATTTTCGGTTATTATGCGTACTATAGCCGTTTCCAGAGTTTTCAGTTCAAGCTTTTCGCTCTCGCCCGTGCTCTGTAATTCCTCGTCCGCAAGTATCTCAAGGTACTTGAAAGCGTTGCAGGCAGTGCTGAACGGCTTCGGAGTTTTCTGTTCGCCCATGCCGATAACGTGCATACCCGACTCACGCAGACGGATAGCCAGTCTTGTAAAGTCACTGTCACTGGACACGATGCAGAAGCCGTCAACATTGTGCGAATAGAGAATATCCATCGCGTCTATTATCATTGCAGAGTCGGTAGCATTCTTGCCTGTTGTATAGCTGTACTGCTGTACAGGCGTAACAGCGTTGTCAAGCGCCATATTCTTCCAGCCTGCAAGATTAGGACGGGTCCAGTCGCCGTAAACTCTCTTATATGTTACGACACCATAATTAGAGACTTCATCGAGTATAAACTTTGTATACTTAGCCGCAACATTATCCGCATCAATAAGAACGGCATATCGGGTTTCCTTTTCCATTTCTTCACTCCTGTAACATTTTATAAACGAGACTTCAATAATATACATTGTAAGTAATCACAAGGGATACTTACTATATTATAACATTTTTATTTAAATTTGTATATAGTAATTCCGCACAAAGACCCAAAGCAGTCTTTGTGCGGAATTAAAAAAGAATTATTAAATTTATTTTTCGTAATCGGGGTATTGATATCTCCAGCCGTGGCGCAGGAAGTAATCGTCCTTCCACTCGATATCAGCTTCCTCTCCTTTGCGCATAGTGAAAACAGGATCATATTTTATGAAGCTCTTTCTGACGAAGCAGATAAGTTTTTCATCATCGTCACCAGCTTCATTATAGTATATAGTATGCTTTCCATCAGGACTTTTTATAGTTTTCAGCGGAGATCCCACATCAAATCCTGCCAGCTTTATGAGCAGTGCCACCATGAGGTAACACATTATAGTTCCGCTGAGCATAAGTGCTTTGCGCTTCTCGCCGTTCCTGCACTTTTCGATAAAACCGAGGAGCGCAGCAGTTCCAAAGAAAAAAGGTGCAAGGTAGAAGCAGATATTATCGACCATAGTCTCGGGCAGACCAAAAAACGCTCTCATGATCTCCTTGTCTCTTGTAACGTGTATCGTCACCATAGCCAGTATACATATAACAGCAAGTCCTGCCAGAATATACTCGAATAATCTTATTTTTTTCATTTTATAACTCCATATCTGCTGTGTTCAATACTTAAAACGATGAATAGTCATATTTTTGTTCGTCAAAGACAACGCCGTCATTTTCCCAGCTGATAAGGTCTGTTTTATCGTTATCGACAGTGAACAGTGCCTCATATGTAAATATGTCCTTTCTGCGGTAAACACGCATAGCGTCAGGAGCGCCATACTCGTCGTCATCATGCTCCTGAACATAATATAAAGAGTGTTTTCCGTCGGGACTTTCAAAAGTGCGCATGATCCTGTCACTTCTTATGCCGCGTCCGAGAAGCACCAGCAGCGAAAAAGCAATAAACATCACAGACATAGTGCTCATAAACATTTTACTTCCGTAGCACCTTTTCACTATAACGATAAGCGCTGACAGAGCTGCCAGTCCCATTGCAAAAGGTGCAAGAACAAACAGGATATCGCATATCATGTCCTCGGTGGCAACTCCCACCGCTCTCATAGTCTTATAGCTGTTTCCCGTAAACATCAGCGCGAACAGCAGAACTACGCTCAGAACAGACAGAGCAAAGAATACCCATCTGGTCACTTTAAATATTTTCATTGTGAATGCTCCGTTTCATATAAAAATAAGCTTTCAATCCTCAAAATCAAACATAAATAAAAAATCCCGAAACTACTGCTTCGGGATTTGCGTAATACCAAGGTTATTACCCCAGTACTATGGAGCGGATTACGAGGCTCGAACTCGCTACCTCCACCTTGGCAAGGTGGCGCTCTACCAGATGAGCTAAATCCGCATTGTATATAGAACGCATTTGCGTTCTATATGGTGCTTCCGGTCGGAATCGAACCAACGACACGGGGATTTTCAGTCCCCTGCTCTACCGACTGAGCTACAGAAGCGTGTTGGCGACCCCGAACAGACTCGAACTGTCGACCTCCTGCGTGACAGGCAGGC
>NZ_JAILNU010000020.1 GCF_024691275.1 Ruminococcus sp. | reverse complement strand
CTCTTTGTCAATACCTTTTCAAAAGTTTTTTGTGATAACTTTCTTCCGCCTCTCCTCCATGTGCTCCACGATGCTGCGCCAGCAGGCTTACTCTTCCTTCACCCTTCCGAAGCGACTTGTTTATTATATCACTCATTCCGCGAATTGTCAACTAAAAGAAAGCCGCCAATCGGCGGCTTTTATTGTTTATGATACACAATATATATTATTTCATATAGGCATACGCGAATCTGCCCGCAAATATTACGCCCGCAGCTATCAGAGCTGCCGCAACTTTTATATGGCTGTCTATATCAGCCTCAAACTTGAACACCTTTGGATCTTTCGGGTCGCACATGAGAAGATGAGTACTTCCCACCTTTAGCGGCTCGCTGTATCCTGCCTTATCCTGTTCCTCGTACGTCTTGCCGTTCATCTCATATTTCAGTGTATGCGCATATCCGTTTACCTGCCTGCCCTTTTTCCGAGTCACCTCTTTCACGCTTACAACTTCCGCTTTTACGATCACTCCGTTTTTCTTGAAGTACATCAGTCTCGCAAGGTAGAGCCCTCCTGCAAGAGCTATTGCTATGCCTGCAACGACAAGTATCAAATTTCCCATAATCTTTCCTTTCTCTTACCAGAGTATGATCTTCTTTCGCAGCTCGCCCAGATCCTGTATACCCTTCGCGCGGTTCGGGTAGGTCTTCTCATAGAACCTGTAGAACTCCATTATCGGGAGATCGGGTTTATTCCCTTTTTTGATTTTCTTCAAGTCCTCCAAGCTTATTTTGTCGCCGACGTGCAGCGCTTTCAGCTTTGGCTTGCCCACATCTGTCAGGAAGCATACTTCCATTCTTCTTATTGTCTGCCGACCATTCCTTGCACCGCCTGTTCGGCTCTCCATAACGTAATAAACTATTTCCTTTACGTCTGAAAGCTCTATGGTATGCTCCTTGCCGAAACTCTTCCATTTCACCTGTTTTTCGTTGTAGAATATCTCCCTTCCCTTGCGGACATTAAGTGCTATGCTTGCTTCGATAACTGTTCCCACTATTCCGAATATCAACAGGAGCACTCCCACAACTTTGTTCTTACCGTATACAAGCACAATTATCCCTGCCGTAAATGCTATCCACGTCAGCGCTGCAAGATACGCAAGTCGATCGAAGTTTTTTCCGTTCCATGGAAATATCTTTATCTTCCTCATATTTTGTTCCATAATTTCTGTCCTTTCGATTTATGTATGCTTTTCTTTTTACGTGCTTATAATAACACTTTTGACCTTTTTTGTCAAATCAAAAGCGTACATCTCACGGCATTGTGCTATCCGTTCGAGCCGCCGCTTCATCGTATGGAACGCCTTCCCCTGCATATCCATGTTACATTGCGTGTATGGCACGGGCAAACGCGGCTTTCGGACGGAATTCCATATAAAACAGGGGCGGATAATATCCGCCCCTGCAATATGTCTCAATTATGTAACGCCATTCACTGTACGGCTGAATCAAGCCATGAGCTTGACCATTACTGCCTTCTGAGCGTGGAGACGGTTCTCAGCTTCCTCAAATATCTCGTTTGCGTGTGCCTCGAATACCTTCTCTGTGATCTCCTCCTCACGGTGTGCAGGGAGACAATGGAGAACCATTGCGTCTGCGTGTGCCTGAGCCATGAGGTCGTCGTTTATCTGGTAGCCTGCAAAAGCCTTCTTACGCTTTTCAGCCTCGCCTTCCTGTCCCATTGAAGCCCATACGTCTGTGATGAGAACGTCTGCGTTCTTTGCAGCCTGCATAGGCGAGTTGGTCATCTCGAACTTGTCGCCATAGCTCTTTGCGAAGTCCAGTATCTCCTTTGGAGGCTGGTAGTCGTCAGGGCAAGCGATAGATACGGTCATACCCACCTTTAAGCAGCCAACGATAAGGGAGTTAGCCATATTGTTTCCGTCGCCGATAAAGCACATTTTAAGACCGTTGAAGCTGCCCTTGAACTCGCGGATAGTCATAAGGTCTGCAAGGACCTGGCATGGGTGGCAGAAGTCTGTAAGACCGTTGATTATCGGAATGCTGCCGTACTGAGCGAGATCCTCTACTTCCTTCTGCTCGAATGTACGGATCATGATGCCGTCAAGGTAACGTGAGAGAACTCTTGCTGTATCCTGAACAGGCTCTCCGCGTCCGATCTGGAGATCGTTGGACGAGAGGAACAGCGGATATCCGCCAAGCTGATACATACCTGTCTCAAAGGATACACGGGTACGTGTGGAAGCCTTCTGGAATATCATACCGAGAGTCTTTCCCTTGAGGTGCGGATGTGGGATACTGTGCTTCAGTTCATACTTGAGCTGGTCAGCAAGGTTAAGTATATCAATGATCTCCTCTGTGCTGAGATCGAGCATTTTAAGTAAGTGTTTCATTATAAATATCTATCCTTTCATTTCTTTGCGTCATTTGTTCATCTCGCCGAACGCTCTGTCAACAGCGACGGCAAACAAAGGAATATAGTCATCGAACGCAGTATTTTCGATGGTCACATGATACTGGAGATCGCCTGTAACAGCAACAAGGGTCTTGATACTTCCCACGTTCTTTCCGTCGAGGATTATATCAAAATCCTTTCTGTTCTTGCTGTTGATCTCAAAATTCATCGTCTTATGTCTGACCTTGAATGAAGGGTCGAGGTACAGCGATGTACACTGCATGACCATGAAAACATTATCATTGAGAATTATGGTAAAGGTCGGGCTTTTCGAGCTTCCTGTCTGAACCAGAGTATAGAGATTATAGTTATTTATGTCCATGAGGTTGAATTTAGCACCGAAGCCTTTTTTCTTTACATTATACAGGAGTTTGCCGTTTTTATCTACAACAGTATATTTTCCGTTTTTACCTGATACTTGTATCTCCATACTCATTCCTCCAGTATCTCTATCAGAATTTTCAGTCCGTCCTTTAGTTCATCGTAAGAAATTGTAAGCGGAGGGAGAAGTCTAACCTTCTCTTTGGCAGTCAGCACAAGCAACCCCCTTTCAAGAGCTTTCTGTGCTACGTCGTGAGCGTCCTTGTTCTTCAGAGTAATACCGATCATCATTCCCAGACCGCTCACCGCTTCGACTTCACTGCATTTTCCGAGTTCATTCTTTATAAACTCCGCTTTTTTTCCGACTTCATCGAGGAATCCTTCACTTTCGATCCTGTCGAGTACTGCAAGACCACCTGCACAGGCAATGGGGTTGCCGCCGAAAGTGGAGCCGTGAGTGCCTGCTGTAAGCACTCCGCTGCACTTCTTGTTCACGAGACAGGCACCCATAGGCACACCGCCTGCGATGCCCTTTGCAAGTGTAGTAACATCAGCTTTTCTGCCAAAGTGGTCTCCCGCAAGGAATTTTCCTGTACGTCCCACACCTGTCTGCACCTCATCAGCAATAACGAGTATATCCTTTTCTGCGCATAGGTCATAAACTGCATCGACAAAATCTTTATTGAGGGCATTAACGCCGCCCTCTCCCTGTACGTACTCAAGCATCACCGCACACACTGTCTTATCTTCGAGCTTTTCTTTAAGGTCTGCGATATCATTTGCGGTAACGTTTACAAAGCCTTCAAGGAACGGAAAGAAGTAATTATGGAACACATCCTGACCTGTTGCGGAGAGCGTAGCTATCGTTCTTCCGTGGAAGGAATTAACAAGGGTGATGATGGTATGTCTTCCCTTGCCGTATTTATCGAAGCTGTATTTCCTTGCCACCTTTATTGCACACTCATTTGCCTCAGCGCCGCTGTTACAGAAGAAAACTGATTCATATCCCGAAATACTACAAAGTTTATCGGCAAAATCAGCCTGTACCTTTGTATAGTAGTAATTGGAGCTGTGCTGTAATGTTCTTACCTGAGCGCACACAGCGTCAGCCCATTTTTCATCGCAGTAGCCGAGGGAATTAGTACCGATGCCGCTTCCGAAGTCGATATATTCCGTGCCGTTCTCGTCCTTACAGCGTCTGCCGCTGCCCTGCTCCATAACGAGGGGGTAGCGTCCGTAGGACTGCATAACGTGCGAATTAAATTTATCTATAGTATTCATAAAGTCCTCCTTGGGGCAGACTGCCTTGGACTTTTTCAGACACACTATTATTATAGCTCTGAATGGCAGTCAAAATCAATCATTACCCGAATAATATTAGTAAATTTTTTGTATACAAGTAAATTATTTTACGAGAAGAATAATTCTTATACAAACTGTGTGCCGATTCCTTCGTTGGAAAGTATCTCAATGAGTATAGAATGGGGCACTCTTCCGTCTATGATAACGGTCTTGCTGACACCTCGTCTGACAGCTTCCACGCAGCAGTCTATCTTTGGTATCATACCGCCCGATATTATACCCTGTCTCTTGAGGAAAGGAACTTCACTGACATTGACCTCGGGGATAAGAGTTGTGGGATCATCTTTGTCGCGGAGAAGACCTGCTATATCGGTCATAAGGATAAGATTCTCGGCTCCAAGCTCGGCAGCTATTCTTGCAGCGGCTGTATCAGCGTTGATATTGTATGTATTGCCCTCCTCGTCGGTGGCAACTGTAGCAATAACAGGGATATTTCCGTTTGCAAGAGCGTCCGTGATAGGCTTTGTGTTCACCTTTGTGATCTCGCCGACCCAGCCCAGATCCTGTCCGTCATCGGTCTTTTTCTTCTCAGCCATGAGCATCTCTCCGTCTATGCCGCAAAGACCTACTGCGCTGCCCTTATGCTGTGCAAGAAGCTGTACCAGCTCCTTGTTGACCTTGCCTGAGAGAACCATTTTTACCACATCAACTGTAGCGTCGTCGGTATATCTGAGACCGTTGACAAATCTGCTCTCGATATTGAGCTTCTTAAGCATATCGCTTATCTCGGGACCGCCTCCGTGTACAAGAACGACCTTTACGCCGACCAGTGAAAGAAGCACGATATCCGTCATTACGGCATCTTTCAGTTCCTTATTGGTCATAGCGTTTCCGCCGTACTTGATAACAAGTATCTTATTATTATACTTCTGGATATAAGGCAGTGCGTCAATAAGCACCTGCGATTTGTCATTGTTTGAGATCTTTTCCATTTTAACTTTACTTCCTTTATATTATTTAAAATTAAACGAGCTTTGCCCGATAAACATTCTGTCAGCTCCACAAATATCAAAAGAAGCCCTGTATCGCATCATTGAGTATCCTCTCAACTCTTGCGGGGTCATTTATCTCATAGAGCGCCAGCCTGAAGCTGCTGCCTGCTCTCTGAGAGCCTCTGTACATAAGTCTTGTGGTAATGTACACATTGCCCATGTTTTTGCCTAACATAGAGCGTTCGACCTTGATGATGTCATTAAGCGCAACGCTTGAAGTGCCCGAAGTACCTGCAATGATAACTCTATTGTTCGTCAGTGCATAGAAAGCTGTCATGCTGCTTTTCGTCATTGATACAACTCCTGCGACAATAAGCAGAAGACCAAAAATAATCAGCATCGGCGAACACGCGCCTGCGACTAAAAGTGCGATACCCGTAAACATGATATATAAGCCCACAGGCTGCTTTGGATTTTTTCCTGTGTTGGAAGACGGCTTTACGTTATTCTTGCTGCCGACCCATACAAGGCGTTCGCCGCGTTCCAGCATTCCCTCAAAAAAGTTCTCGAGGCTTGCGTAATCATCGTATTGATGCTGTTCGGAATCCGCATCTTCATAGGTCTGCTCGTGGTTATGTTCACATTCCCTGACAGTATTTATATTTGAATACGTCTGCTCGTGGTCATGGTCGCACTCTCTCACGGCAGTCATGTCGGAATACGTCCGCTCGCGGTCATTGATCTGCTCGCTACGGTACTCCTTTGACGGCGCTATATAGTCATCGTCATACTTCGATGCATACTTTTCATTATAGTCATCGTAATCTTCTTCACGTTTCCTTCCGAACATCTGCTCACCCACTATTTTCTTTTATAAATAACAGTGCCTTCACCTAATGAATCAATATCATCTTTGCCGTTGTTTAAAAGCTGCTTCTGCTTTCTGATGATACATTCCGCCATTGATGACGATGATATATTGTTGAACTCTATCCACTTGACCTTATTTTTTCTCAGATCAAAAGAAGTAAACAGCCTGAGCGTTCTTATATTATTTCTGACAGGAAAAGACTGTATCTTTTTTATTTCCGAAAGCTCCGCATCTTTTATCTTATCATCGTCAAGAACAATGACACGCAGGTTTGTAATTGCATATATCCTGTTTTTTCTTATGTTTACATAAAACGAAAATGACAATGGAACAATGATAAAAACTATACCAACAATACTGCAAACTAACCTTGCACTAATGTCATTAAACTGAGTGAACGCAAGCCAAACACAACCGATACCTGCCATAAAATGAAATATGGTTAATACAAATGCTATCTTCTCAAAGAAGATCGTTATCTTCGGAAGTTCTTCCTTTGAAGCTTCATGCTCACACCAGATAATATATTCATCATCTCCGATGTACGGCATTACCTTTTCTTCATAAGCCTTATCTGTTTCAATCATCTTCAAAGCCGCAAAAATTCATATCATGAACGGTAGTCTCCGTTGATCTTTACATAATCATAAGTGAGGTCGCAGCCCCATGCGATAGCCTTGCCCTCGCCGTTGCCGAGAGATACGAGTATCTTGATCTCCTCTTCCTTGAGTATCTTCTTTGCGATAGCTTCTGAGAACTCCACAACATTGCCCTTGTGTCCAAGCTGGATAACAAGACCGTTGTCAGAAGCCATTTCCACATCGACATTGCTGATATCGAAATCAGCGTCCGAATAGCCCAGTGCGCAGAATATTCTGCCTGCGTTAGCGTCCTCGCCGAATATCATAGCCTTGATAAGGCTGGAACCTACGATAGACTTTGCAACCTTCTCGGCGATCTCGCCTGTCTCAGCACCTCTTACAGCGCACTCGATAAGCTTTGTAGCGCCCTCACCGTCACGAGCCATAAGTCTTGCAAGGTTCATCATTACTGCATAGAGAGCGTGTTTGAACTTTGCAAACTCAGCGTCCTCAGTTGTTACAGGAGTGTTTCCTGCTGCGCCCGATGCCATGATGAGCACCATGTCATTTGTGGAAGTATCGCCGTCAACGCTTACTCTGTTGAGAGTTTCCTTAACTGTAGCGTCAAGAGCTGCCTGTATCATTTCCGAAGAAATATCAGCGTCAGTTGTAAGGAAGGTAAGAGTTGTAGCCATATTCGGGTGTATCATGCCGCTGCCCTTGAGCATACCGCCGAGAGTGCAGTTCTTGCCGCCCATCTCGAATTTTACTGCGATCTCCTTTTCACGGGTATCGGTTGTCATGATAGCTTCAAGAGCCTTCTTGTTGCCGTCGTAAGCAAGACCGCCTGCAAGCTCGTCCATAGCGTTTGCGATAGGCTCGATAGGGAGAACCTGTCCGATAACGCCTGTGGAAGCTACTACCACGTCGTTCTCGTCGATACCGAGAGTATTTGCAGCGAGCTGGCACATCTTTGCTGCCTTCTCAACGCCGTCGGGGTTGCAGGTGTTGGCGTTTACAGAGTTTACGATAACAGCTCTTGCCTTGCCGTCCTTGATATGCTCCTTTGTAACTAAGATAGGAGCGCCCTTTACCTTGTTTGTGGTGTATACAGCTGCAACATTGCAGTCGTTATCAGCAACGATGAGTGCGAGATCGTTCTTCTTTTTTGCGCTTGGGAGAGCGTTGTTTGCAGCTGCGTTAGCCTCGTCCATTTCTCCGAGAGGCTTGTGCGCAAGACCGCACTGAACTCCGTTTGCTCTGAATCCCTTAGCAGCGCACACGCCGCCCTCAATAAAAGTTACGTTCTGTAATTGTACCAGCTTCATGCTGTTTCCTCCTTGATCTTCTGTGCGAATTTAGAAATAATGGAAATATACTCCCGCTTTCCGTCCTCGGAATCAAAGTGGTGGCATTTTGCCATAGTACCTGCTTTTTCGAGAACATTGCTCATCTGCGGATAGAAAAGCCTGAGGTATTTTTCCTTGCCTTTGTAAAGATTGAACATCAGCTGACCCTCAAACATTTCCCCCACGAACGGATCGTCGCTGAGCATTTCTATAGCTCTCTTCATCGCAATGCGAGAGCATATCCTCTGACGGAGCATACGGCTCACGTCTGCAAGACTGAGCTGATCCTTCGTCTTCTCCATAATGGTGTTGAACCATTCATCGACGGTATAATCAAGGCCGTCGTCCTCGATGAGATCGTACTCATAGATCTCCCTTAATGTTCTGCTCATTATTCATTCCCCCCGAAATGATTTTTCATGTTATCGTGTCACCTCAAACAAGTCCCGTAGTTTCGTCGATTCCCATCATTATGTTAAGGCACTGTACAGCAGCACCGCTTGCGCCCTTGCCCAGATTGTCAAGGCGTGAGCAAAGGAGTATCTGCTCGTCATTGCCGAAAACAAACACCTGCATCTTGTTCTGTCCGCTGAGAGTATTTGAAGCAAGGAAGAATGCTTTCTGCTCGTCCGCAGACATAAGAGGCATTACCTCTATCATTTTTGCGCCCTCATAGTGCTTTGCGTACATCTCGTGTACCTGCTGTGCGGTCACTTTCTTGTCCAGCATTCTTGTCTGGAGCGGAACGCTCACTACCATGCCGCTGAAGTAATCGCAGACCATAGGGTTGAACATAGGTGTATATGTAAGTCCCGATACAGCCTTCATCTCAGGCAGGTGCTTGTGCTGCTGAGAAAGAGCGTACTGACGGGGACTGTTGAACTCGTAAGGCTTATCCTCGCCCTCGTATACTGCGATAGCCTTCTTGCCTGCTCCGCTGTAGCCCGAAGTAGCATAGGCGAATACAGGGAAGTCCGCAGGTATGATGCCGTTGCTTACCAGCGGATAAACTATTGAAGCAAATCCGCTTGCATAGCAGCCCGGAACAGCTACTCTGTTGGACTTCCGGATCTTCTCCCTGTGAGCAGGTGAAAGCTCGGGGAAGCCATAAGCCCATGCGGGATTTGTACGGTGAGCTGTTGAAGCGTCGATGATGCGAACGTGGTCGTTGTCCTTGTCGATGAAGGAAACAGCCTCGATAGAAGCCGCATCAGGCAGGCAGAGGAACACATAGTCTGCGCTGTTGATAAGTCGGGCACGTTCTGACGGGTCTTTTCTAAGCTCCTCGCTTATCTTCATTATTTCGAGGTCGTTCCTGTTCTGGAAACGCTCCTGTATTTTCAGACCTGTTGTGCCTTCCTGACCGTCTATATAGATTTTTACTGACATAATGTTTTCCTCCGTTTTTCGAGAAGTAAGATAATCCTATGAAAAGGATCGATTTTTTAGGGGACGCCTTCACTTGCAAGGCGTCACCCTCTCAAAAAACAGTCCACAGGACTATTTTTTGATTCACCCCTTGCGAAGCGCTTTGTCTATTTGGGGCGCTGCCCCCACCCCTGCAAGGGCTGTCAGCCCTTGACCTGACCAAAGGGTTGTAAACCCTTTGGAATCCCACAATTATTCTATTTCGCTTTGTTTTTTCTTTTACTTACCTTGCGCTCGTATTTTGCACGTTTTGGGTCTTCAAGGTCGGACTTGTCCTCTATCATCGAGTGCCACACGCTGACTCCCAGCGTTATGACTAAAATGACCGCGAACCAGACTATATGCGTCTTAGGCACAACGGCTACCCACAGTCCCATGACCAGCTCACCTATGACCCATACAACTCCCATAAATATGGTAAGTCCTATTATAAAAGTTACGTCTTTTTTCTTCATATCACAGTCCCAGTGCCTTTTCTGCAAGAGCTATCTGCTCCTTAACAGCATCGGGTGAAGGACCGCCCTCGGACTTGCGCTCACGAACGCAGGTGTCAAGGCTGATAGCCTCGTAAACGTCCTCGGTAAAGAGATCTGTCATTGCCTTGTAATCGGCAAGGGGCAGAGTTTCGAGAGTAAGCCCCTTCTGTATGCACTGAGCAACGAGAGTACCTGTTATCTTGTATGCGTCACGGAAAGGCATACCCTTCTTAACGAGGTAATCAGCACAGTCCGTAGCGTTTATGAAGCCTCTTGCAGCTGCGTTTCTCATATTATCCTTGAGAACGCGCATGGTTGCAAGCATTGGAGTAAATGTCTTTACGCAGAGCTTAACGTTGTCAACAGCGTCGAATATAGCTTCCTTGTCCTCCTGCATATCCTTGTTGTATGCGAGAGGAAGTCCCTTCATCATAGTGAGAAGGGTCATGAGGTCGCCGTTGACACGTCCTGTCTTGCCGCGGATAAGCTCCGTAACATCGGGGTTCTTCTTCTGTGGCATTATTGACGAGCCTGTAGCAAAAGCGTCGTCGAGCTCCACGAACTTGAACTCCCACGAGCACCAGAGGATAATTTCCTCGGAAAATCTTGAAAGGTGTGTCATAAGAAGTGACAGTGCGCAGTTCAGCTCCACACAGTAGTCTCTGTCGGAAACTCCGTCAAGGCTGTTCGGCATTGGAGCTGTAAAGCCGAGAAGATCGGAAGTCTGCTTTCTGTTGGTCTTATAGGTAGTACCTGCAAGAGCGCCGCTGCCCAGAGGACAGTAGTTCATTCTCTTTGCGGTATCCTGAAGTCTTTCCATATCGCGGAGAAGCATCCACACATACGCCATGAGGTGATGTGCAAGAGTTATAGGCTGAGCTCGCTGGAGATGAGTATAACCGGGCATGATAGTCTCGGTGTGCTCCTTAGCCATCTTCACGAGAGTAACAGCAAGCTCCTTGACCATAGCGTAGATCTCGTCGATCTCGTCGCGGAGATAAAGTCTCAGGTCAACTGCGACCTGATCGTTTCTTGAACGTGAGGTATGAAGTCTCTTTCCCACGTCGCCGAGACGCTTTGTGAGCTCAGCTTCCACGAACATATGGATATCCTCGGCATTGGGGTCGAGCTCCAGCTTGCCGTTGTCGATATCGACGAGGATACCTTTCAGACCTGCGATTATTTCGAGGCTGTCCTCCTTGGTGATGATGCCGCAGTCTCCCAGCATAGTAGCGTGGGCGATACTGCCCTTAATATCGTGGCGGTACATACGTCCGTCAAAGGCAATGGAAGAGTTGAAGGCGTTCACGCCTGCGTCCACCTGCTTTGAAAATCTTCCTGCCCACATCATATCTGCCATGTTTTTCTCTCCTTGTTGTAGCCATTCGCTTTTGTACGGGACGGCGTTCTCGCCGTCCCTGATCACGTTATTTATCAACGGGGCGATGCAGACATCGCCCCTGCATTTGCGGTCGATTGCGATTTATCGTTTACTGACGGGCGAACACTGTGCGCCCTTACAGGTCAATTCTTCGTTTCTAAAACAATTTTATCTTTTCGGAACGCCGAGAGCGGTGTTCCCTGCAAGTTAATAATGCTTCTTATTTTTTATTGCCGCATACTCCTTGAATACCTCAAGACATTCCTCACGGTGGAGCTCCTCCGAGATATCCTCGGGAGCTTCATAAAACTGCTTGTCCCTGAAGCCTATCTTATCGGTATCGGATATATTGCAGCCGTAGAACACCTTTTTGATGTTTGCCCACATTATAGCGCCTGCGCACATGGGGCAAGGTTCTGCGGTGGTATAAAGCTCGCAGCCTGAAAGGTCATGGCTGCCGATATTTTTGCAGGCATCGCGTATCGCCATCATCTCGCCGTGACAGGTAGGGTCGTGTCTTTTGACGACTTCGTTGTGCCCCTGACCGATTATCTCGCCGTCCCTGACAATAACGCAGCCGAAAGGGCCGCCGTGGCCTGCATTTATGCCTGCTCTCGCCTCGTCAATGGCGAGCTTCATGAATTTATCCATAGTTTTATATTTCGATGTATTTGTTGCGGTAATACAAGTCCTCGCGGACGGTAAAGCCCATATGCTCCCAGAACTGATTTCCGTTTTCGTTGTGTGTGAACACCACCAGCAGGACTTTCTGTATGCCCTCTTTTCTGAGAGCCTCCATAGCGCTTTCCACCAACATTCTTCCGATACCCTGTCCGCGGCGGTCGGGAGCAATTACAACATGGTGAAAGATACCGCGTCTGCCGTCGTGACCTGCCAGTATCGTACCGATTATCCTGCTGTTTTCCTCGGCAACAAAGCTCGTGGTGGGATTGCGCTTCAGGTATCTTGTGAAGCCTTCCTCGGAGTCGTCAACAGGGTTTGTGCCTTCATGGTCTTTCCAGACTTCCTCAACGCCTTTCCAGTCGTTGATAGTCATGAGTCTTGTCGTCACCATAGTAATTCTCCTTTCTTCAATATGTAATGCTTAATTCGTAATTCGTAATTGCGGAGTACCTGCGACAGCAAATCAAAGGGACGCTTATGCATCACTTTTAAATGTATGAGCGAAGCATATATATAATTATGCATTACGCATTACGAATTACGCATTATAAAAAATCGTAACAGGCAGGAGGAAGTCCCCTGCCTGTATAATTATTCAGATATCAAATCATATATCTGTCATCACGGCGGCAGCTTTTCCATGAATATCATAGGAAGAATGAAGAACAATGCTCCGATGATGCTCACCATAACACACGCCGCGCTTATCATGACAGCTCTTTTGTCATAGACCTTTTTTAAAAGTCTGCTGTATCTTACGTTGTATTCTTTTCCGATAATGTATTTCTTTGAGAGCTTACCTTCGCCGTTTTCAGCAAATTCTTTTTTTATGCCTCCCACAAGGCAATGATGTACTTCACCGTCTATGTCATAGCAGGCAACCGCACTTTTCATTCCCTTCGGCACTTCAAACCTTACCAGCTTTCCCACGCACCTTTTTGAGAAAAGTGCGATAACGCAATAGAAGACAAAGATCAAGCTCCATGAAATAAAAGCCAGAGCAGCTCCGAACGCTATAACGGCAACGAGATTAATTGCAGGTATATTGAACATACCGAACACAGCACACAATACCAGAAGCATGACAACAGGTTCAAGCAGACCTATTTGGGTATGCTTTGAAAGAAGATAGCCAACTCCCAGTGCAGGCAGAGCAAACACTATAAGCATGGTAAGCAGGGTATCCCAATTATCAGATAAATTGTTTAAATTCTCATTCATACGCCCCTACCGTAATGAATAATGTCATATATGAACATCCCGCCTGCGGACAGTATACACTGCGCCGCAGTTCGGGAAAAAATGATATCAAATTACTTGTTGTTTCTCTTCTTGTCGAGCTGAGCCTTTACCTTGATCGGGAGACCGAAGAGGTTGATGAAGCCTGCTGCGTCAGCCTGATTGTAAACCTCGTCCTCATCGAATGTAGCAACTTCCTCATCATAGAGTGTGTATGGTGAAGTTACGCCTGCATTGATGATGTTGCCCTTGTAGAGCTTGAGCTTAACGTCGCCTGTAACTCTCTCCTGAGTCTTGTCAACGAAAGCTGTGAGAGCTTCACGGAGAGGTGTGTACCACTGACCGTTGTAAACGATATCAGCGAACTTGATTCCGAGGTACTGCTTGATACGTGCAGTTTCCTTGTCGAGAGTGATAGTTTCGAGAACTTCGTGAGCGTGGTAAAGGATAGCACCGCCGGGAGTCTCGTAAACGCCTCTTGACTTCATACCAACGAGACGGTTCTCAACGAGGTCTGCAAGACCGATACCGTTCTCGCCGCCGAGCTTGTTAAGAGCTGATACCATCTCAACGCCGTTGAGTGTCTTGCCGTCGAGCTGTGTAGGAACGCCCTTCTCGAAGTGAATTGTGATATATGTAGGCTTGTCAGGAGCGTCGATAGGAGATACGCCCATTTCAAGGAAGCCCTTCTTCTCGTACTGCGGCTCGTTTGCAGGATCTTCAAGATCAAGACCCTCGTGTGAAAGGTGCCAGATGTTCTTATCCTTTGAGTAGTTTGTCTCTCTGTTGATCTTGAGCGGGATATTGTGAGCTTCAGCGTAGTCGATCTCCTCGTCACGGCTCTTGATGTCCCATTCTCTCCATGGAGCGATGATAGCCATTTCAGGAGCGAAAGCCTTGATAGCAAGCTCGAATCTTACCTGATCGTTGCCCTTGCCTGTGCAGCCGTGGCAGATAGCGTCAGCGCCCTCAGCGAGTGCGATCTCAGCGATACGCTTTGCGATGATCGGACGAGCGAAGGAAGTACCGAGCATATATCTGTTCTCATAGATAGCGCCTGCCTGAACTGTAGGATATACATAGTCCTGAATGAACTCTTCCTTGAGGTCAGCGATGATAAGCTTTGAAGCGCCTGTCTTGATAGCCTTCTCTTCAAGTCCGTCGAGCTCCGTGCCCTGTCCTACGTCGCCTGAAACAGCAATAACTTCGCAGTTATTGTAGTTTTCCTTGAGCCACGGAATGATAATAGAAGTATCAAGTCCGCCTGAGTATGCGAGAACAACTTTTTTGATATCTTTTTTGTTTGCCATAGTAATGACCTCCTGAATATAAACACTGCATATAGCAGCATGGATTATCAATATAGTTCTATTATACTACACATGAAAAGAATGTCAAGTATATTTGCATAAATATTCATTTTTATCAAAAATATTCATTGTATTCCGCATATTATTCACTCAGGCAATATTCTGAGCTGTTGCATACAGGTTACTTCCATTAGTCTTTGAGTGAAAAAGCCTTGTTAAATCTCAGTCGGTTTTGTACGAATTTACGATTTTTGAGCAAAACAAATCGAATTGCTTGATATTTCAAGGTTTAACGTTTATAATGAGAGTATAAAAAGGGCTCTGCTGCTATAAACAGAACCATGCAAAGTTTTCCTATACATATATGGAGGTTAACATTATGGCTGATAAAAACGGAACAAAGATAACGATACTGGGTGCAGGCAATGTTGGTGCAACTGTTGCATATACATTCGCTGTTGCAGGTACTTGCTCCGATATAGTTCTTGTTGACATCAACAAGGCAAAGGCAAAGGGCGAAGCTATGGATATCCGCCAGGGCGTTTCCTTCGGCGAAAATGTTGAAGTATTCGACGGCGGCTACGAAGACGCAAAGGATTCAGATATAGTTGTAGTAACACTTGGTCTTGCAAGAAAGCCGGGACAGACACGTCTTGACCTCGCTCAGACAAACGTAAATATAATCAAGGAAGTTATGCCGCAGGTGGCTAAATACGCTCCCGATGCAATATACGTGGTTGTCAGCAACCCTGTTGACATACTCACATACACTATCCTCAAATGCACAGACCTCAAACCAAATCAGGTAATAGGCTCGGGAACGGCTCTCGATACATCAAGACTTCGTTCTATCATCGCTGACCATGTGGGTCTCAGCCCTAACAGCATTCACGCTTACGTATTCGGCGAGCACGGCGATTCATCGTTCATTCCGTGGTCACTTACAAATATCGCAGGTATCCCTATGGAAGAATACTGCGCAGATCAGGATCACGCCGACCTCGACGAGGACGAGATAATCAATGAAGTCCGCACAGCAGGTGCTGAAGTTATCAAGAGAAAGGGCGCTACTTTCTACGCTATCGCTATGAGCGTAAACAAGATATGCGATTCCATACTCCGCGACGCAAACAACATCATCACTGTATCGACTATGATAAACGGAAGATACGGCGTAAACGACGTTTGCCTCAGTCTCCCGTGCGTTATCGGCAGCAACGGTATCGAAAGAGAAGTTTCTCCGAAGCTCAACGAACAGGAGATAACTAAGCTTCAGGAAAGCGCAAAGGCTCTCAGAAAGGTCATCGACCAGATACAGTTCTGAGCTGAGTGCTTGCAGAAAGCATACATATGTGATATAATGAGCCGTAGAGCATTTCGCTCTGCGGCTTTTTTGCAGCGTATCGGCTTCAGGCAGTTGGGCGTGATACCAAACGGATTCAGAATGAAAGACGGACATTTAGAGAATATCTGTCCGTATTATATAGAGCTGTAATAATACGTCACGCCGTACCATGCAATATTAGTGATATTTCGGAACGCCGAGGACGGCGTTCCCTACAATAAAGGAATGATATTTATGAGTTTAAATGATACACCGTCCTCGGAGAGAGTCCATATCGGCTTCTTCGGACGCAGAAATGCAGGCAAATCCAGCGTTGTCAACGCCGTTACGGGTCAGGAACTGTCCGTGGTCTCCGACGTTAAGGGCACTACCACCGACCCCGTCACAAAGGCTATGGAACTTCTCCCTCTCGGCCCTGTTGTCATAATCGACACCCCAGGCTTCGACGACGAGGGAACTCTCGGCGAAATGAGAGTCCGCAAGACAAAACAGATACTCAACCGCACCGACCTTGCCGTACTCATCGTTGACGGCTCTGTCGGACTTACCGAAACGGAAAAGCAGCTTATCGAAATTTTCACAGAAAAGGATATTCCCTATCTCACAGTATACAACAAGTCCGATATCGCTGCAAAGCGCGTCTGTCAGGAAAACGAGATCGAGGTAAGCGCTCTCACGGGAGCTAATATCTACGAGCTGAAGGAACGCATCGCAGCTCTTGCAAAGCTCCCCTCGGACGAAAAGCGCATTGTCGGCGACCTTCTCGGCGCAGGCGATATGACCGTTCTCGTTACGCCTATAGACGCTGCTGCGCCAAAGGGCAGAATGATACTGCCGCAGGTCCAGACTCTCCGCGATATCCTCGACGCTGACGCTATGGCGGTCTTTACAAAGGAGCATCAGCTCGCCGAAACTCTTGAAAAGCTTGCTGCTCCGCCTAAAATGGTCATCACAGACAGTCAGGCGTTCGCAGTTGTCAGCAGAATCGTCCCTGAGAGCGTTCCGCTTACATCGTTCTCAATACTCATGGCGAGGTACAAGGGCTTCCTCGAAACCTCGGTAAAGGGCGCAGCTGCCATAAAAACGCTGAAAGACGGGGATACTGTCCTCATATCCGAGGGCTGCACCCACCACCGTCAGTGCGGAGACATCGGCAGTGTGAAGCTCCCTGCTCTCCTGAAAAAAACTACAGGGAAAACGCTGAATATAGAGCTTAGCTCGGGACGTGAGTTCCCCGAGGACTTGTCGAAATACAGCCTTGTGATACACTGCGGCGGCTGTATGCTCAATGAACGCGAAATGACCTACCGCCGCAAGTCCGCAGAGGATCAGAATGTACCCTTCACCAATTACGGTATCGCCCTCGCTATGATGAACGGCATATTAAAGCGCAGTCTGGGCATATTCCCCGACCTCGCAAAGGAGATAGAATGAAAGCGCGTCTGCCGTATATAGCAGGTTTTCTGCTGCTCACAGCTGTTGAAGTCTGCATAGGGATATTCGAGTTCAGCGTATTTGTGCGCTCCTACCTCGGCGACGTAATCATCGTATGGGTGCTGTACTGCCTGTGGCGCTCGTTTTCGCCGAAGCGCGGGAACTCTTACCTTATAGCAGGCGGAATACTCGTCTTTTCTTTTATAGTTGAGTTCCTGCAAAAAGCTCATATCGCTGACATACTCGGTGTTGAAAACAAGCTCCTGCGCATAATAATCGGTACGAGCTTCGCCACAAAGGACTTATGGTGCTATGTAGCAGGAACTGCTGTCACAGTGCTGGAAATATTTATATTCCAAAATCTTTTATCAAGGAGAAGGCAATGAAAGTCCTTTCATATTTTGATCTGCTGATAGCTATAGGAATAATGGTGCTCTCGCTGTACTGTCTGAAAAAATACAATGACAAACAGAAAAAATGGGAGGACTTCAAAGCAAATGCCCAATATCATAATTACTCCGCGCCTTCCCCGTATACAGAATATCGCCGCTGGAAACGCAATAACAAGAATATCACGTTTTTCATTACGCCTTTCATGGCTGCTATAGTGTATATCGTTCTCAGACTGAACGGCACTATAGGCAACATTTTCCTTTAATAAGCAGAAGTTCTCCTGTATGCATATAATGGATAGAGACTGTATAAATTCAGTCTCGCAGGCAATAATAATGACATCAGCTGAAATTCATCATATATCGGGAGAAATACTATGTCAGTCAAACGCGGAGAAATATATTACGCCGACCTCAGTCCTGTAGTTGGCTCTGAGCAGGGCGGTATCAGACCTGTACTTATAGTCCAGAACGACGTGGGTAACAAGCACAGTCCCACGGTCATAGCCGCTGCTATCACCAGTCAGCGCGACAAGAACCACCTGCCCACCCATATTGAGGTGCAGGCAGACAAATGCGGTCTTGCAAAGGACAGTATCGTGCTCCTTGAGCAGATACGGACTATCGACAAGCGCCGCCTGAAAGACAAAATGGGCGAGCTCGACCTCAATTCCATGACCAAAGTGGACACAGCTCTTTCCATAAGCTTCGGGCTGGAAATATGACAGTCCGCACACATTTTTCGATGATATCGACACGGGCGCACACTGTGCGCCCTTACGTTTTTTTCGGAACGCCGCAGATGCCGTCCCCTACAAGCTAACGGTTGATAATGGCTGATAAAACAGGCACTGCAATGCTGAAGCCAAGTGCTGTGAGAAGCTGCACCATATCAGGAGCTACCGTGCTGAATATAACCTGCATCTGCGGTATCATAACCGCTGCCGCAAGAACTGCTCCCGAGACGAGAACTGCTCCCACAAGCTTCATATTGCCGAAGGGATTCATGCGGAATACGCTCTTTCGCTCGGAACGGCACTCGAATACGTGTATCAGCTGCGAGGTCACAAGAGTTATGAGCGCAGCCGTGCGGCAGGCTTCAAGAGAACCGCCCATGCGCATCACCACAGTGAAGCTTGCAAGGGTGGAAAGCCCGATAAATATGCCCCTTATGACTATTTTCCACATCAGACCGCCTGCAAAGAAGCCCTCTCCCGAACGCCTCGGCGGACGTGTCATTATGTCGCTCTCGGGACGCTCCATTCCCAGAGCTACCGCAGGAAGTCCGTCAGTGACCAGATTCACAAGGAGTATCTGCACGGGCAGCAGCACGATGGGCATCCCCGTGATTATTCCCAGAAACATGGTCAGCACCTCGCCTATGTTGCAGGACAACAGGTACCGCACGAACTTCCGTATATTGGCGTATACGCACCGCCCCTGCTCAACAGCGTCCACAAGGGTCGCAAGGTTGTCATCAAGGAGTATCACATCTGCCGCCTGTTTGGTGACATCAGTTCCCGTAACTCCCATAGCTACGCCCACATTGGCTTCCTTTACCGCAGGAGCGTCATTCACTCCGTCCCCTGTCATGGTGACTATCTCGCCGCGCCGCTTGAAGCTCCGCACTATGCGCAGCTTATGTACGGGCTCGACCCTTGCGAATACCGTATATTTCCCGATATCACGGTCAAGCGCTTCGTCTGTGAGCTTATCCAGTTCAGCTCCTGTTATAGCATTTCCGCCTTTGAGCAGTCCTGCCTGTTTTGCAACTGCCACGGCGGTTTTTTTATGGTCGCCCGTTATCATGACCGTTTTCACGGAAGCTGCCGCACATTTGCGTATAGCGGTCTTTGCTTCCTCACGAGGAGGGTCGGTCATGCCGGCAAGTCCCAGAAATACCAGCTCTCCGCAGTGCGGAGCGAAAACCTCTGATGTACATACCGCCAGCACAAGTACTCTCAATGCCCTGTCGGACATATCTTCCGCTTTTTGTTCAAGCTCTCTGCGCACAGCTGCCGTCATGGGGACAGCTCTGCCGCTTTCGTTCATATATCGGGAACATCTCGGGAGTATGACCTCCTCAGCGCCCTTGAAGTACATCTTCTTTTCACCGCCGCAGGAACAGTGTACCGCCATGAATCGGGTCTCGCTGTCAAAGGGAAACTCCTCCAGTACGCGGAAGCTTTCCGAAAGAGACTCCTTCGTGATGCCTGCCTTTGCCGCCGCTATCAGCAGAGCCGCTTCTGTTGGGTCGCCTGTGACCTTCCACTCGCCCTTTCCCGCAAGAACGCCCCTGTTTCGGCTCTTTGGAGCTTCCTGAGCGTTTATCTCAGCCGTCGAGCACAGCACTCCGCATCGCAGAGCCTCCGCAAGAGCCTTCTCCTCGGCAGTATCCACGGCAGTTCCGTCCTCTTTGGTAACAGCTCCGCTTACCCTGTAGCCCATACCGCTAAAAAAATGTCCGCAGCCTGCCGTGTAAAGCTCCGTAACGGTCATTTTGTTCTCGGTGACAGTTCCTGTCTTGTCGGTGCATATCACCGATGTACAGCCGAGAGTTTCCACGCTGTGGAGCTTGTTCACGAGAGCTTTCTGCTTCAGCATACGGTTCACAGCCAGCGCAAGAGCTATAGTCACCGTGGCAGGAAGTCCCTCGGGTATTGCCGCGATAGCTATGGTTATGCCCGTCATGAGCATATCAAAGACGTTCTCGCCGCGAAGAACTCCTGCACCGAACACGGCTGCGCATACGATGAGGCATATCACCGCCACAGCTCTTCCCAGCTCGGCAAGGCGCTTCTGTAAAGGAGTAGGCTCGCTGTCGATGTCCGTGAGCATCTCCGATATCCTGCCCATTTGCGTCCGCATACCCGTTGCGATGACTTTTGCGCGGCAGGTGCCCTTGGTCGCGGAAGCTCCGCAGTAGACAACATTCGGCTTGTTCAGCGAATTGTCCGTATCGTCCGCGCTGCCTGCCGTCTTTCCCACAGCCACGGATTCGCCTGTGAGTATCGACTCGTCGGAGAAAAAGCCTGCCGCTTTCAGCACAGCGCAGTCCGCAGGTATACGGTCGCCTGCTTCAATCTCGATGATATCGCCTGTTACCAGCTTCGCCGCTTCGATCACGGTGAGCCTGTCGTCACGCCAGCATTTTGCCGTAGGAGAGGTCATGGAGCGCAGGGCTTCGAGAGTATGCTCCGTGCGGTACTCCTGCACAAAACCGAGTATCGCATTGAGCAGTACAATGAGGATTATCGTTACTGCGTCGGAGATCTCTCCCAGAAGCACCGATATCACCGTTGCTCCGAGAAGTATCATCACCATAATGTCTCTGAACTGTCCGAGAAATATCTTCAGCGGACCCGTTTTCCTGCTGTCTCCGAGGACATTCTCGCCTTCTGTTTTCAGCCTTTCAGCTGCTTCGTTTTCTGTAAGACCCATACCTTCACCCTTTCGAGAACCGTTGTCCTTACAGGATATGTCCGTGGTGGGACAAATATGACAGCAGGAAGCTATTATGAGCTGTCGGGAACACCAGCCCCTACAGGATAAAGGCTCAAAAACCGAATATATTGCATGAAGGGAAAAAATATGCTATAATGAATGCAAAAGCAGTATCTTAAAAATCTACAAGGTCGTGATAATTTTTGTTCCTGAATAACCTCATTTTCAGCCTGAATGCTACCGTTCCCGTTTTTCTCATGATGGTGTTCGGCTGGTTCGTACACAGGATAAAGCTCCTCGACGACAACGCCACTTCTCAGGTGAACAGGTTCGTGTTCCGCGCACTTCTCCCTGCGCTGCTGTTCATGGACTTGTCTACTGCTGACTTCCGCGCTGTCTGGGACGGCAAATTCGTCCTTTTCTGTATGTGCGTCACAGTCCTGAGTGTAGGCATCGCCGTGATCTACTCCATGATATGCGGCAAGGGTCACGAACGGGGCGAGATAATACAGGCGAGCTACCGAAGCAGTGCCGCTATCCTCGGTATTGCCTTTGTCAACAATATCTACGGTCACTCGACTATGGCTGCTCTCATGATAGTGGGAACTGTTCCGCTGTACAACATCATCGCCGTGACCACTCTTGCTGTCACCTCGCCCGATACGGACAAGGCAAAGGACAGGGCTTCTCTCGTGAAAAGCACGGTAAAAAGCATAGTCACCAATCCGATAATACTGGGAATAGTTGTTGGTATAGGCTGGTCGCTGCTGAAGATACCACAGCCTGTGATACTCTCGAAGTCAGTCACTTACCTCGGAAATATGGCTACACCTCTCTCGCTCATATCGCTGGGAGCTTCGTTCAGATTCAATGATGCTAAGGGAAAGTTCCGCGTAACACTGGGCATAGCCTGCATCAAACTGGTGCTGTTCTGCTCCATATTCCTGCCCATAGCTATAAAGCTCGGCTTCCGCGGCGAAAAGCTCATAGCCATACTGGTAATGCTTGGCAGTGCAACTACGAGCAGCTGCTTCGTTATGGCTAAGAATTTCGGTCACAAAGGCATCATAACCGCCTTTGCCGTAATGCTCACCACACTGTGCAGTGCCTTTACTCTGACAGGCTGGCTGTTTATACTGAAAACGCTTAATTACATCTGATACATATTACATTTCGCAGGAACGACTACTGGTCGCCTGCAAATAACGAAACAACAGTGCCGTTTGCAAATATATACATCAATAAAATAATAATAGGAAGTGATATTATGCCATACTGCGGAAAATGCGGAAAAATGCTGGGCGACGGTGAGACCTGCAGCTGTTCTCAGACACCGCCCGCAGCTGCTGCCGAGCCGTCGGCTTTCCCGAATATCCCTCGCAGCAGCAGCTTCGACCCCACTGTTGACCCTTACGTTGATTACAAGTATGAGAACGATCCCTACAAAGTCAGCAGCGATAAAACCAGCCATGCCGCGTTATTCACTGTGCTATTCATTGTGGTCTGCGCTTTCACTCTTATAATAGCGTTCATATTTATCCAATGGTATTATATCAGAAAAAGCAGCGCCGATAACGTCCGCCTCGATATGATCGCTGTCAAGGCTGCCGATATCACGGAAAGCGCCGATAATGTTCTCGGAGAGCTAAACCGCATGGAACTCCCATTGCAGGGACTTTACTTCATAAGCTCAGATGAAAATTCAAATGCAGCCGTTCCCTTCGATGTGGGTGAATTCTACAGCAGAATGGATATACATACGCAGGAGGACGTTACCTGTCAGTACTTCATCATCGTGCTGAACGGCAAGGTGAAGTATACGGCAACTGCCCGCGAATGGACAAAGGGCAAAGTTGATACGCTCCCCGATAAACACGGCGTTCCTGTGTACTTCACCACAGACGATATGTATAATAAGCTCAACAGCAGCACCTGTCTCGATGACGTATACTGGGACGCATATGACAAAATTTTCCGTTATGATTAATGTAAAAGGAGCTGTTACGTGCAGCTCCCTTTTTTATCCGTATCAGCTTCGGACAGGTACGGAATGAATGTATAATAATGCTTTTTCTGCACATGATACCTTTGAAACGGAGGTATCATCATGGCAAAACGTATCGCAGAGGGAGTATTCAGCATGGATACTCCTGTAAGAATACACGGCTTTGCAGCTGTTGCAGGCGAAAAAGAAGGCGACGGTCCTCTCGGGAGCTGCTTCGACAGGATAATCCCCGACAGTCACTTCGGCATGGATACATGGGAACAGGCTGAGACACGCTTCCAGCTCGAAGCTGTTCGTCTTGCACTGGAAAAGGCTCAGCTCAGCCGCGAAGACCTCGACAGCATTTGTGCAGGCGACCTCATAAACCAGTGTACGGGCTCCGCATACAGCGTCCGCGAGCTCGATGTGCCGTTCCTCGGACTTTACGGAGCCTGCTCCACTATGGCTGAGGGACTTATCATCTCTGCTGTCCTCACCGACAGCGGTATTGCCCGCCATGCGGCTGCCGTTACATCTTCCCATTTCTCAACTGCGGAAAGGCAGTTCCGCTTCCCTCTGTCCTACGGCGGTCAGAGGACTCCCACCGCACAATGGACCTGCACTGCTTCGGGAGCTGTTATCCTTTCCCGTGAACACGGCTCTGTATGCATCGCAGGCGGCTGCATAGGCAGGATAACAGACCTCGGCGTGACCGATATAAACAATATGGGAAGCGCTATGGCTCCTGCCGCTGCGGATACCATTATGCGCTATCTTTCGGCTACCAAAACTGCTCCCGAAGACTACGATCTCATCGTCACGGGCGACCTCGGCATCGTCGGCAGCAGCCTCCTCCTCGATATCCTTATGAAGCAGGGCGTGGATATTTCTCCGCAGCACAAAGACTGCGGCGCTATGATATTTTCCCCCGAACAGCAGGATACCCACTGCGGCGGATCGGGCTGCGGATGCAGTGCAAGCGTCCTCTGCGGACACTTCATACCCATGATGCTGCGCGGTGAGGCAGACAGTATACTCTTTGCCGCAACAGGTGCGCTCATGTCTCCCATGTCCCTTCAGCAGGGCGAGAGCATTCCCTCTATCGCCCACCTCGTCCACCTCAGAAAGGAGCAGCTATGATATACGAACTCGCAAAGGCTTTTATTGCAGGCGGAGCTCTCTGCGCCGTGGGACAGCTCCTTATCGACCTCACTAAACTCACACCGGCAAGGATACTCACGGGCTTTGTTATAGCAGGCGTTATACTCTCGGCGACAGGACTTTATCAGCCCTTTGCCGACTTCGCAGGTGCAGGAGCTACAGTTCCGCTGACAGGCTTCGGTCATCTTCTTGCTCAAGGCATAAAAAAAGCCATCTCTTCAGACGGCTTTCTCGGTATATTCACGGGCGGTCTCACGGCTGCTTCGGGCGGAGTTGCCGCAGCTCTCCTGTTCGGGCTGACTGCCTCCCTCATATTCAGACAGAAGGATAAATAGTCCGCCCAATGCTGATCCGGAATTGTGGGGGCGAGTTCCGCTCACCCGTAAATAACAGCATCGTTATTGCGTGTTGTGGTATGGCACGGGCGCACACTGTGCGCCCATACGTATTGTTTTATACTGTATATTTTTAATCCGTCTGTGACATCGGCTCGTCACCGCTGCTGCTTTTCTTCTTGAATTTCTTGTGCTTGATAATGCCCACAGCAAGCAGAACAGCTCCTGCTCCTGCGAAGAAAAAGTGAATTCTCCTGTGATCTGACGAAGAATAATCATTGAGCGTGTAGTTATAAGAAGGATCAGCAGGATCGTAATACACAGGTATACGGGTTCCTGAAATATTCCCTGGTCTATACGTATATCTGGTCGAGTCCTTATACTCCTTGCCGTCAACTTCAAATTTGTATCGGATAATATATCTGCGACCAAACTTTGGTATCTTGTCTTTGCCATGATATATCGTCTGTGTTTGCACGTCTGTGATGACAGCCGTTGTGCGTTCGGTACAGCGATCCTGAATTTTTTGTCCTTTTATATCTATATACGCCATGAACAGCGCCACCACCATGATGAGAGCTCCAAAAAATATCATGGCTTGGTAGTTTTCGTCCGGACTGTACTTCCTTCGGAAAACCTTCGGTCTTTTCTTTCTCGGTCTTTTGTTTTTGCCTTTTGGCTTACTCATTTTGTCCCCCCCTTGATTTTTGGCTCCTATATCAGATTTATTATACTGATTATAGCATATTTTCTCGCTACTGTCAACAGCTCCTGTAGCAAATTGCACATCAAGGCCGTCAGAGCTACTATATCAATTATGCATATAGACAAAATTGTCCCGTCTTCCCTCTTTTCCTCTTGACTTTTTCCCAATTATGTAATATAATAATTTAGTCGCAAGCGACAGTAAATATGTGGCGGCATAGCTCAGTTGGCTAGAGTACTCGGTTCATACCCGATTGGTCGTTGGTTCGAATCCTACTGCCGCTACCAAGACGGCCCGTTGGTCAAGAGGTTAAGACATCGCCCTTTCACGGCGGAATCATGGGTTCAATTCCCGTACGGGTCACCATTAATTGGTTACTGCAAATGGCTGATTTAAGCCATTTGCAGTTTTTTATTATTTTAACCAACTACCCGTGACCACTTACTGACCACTTATTACCACTTTTAACTATTTTCAGGTGTG
>NZ_JAILNU010000101.1 GCF_024691275.1 Ruminococcus sp. | reverse complement strand
CTCCTTATTGCAACAGGATAAAGACTGATCTCCACCTTCATCAGATTAGCTCCAATCGCGTGTAGTTGACTGTACCATCAGGGTTGCGGTTCTTTTGACTTGCGTATATGTGGCGATGTATACCGCTGAGCACATCAACATCACCCTCGATAGTATCAGCGTCGGGAGCAATATCACCATTGAATAGAGCTACTGCATTAAGTGTTATGATCTGCTTGTCAGCAGTCATACGCTGTACAGTCTTTTCTGAGTAGTTGCACTTTCCCTCATATGTGATAGTGCGCTTAGGAGAGCCGTCCATATTAAGACCGCTCTCCCTGTACACTGTTATGGGGGTTTTACACACTTTATCAGGCACAAGCTGAGGATATTTCATGTCATATCAGCCCCCTGTAGCACAGTCCCGTCTGCATAAGCAGACTGTAAACCTCACTTGATGTAGTTACGCTGCCAACCGTTACTATTTTCGATTTGTCAAAGCTCATGCTTACACCGTTGATTGAGTACGCAGCAAGCGGACTGTCAAGCAGCTCCGCGTTGTCAAAGCAAAAGTCCATATGCAACTGTACTGCTTCTTTGATAAGCCCCTGCTGAAACTCTGTCAAGTTCTCAAAGCCTGCCTTGACTATCCTGTTATACGTTAGGCTGTCAATGTCACGGCAAGCCCTGCGAATTCTGCTTTCGAGCTGCTCCGCAGGGATATCACCGCTGTATTCACTTGGATTCAGATACATCAGGCTCACCGCCTGACTTTCCCTTCTTTTTTGGCTGCTCTTCTGCCGGAGCTGCAAGCTTTTCAGCTGCAAGAGCGTTATACTTTGCAAGGAGCTCATCATACTCCTTGCGGCTCACTGTACTTGATGCGGAACGCTCAATGAGCTTTCCACTGTCATCATAGATATCATATCCTGCTGCGAGATATGATGCCTTATTGTTCTTGTCTACGTTGTAGACCTTATTATCCTTACGCGCTGTCATATATCGTCCCTCCTTTACGATGATTCACAGGTCAGACCGTTAAGGTTAATATACTGTGTAACTTCTCCGCCACTGCTGTTTATAGCAACGACCTTGAAGCGCTGGATATCCTTGTTTGTTACCTTGAACACGCCGTTCTTATCAGGATCATTGATAAGCTCAACAAGTCCGCTGCTTACGGAAGGTTCAAGTCCGACCTTTACAGATGTGTAGTTACTCCAGTTTGATGCTGTGAATTTGAGAGCGAGGAAGTTACCTGCTCCCCACACGTTAGTAATAGCATTGCCTGCTGCAAGATACTTTAATGTTCCTGTAGCATTGCCGTCACTAATTGATACGTCGCTCTGGATATCACTTACACTTACGCCGAAAAGCTCCGTCTCACTGTTCTCGGCTCCAACAGTGAGACTTGTCAGGGGTTTGTTGTGTGCATGATGCAGCCCTGAGCAAAGAGCTGATCGATAGCAAATGTGCCGTTGTATCTTCTGTTCTGGTACAGATAGTTGTCAGCTGTTCGGCTGTCTGTGCCTGGTGCAAAGAAGTGAATGTAGCTGTACTTAACTCTCGATACCTGGCATTCTGGATCAATAAGGATATAGTCTATATTCTTAGCTCCGTCAGCAGGAACGCAGCCATTCGTGAAGTTGAAAGCTGTCTTCATACGAGCCGAAGGAACTACCTGAATGTGTGTGATATCGTCGAGAGTATGAACTGTTCTGTCAATAACACCATTGTTGCTGTTGACATTCATCGTTCTCTGAATATCTGTTGCCTGCTTGATAAGCTTCTTGTAAGCAGCTGTACAGAACAGGATAACCCTGTCAAGCGGTACGCCTGCATCTTCCAGAGCTACAAGATTGTCGTCGAAGTCGCTAAGAACGTTCGATGCTGTCAGAGCAGATGTCTTGATCGTTGCACTAACACGGCTTGCTTCGGAATAAATCTTGCTGAATGTGTAGCAGTCAAGTTCAGGAATAGCCTGCGTCTTCTCGAAGCGGCTATGGATATTGGCAACAGAAAGAACACTGTCAGTCTCGTCAACGTCCATAGGATCTACAGCAAACTCAATGTCTCTGTCGTGGTCAAGGCTCTTATTCTCGTAGTCATTAGCATATGAGCCGGTGTTGAATCCGAGTGAACCTCTTGTATGATCCTTATAGCCCGATACGGTCAGCTTAGGTATCTTGATATCCTTAGCGCCGTTTACCTTGATATCAAGGTTTGAATGGAAAAGAGCGTCGGAAGTCAGCTCCTGTCCGTAGAGTTCTCTCAGCTTATTTTCAAAGCGAGCAACATAGTTAATAGTATTTGGCATATTATCAGTCCTTTCTTACTTTTTGCGGTGAATGCCAAAAGCTTCATCAAGCTTGTCATCATCCGCGGTATTGTCTTCTTTTGGCGTTTCAGCTCCAACCTTGAAGCCACTCTTGCCCCTATCGTCGGCGGTATGCTTCCACTCGGGATATTTCTTTGCAACTGCCTGCAAAGCTTCCACGATAGTGATACCGTCACGCTTGGCGGCATTCTCGGCAATAAGCACAGCGTCCTCGATGTACTCACCCTTGAAGCCTGCATTGTGTGCCTCCAACTGAGCTTTCAGACGTGCATTCTCAGCACGGAGCTCATCGTTCTCAGCTTTATAGTCAGGCGCTGCTTCGAGCGTGCTCTCAGGCTGTTCAGATTCAGCAGCAGGAGCTGTCTCAGCAGTCTCGGGTGCAGTTCCCTCCGTCTGCTCTGTTGTGGCTTCTGAGGGCGTTTCTGTGGCTGTTTCAGCCTTGGTCTCCTCAGCTGCTGCCGTCTCTTCGGCAGGCTTCTCAGCCTCGGGCTTCTTGTCCTTCTCCTCTGCAGGAGTGGTGTTCTCGTTTTCCATAGTGTACCTCACTTTCATCTGGGTATAAAAATAGCACTTGCCGCCGACATTCATGTCGGTCGCAAATGCTTATAAGCGTTATTTAACGCACGTTTTAACACACGCGCGTGTTAAAAACGTTATTCAGTTCCCTCTTACGGTCATTTCGATCACATCCTATTTACTTATTTGTCGTGCCAAGTACACGGCGTTCTATCCTGTCCTCAACTCTACGATTCATCCACATCAGAGCTTCCTCAATGTGAGTACCGAAAGTACCACGATAAGCGTTATCCCGAGTACTGTTATCACGCCTGCTCCTCCGATCTTGCTTCTATCCACTGTCTGAGCAGCGGCATATAGATGTGGAATACAGGCTCTTTCGTTACGACGACCGCGTCCCCGAACGGGTATACACGCTGCACAATCCCTGCTCTCAGGTCGGCATCAGATATCTGCATACCATGTTCACGCAGTATCTTCGCAGCGTCCTTGATGCCTATAACGACCATTACCTTTGCCATAGTTCATGCTCCTTTCATAGCTTTAAGCTGTAGCCGTCTCGCATCGATAGTTGTTCTAAGCATCGTGTCTGGCTTGAACGTTCTGCAAAACTCAATAGCTGCATCGAACTGTCCGACAACTATCTGCTCAACTTCTTTTACATTCATAGCCTTGCACAGCTCCCTGCGAAGCTCGATCTTGATTTCTATTCCGATATCGTCATAGAGCCTGCCTGAGCTGCACAAGTCAATAGACTTTATCCTCATTTCCTTTTTCAGCTCTTCAGCCTGCTGTGCGCTGATAGGGGTGTTGTCTCGCTCCTGTTCGAGCTGCTTTATCTTCTGACCTGCATATTTGAGCGCCCTACCCATAATAGCTTCAGGAGAGTTCCACTGCTTCTCGACCTCGATGAAGTACTGTCTGCACTTCCTGCCGATATCGCTGCGCTGTATCATGCATATCTCTTTTGCCATGTCTATGGTGAGCTGGTGGTCAGTGTACGTTACTTCGTTTTTCTGAGCTGTTACTCTTTTTTGAGTAAGAGTTATATAGTCCGAATTTTCGGCAAATCCATATTCGCACATTCTTTTAAACCAGTCGTTATATCTGGCTTTGATTTCCAGAGCTTTGTGCAGCTCTCTGCCCATTACTGTAGGGCGGTCATTGTTGTCGTTGTTGATCTTGATAATTTCATTCATTCTCTTCCCTCACTTTCTTGTTTAGTTTTCTTTAAGCACCGCATACTTTTTAGCATTGCAAATGTCATATCCATAAAAGCGCTGATAAGCGCCTTTTCATTTTCACCAAGTGACTCATACAAATTTTCGAAGTTCTCAGGCGAAGTACTACGAATATCTTTTTTCGTTTCTGTCATGTTTTCACCTCCTTGAATTATCACCGCCGCCCTGATATAATAAGTAATGGAGAGGAGGTGAATAAAATGGATATAACTAAAAAAGAATACGAGCTTTTAAAGAAATTCAAACGAGCTGAATATCTCATAATTAGTGATGATATTACAGATATTCTGCTTGATAAAGGTCTTATCGCTCATAAAACTTCTAAAGTTAATCGTGACGGCAGCACAACTGAATCTCCCGAACTTGTTATCACAAATAACGGCATGATTGCTTATGAAAAATACTACGAAGAACATCGAGAAATGCGACGCACGTCTTTTCATGCTTGGGCGGCACTGATTATTTCACTGCTTGCTCTTGCTGTGTCTGCAACGGATATAATTCTTCGTTTAGTTTAAAATGTTCGCACGGAGCTTTATCACATTTGGAACAGAAGAAATAACCACTTCTTAGCTGAATATGATATGTACAAATGCGACAGTATTCATCGCTTTTGTATTCACCATGAGATAATGTCGCTTCAAGCTGTTCATGCAGTTTATCAATTTCCTTATCCTTGAATCTCAGTTCTGCTTCAAGCTCTCTAACTTTTTTGCGTAATACAAAGTAGCCTATCATTTCCCTCCCACCCCCTTTTCATTTTTTCTGTAGGCTTCCGTTGCCTGCAAGAATATAATAGCGCAATCATTGCTAATTGTCAATATAAAGTTAGCAATGTTATTGCTGAAATATTGAACGAATTATTTGTGTTTTTTAATGCAATCTGCACAATTCTTGCTAATTTTTAAGTACTTATTGACAAAACAGCAATAATCATGCTATAATCTAAATAGCAATCAATTTGCTATATTATAGATTGGAGATGATATAATGGATATAAATATAAAACTTAAGCAATTGAGAAAACAAAAAGGTATTAATCAAGAAGAAGCCGCCGACCTTTTAGGTGTGAGCCTAAGTTCTTATCAAAAATATGAACGTGAAAAAAACAGCGTAACACCGTCTTTAGAAGTGCTCATGAAACTCGCCGACTTCTACGACGTAACAACCGACTATCTTCTCGGACGCGAGCCTGGGGCTGACACATTAGCTCCACTCGGTCTCGAAATAGGAGAAAAAAGCGCTCTTGAAGTCTATCTACAGCTTCCAGAAGATAAACGTCAAGTAATTATAGATACAATGATAGCTCTTGGAGCTGCTGCGAAGCAGAGCCGTGAAGTGTCAGCTCAGGAGCTTAGGAAGATGATAACAAAAAAATTCTCCTGTCTGCTTACAAGTGCAGGCACAGGAGAATTACTTGATGATGAAAATATTGAGATGCGAGAATTCCCGGACAGTCCGCAGGTGCGTGAAGCTGATATAATAATACCTGTGGACGGCAACAGCATGGAACCTGAGATATCTGACGGCGATCAGCTGTGTATAAAGTGTTGTGATGATATCGACGTAGGCGAAATAGGCGTGTTTATCGTCGATGGTAAAGGCTACGTAAAACAGAAAGGTGAAGACCGCCTTATCTCACTAAATCCAGAATATGATGATATCTATGCTAAGGAATATAAGTGCGTGGGTAAGGTCATCGGAAAGGTAGAATGAGTTATGAATATATACACAATAATCGGCGGAGTAAACGGCTCAGGCAAAAGCAGCCTATCAGGAGTGTTATCTGCTGAGAGCTCAGAGCTTGGCATCATCATTGACACCGATAAGCTTACCGCTGAGCTTGGCGGTGATCGCATAAAAGGCGGCAAGGCTGCTATATCTCTTATAGATGACTGCCTTAAAAAGCGTATCAACTTCACACAGGAAACTACTCTGTCAGGTGTAAGGACCGTAAAAACTATCCAGAGAGCCCGTGACCTTGATTACTATATAAGACTGTACTATGTAGGAGTAAGCTCCTCAGAAGAAAGCATAAAGCGAATAAAGAACCGTGTAGAAAAAGGCGGTCACGATATACCGTCCTCAGACGTTGAGAGACGCTATCTGAAACGCTTTGACGACCTCGCTAAGGTCCTGCCCTACTGCAATGAAGTGCGCTTCTATGATAACGAGAACGGCTTTGTAGAGAAAGCTGAATATAAAAACGGTCAACTCATAACAAAAGGCAGCAATATACCTCAATGGCTCTCAGAACTGAAAGATTATCTTGAAAAATAAGGAGGGATCACTATATAATAAAAAATCCCCCACGGTACTGGTAATACCGCAGGGGATAATGAGTGCTATGATATAATCATAACGTTGCAAGTTAAGTATATCATAGCTCTCCTGAAATGTCAAGGAGGGATATTATGTTATGCATCAAATGTGGGAAAGAAATACCTGACAACTCTGCATACTGCAATTACTGCGGTAAAAAGCAGACCGTCAAGCCAAAACCTAAATATCACAAGCGAGAACACGGAACCGGGACTATCCATTTCGACAAACGCTATAAGAAGCCGTGGATAGCTCTTGCGCCGTCCAGTAAGTACGGCAAAGGCAGACAATACATAGGCAGCTACCCCACCAGAAACGAAGCCCGGATAGCTCTTGATGAGTTTATTCAAAACGGCAGACCTGAGCTCTACAACGCCACTCTGTCAGACATCTACGAAATATGGTCTAAAACGCATTTTAAGGGCGTTTCAAAGTCGGCGGTAGAATTATACTCCTCGATGTGGAAACGCTTCAAAAACGTGCAGGAAATGCCTGTGAGAGAGCTTAGAACAGCACACGTACAAGAGATAGTAAATGCAGCTACTTCCAAGAGCTCTGCGGAGATCATAAAAGCAATGGCGACAATGCTTTGCAAGTGTGCTATGGAGAATGATATCATTGCTAAGAATTACGCTGAATTTGTGAAAATACCAAAGTTTGAGAAGAAAGAAAAACGTATCTTCACTTCTGAGGAAATAAAAAAGCTCTGGATCCACTCTGATAATAAAAATGTCCAGGCTGTTCTGTTTATGATATATACCGGATTCCGTATTGGTGAAGTCACGGCTATAACAGTAGAAGATGTTCACCTTGAAGAAGGGTACATTATAGGCGGAGAAAAGACCGAAGCCGGCAAGAACCGTATCGTTCCGATACCTCAGAGCATACCTGAGCTGTCAGCGTTCGTGCATGATTGGTGCAAAGATGCACGAACGGGAAAGTTGTTTCCAATGACTATACACAAATTTCGCACTAATGTCTTTTACGCTGCACTCGCCGCAGCTCAGATCGATGCAACAGATCTGACACCACATTGTACACGTCACACGTTCGCTTCGATATCTTCGGCGGCAGGTGTAAAACCTGAACATCTTCAGAAAATCATCGGTCACGCAAATTTCAATACCACTGCTGAGGTCTATATTCATCAAGATATAAAGACTCTGATAAGTGAAATGCGAAAGATCAATAAATAAAAAATGCTCCCTGTTGAACGAATCAACAGGGAGTTCTTTTTGCATCGGATTGTATGTAAATAGTATGTAAAATAGAGATTTTTGCCTATTTTGCGTTGTTTCAAGTTAAAATAATCTTAAATGCGTTGTTTTTCAGATGATCGTTTTTTGTTTGGAAGGTTGACGATTATTATACCGGCTGTTACAAGAACAAGAGCAAATGCCACTCTGAGCGGACCTGCCGAGTTTCTTTCCGAAAGCAGCAAAAATGACAGTATAACACCAAAAACAGGATTCATAAAGCCGAATACCGATATAGCCGAAACAGGATTGTGCTTCAGAAGCGTTCCCCATATGGAAAAAGCTGCTGCTGAAACAACGGCAAGATAAATAAGCATGAGACTTCCCGAAGCATTGAACTTCATCATTCTTCCGCCTGCTCCCAAACCTAAAAGCATCATAAAAATGCCGCCAAAAATGAACTGCCAGCCACTCAGCAGAACAGGGTCTTCTCTCCGCGAAAAACGCTTTATAAGTGCTGCTGAAAACGCATACGACAGTGCCGAAAAGAATACAAAACCTTCACCTGTCAAACTGAAACTGCCGCCTATTCCGCTTATATTGATGAGGATAACTCCCGAAAAGCCTACCGCACACCCAAGCATCTTGCGAAGGGTAAGCTTCTCTGTTCTGAACACCAGCGCTGATACAATGATGGAAAGGAACACATTTGACGCAGTGATGACCGAGCTTTTCATTCCTGTACTGCGGGCAAGACCTATATAAAAGAAGGTATACTGCAAAATCGTCTGAAATAACGATAAAAGCGCAATTTTCGGAAAAGTCTCCACCCTTGGGAACAGCGGCTTTTTTTCGACGATACTGCCGATGATAAGCGCGAGAACGCCTGCAAGAGTAAATCTCATGCCTGCATACAGTATCTGCGAAAAAGTATTATCGGAAGCAATGTCCGAAAAACTGTATCCCAGCTTTATACACGGAAAAGCACTTCCCCACAGCAGACAGCAAAGCAGTGTAAGCGGCAGCACCACTGTTTTTTTAGTTAGCATTTCTTTATCGCTCATTTTTTAGCTCCTTTGTCAATATACCGAGCTGCTCGGCTTCATCGCGAAGTCTGCGGCAGTACTCGTTCACAGCACCGAATCTGCTGACGCTGCATATGACAGACCTGCATTTTTTCATGACCGCAAGAGCGCTTTCAAAGCTCTCCTGCGTAACAGCTTCAAACGGCTTTTCAGTGATGAGCTTTGAAGCCAATGCGTGGGCTACAGGGAACTCTATATCGTTTTCATGGATCACACCTGCCGCAAAAGGCACTCCCCTGCGCTGAAGTGAACGGTAAACATCTATGCCGCTTCCTCCGCCGCCAATTACGAACACTTCAGGCTCTCCCTCACAACGTCCGAGTTCAGGTGTTCCGAAGCTCTCACAGAAGCTTCCCGCAGAAACTCCGTAAAGACCGCTTATGTAGTCTCCCGAAAAAATTTCTTCGGGAGTACCTGTACGGTCAAGTTTTTCACCTCTGACACATATTATCCTGTCCGACACACGCTGTGCGAGGTCAAGCTCATGGAGTGAAAGGATAATAGCGGTATTGCGCTCAGAGGCGAGCTTTTTCAGTATGCTCATAAGTTCCAGCTTGTATTTGACATCGAGAAATGTTGTCGGCTCATCAAGTATGAGCACCTCAGGTTCGCGGCATATTGCGCCTGCAAGCAGAACACGCTGACGCTGACCGTCACTTATCCTGTCAAATTCCCTGTCAGCAAGCATCTCGATATCCACCAGCTTCATGGCATCACGCACTTTCGCCCTATCCTCATAGGAAAGTATACCAAGACTTCCGGTATACGGATATCTTCCCATCTCAACAACGTCAATGCAGCGCATATATTCGGTCTTTACACGGTTTGTGAGAAGCACGGAGACAGTCCGCGCAAGTGCATTTCCGCTCAGTTCTTCCAGCTTTTCCTTTCCGATGAAAACAGTTCCGCCGAGCGGTTCGAGCTGACGGCATATGGTTTTCAGTATCGTTGATTTTCCTGCTCCGTTAGGCCCTATTATAGTGAGTATCTTTCCGCATTCGGCAGTGAGCTCCACACCGCTGATTATCACTTTTTTACCGTATCCTACAGAAAGCTTCTCTGCGCGAAGTACAGCTTCACTCATTTTTAGCTCTCCTCTCTCTGTGCATAAGGATATAAATAACGATCGGCGCTCCGAATACGGAAGTTACTGTGCTTATACTCAGTTCGGTCGGAGCAAATACCGTCCTCGTGATGAAGTCGCACAGCAGACAGAACACTGCCCCTCCGAGGAAACAGGCAGGGATAATGTATATGGGTCTGGCAGTCCTGAAAATGCTTTTTACTATGTGCGGAACAGCAACTCCCACAAAGGAAACGGGGCCCGCAAAAGCCGTAACACAAGCTGAAAGCACACTTGAAAGCAGGATAAGCGCTGCACGGAACGCCTTTATATGTACGCCTGAGTTTGCTGCATACTGCTCACCGAGCTGATAGGCATTCATCGGTTTTGATAGCATGAACGCGCATATACAAGCAGGAAAAACTATCGAAGCTGCGGTTATCACGTCGCTTTTGCCTATTCCCGAAAAGCTTCCCATGGACCAGTTATGGAGATTGACAATATTGGAATCGTCAGAAAAATTCACAACAAAATCCGTAACTGCCGAACAGATGTAACCTATCATTACACCGCAGACAATAAGGACTGACATACGCCTTACTTTAGCGGAAATAAGAAGAATAAAGCTCATAGATATCATTGCACCTGCAAAAGCTGCCGCAACCATCGCAAATGAGTTCGGAGCAAAACCGTGAGAAAGTGAGTATACCATAAGCAGAGCAACGACAAGCTTTGCTCCCGATGAAACGCCAAGTATATACGGTCCTGCGATAGGGTTTGCAAAGAAATTCTGAAGCAGGAAACCTGAGACCGCCAGTGCTCCGCCAAGTATGACTGCGGCAGCAGTACGCGGCAGTCTGAGCCCTGTTATGATATTGTAAGCTACCTTGTCGGAATCGGGATCTCTCAGTGCGCTTATCAGGTGTGACGGTGCGATATCAGCACTGCCTGCACATATATTGAGCAGAGCAAGTCCGATGAGCAGAAGAATAAGTGCTGTATATCCGCCGATAAATCGAAGTTTACGAGTTTTCATCATTTATCCTCCAGACGGTAAATGAAATACATTTTTGATTTTGCTTCACCTGTAAAAATACTGTGCAGCTCCGCTATCATGTCCGCCGCACCTGTTGTCTGCTGGAACATATTCTTCTCGGTACACCACACATCACTGCTTTTAACTGCTGAAAAGTCACTGAGGAGCGGAAACTTTTCGAGCAGTTCGTCAACAGTAGATACCTCACCTGCTATCGTGCTGTTGTATATCAGCACATCAGCGTCCCATGCTTTTTCATAGAAAGACTCGGGCTGTATAGTCATGGTCGAAAGCGAATTCTCATCGGTATTCAGATCATCGGCATTAAAAATGTACTCTCCCCCTGCCATGCGTATCATCTCGGGAACATAATCGGCAGGCTTTCGCACCACAACTCCGCCCGAAGAATTGATATAGAAAAATGCTGCCGTTTTACCGCTTTTTTCGTCGAGGAGAATGCTTTCGAGCTGTTTTGTTTTTTCGTCAAAAAACTTCTCGGTCTGCTCCTCACAGCCGAAAATAATACCATACAGCTTGATCCATTCCATACGTCCGAGAGGGTCGCTCTCATAGCTTGAACGTTCCACAAGGACAGGTACGCCGAGAGCTTCCAGCTTTTCCTTGACCTCGGGGCTGTGGTAGATCATCGTGGACTCTATAGCAAGTCCGCAGTCAGATTCGAGGATAGCCTCATAATCAGGAGCACTGTACTTGCCTACGTAGGTCAGCGCTCCGCTGTCCATAGCATTTCTCACAGCAGGAAGGCTCCAGTCATCGTACTTTGTCGATGTCATAGAGACATGGTCGAACGCCCCTGCGCCGTCAATGAGATCCATAGCCGATGACGCAGCGTTATACACATTCAGTACGGGCTGCTTTATAATGATATCGCCGTTCGTGTCCGCAGGGACATCTGCATTTTCGGGGACTACAAGGTAATCATCATCGCCTATTGATACCCTTGTGCAGCCATTGTCAAGGTATTCCGCCGAAAACTGCTTAGCATATTTCAGCTCCAGCTGTCTGCCCTGTGAAGCAGCTTTTTCCGTACTGCCGCCGCTCTTTGCCGAACAGCCGAACAGCATCAGAACAGCTGAAGCTGTAATAAAAATACGCTTTACCATATCACTTCTTTATACTTGCAGAGTCGAAGAAAAGCGTATACTCTATCTCATGAGGAGTGCTCATTGCAATAGTATCGGCTTTAACAGCCAACTTATAGTCAAAGCCCGAAACAGGGATATCGAATACGGAAAATTCCTCTGTAGTTGTGGGCAGTATCTTCTCTTCACCGACTATCATATAGTCATACTTATTGCTACTCCAGATTATCTCAGCGGAAGCCTTGCCGTCCTTGACTGTGAGCTTTGCAGGAGACTGCACACTTGCCTTGCCCGAACCACCGTCAAGCTTTACGTCCACTTTGTACTCGCCGTCAGCCAGCGCAAGTGACTCGACAGTTGTCACAGCACCGTCGCCAAGAGCTTCAACAGGAAGCGAATCAGCACGGAAAACCAGCTTGCGGTCGTACCACTGTTCCTTGCGCTTGCTGAAAGCTGCACAATCTATCTCCTTGTCAAGAGCCTCAACAGGTACAATGAACTCAACAACATCGCTGCTTTCCTCAGCAGGTATATAATCAGCTTCATCAGCCTTTTCAGCTTCTTCGCCTGTTCCCATGAAAAGGTACTCGTAGCCGCTTCCGCTCATAGTCATTTTAGCGGTCATCTTACCGTCCTTGACTGTTAGCTTGCAGGCTGTTACCTTGAACATGGACGAGCTTGAATCAACATTTATATCGTACTCGCCCTCTTTTACGGAATCAGCAGATAAAGCCTTCATCCCATCATAGCCTACTTCCTGCTGCGGAGCTGTTACCTGCTCGGTAGTCGGCTCGGCAGTTGTTTCGGCAGCAGTAGTGGTAACGGCTTCTGTAGTTGTCTCCACATTTGTTTCAGGCGCGGCGTTGTCCGAGCATGAGCAGAATGACGCAGCAACAAGCAATACAGCGGATATAAGAATACTTTTTTTCATAATTATCACCTTTTAAAGAAGCAGCCGACATAACGTCGACTGCTCTGATATTTATTTGATTGAATCTATAGCCTTCTGAGCGTGTTCAACATAAAGCTTCTGGATTTCTTCGTTTTCACCAAGACCTCTCAGCAAGCACTTTACTTCATAGCCCTCAGCCTCAAATATTGACTTCCATGAATCCTCTTCGTCGCCTGCCATATCGTTGTTAGCGTGGTCGCCGGCAACTACCATAAGAGGTTCAAGGACAACCTTCTTATAGCTGCCTGCCTTTACCTTTTCGAGTACATCTTCAACGGAAGGCTCAGCCTCAACAGTGCCTACATAGTAGTTTGCAAATCCGTCCTTAGCAAGGAGATCCTGCATCTTCTGATAGATAGCATTGGAATCTGCCTCTGTACCGTGACCCATGAAGCAGATAGCAGTCTCACCGTCGTCATACTCCTTAGTCCAGTCAGTGATAGCCTTTTCTACCTTAGTGAAATCATCGTCGCTCATAAGGAGCGGCTCACCAATAGAAACCTTCTCGAATGCATCGGAATACTCAGCGATCTTGTCTGTGAGTTCCTCATACTCAAGTCCGTTCATAAGGTGTGTCGGCTGAACAACAAGGTTCTTTACGCCGTTATCTACAGCTCTCTTGAGTGCATCTTCAATGTCGTCGATCTTTATACCGTCACGCTTCTCAACATGGTCGATAACGATATTAGCAGTAAATCCGCGGCGAACAGAATAATCCGGGAAAGCCTTTTCGAGAGCGTTCTCAATAGCTCCTATAGTAAGACGGCGGCTGTCGTTGAAGCTTGTACCGAAGCTGATAACGAGAAGCTCATTCTCACCGATATCGTCCTGATTGCGTACATTGTCGAGAGAAGCATCTCCTGTATCGTAATTCTCCTCATCATCTTCCTCAGCAGCCTCAGTGGTCGTCTGTTCCTCTGTAGCAGCCTCCTCTGTTGTAGTTACAGCCTCAGTTGTTACTGCTTCGGTTGCCTTTTCGGTCTTATCATCTTTCTTTTCGCTTCCGCATGAAACGAAACAAGCAGCAGTAAGTGTGAGTGCTGAAACAGCAGCGATCATTCTTTTCATTTTCATTTCCTCCTGTCATCATTCAAAGACAAAGGTCGTGCATAAAAATACCCTCCGCATAACGGAAGGCATGACAACAAAAGCTCCTGTAAAAACGGAGCAATGGTACGATCAATGCC
Source organism: Ruminococcus sp. (assembly GCF_024691275.1). Lineage (GTDB taxonomy): Bacteria > Bacillota > Clostridia > Oscillospirales > Ruminococcaceae > Ruminococcus. Next base: position 11,846 of record NZ_JAILNU010000101.1, on the reverse strand, counting down.
TCGTGATCTGAGCATAACAGCTCTGTACCGATAAACGGCAGGTTTCCTGACTCAGGAGCAATAACACATTTTCCGCCTTCCCGATTTCTCAGTGGCTGCCCTTCAGAGCATGGAAGTATGCTGCTCCAATACAGTGACGAGATCGTGCATGATTTTCACCTGCTTCCCTTTTACCCTCTTGTACCGCCAAAACGGCAGAGGCACCGTTTACCTTTTCAGTTTTGAATATTCATGAATACATATAGATTATAGCACAGTTTGACACCGATGCAAATAGTTCGGCAAAAAAATCGTATGATTCCATAAATTTAATTAAAGTAAGGACATTATTTCTGGTACTATAAAAACACATACAATATCAAATATTATTATACATATCTAAAATATTTTTGTGCATCTACGTTTTATTGACAAAATCAACAAAAAAAGCTATAATACTATCAGCAAACTTGTATTGGAGGATATTAAAATGAAAACTAACAAGCTAATTGCTGCTGTTTTGTCGGGCTGCATGATGCTATCGGCTGTTACAGGCATTTCAGCAGCTGCCGTAGATCGTGTATCGGTACACGATCCGTCGATAATAAAAACAAATGACACATACTATGTCTTCGGCTCTCATATTGAAGCCGCAAAATCAAAAGACCTGCAAAACTGGAAACGCTTTTCAAACGGATATGCCACCACAAACAATGTGGAGTTCGGCAACCTTTCCCAGAACCTGAAAAAAGCCTTCGCATGGGCCGGCGAAGACCTTGAAGACTGTGCAGGCGGATTTGCTGTATGGGCTCCTGATGTGGTCTGGGACGCTGATTACATAAACTCAGACGGCACCAAGGGCGCATACCTCATGTACTTCTGCACCTCATCGACCTATATGCGCTCGGTCATCGCTTATGCAGCTTCAAAGAATATCGAAGGTCCGTACACATTTGTGGATACGCTGATATACTCGGGCTTCACCAATAACGACAGCTATGCTAAAAGCAACACAAAAAACGTCAACCGAAAATACACCTCCACTAACGTTGACGAGCTTATCGCTCAGGGCAAGGTGACCTTCAACAACAGCTGGTTCAACAAGAACAACTTCAACAACAAGCTCTTCCCTAATGCCATCGACCCAACTATCTACTTTGATACAAACGGCAAAATGTATATGTGCTACGGTTCATGGTCGGGAGGTATTTTTTCCCTTGAAATAGATCCTAAGACAGGTCAGTGCATACACCCGAAAACCGGTACGACATCTGACGGCAGAATGGTGGACAGCTACTTCGGCACAAAAATATCGGGCGGCTACGGAAAATCAGGTGAAGGACCTTTCATCGAGTACAACGCCGACACGGGCTACTATTATTTATGGGTAACCTTCGGCGGACTGACCTCCACAGGCGGTTACAATATGCGTGTGTTCCGCTCAGCATCGCCACTCGGTCCCTTTACAGACCCCGCAGGCAGACAGGCTGTTCTCCCCACAAATCCCGATCTTAATTCCACAGGTCTGAAAGTAATGGGCAACTATAAATTCAGCTCTCTCAGCAAAGCTTACATGGCTTGCGGACATAACTCGGTACTCCGCGATGATGACGGCAAGTGGTATCTGTTCTACCATACACGTTTTGATGACGGTGCAGAATACCACGAAGTCCGCGTACATTCCATGTATTTCAATTCACAAGGCTGGCCTGTAGTTGCTCCCTATGAGTATTCGGGAGATGATATCTCTGCAAGCGGCTACAACGAATCCGATATCATCGGCGAATATGAGTTCATTAACCACGGGAACTCCACAGACGGAAAGATAATCAATTACAGTACGATAAAGCTCAATGAGGACGGAACTATCAGCGGAAGCGTAAGCGGTAAATGGTCACAGGCTAAGGACAACGCCGAAGCTGAAATAACCATAGGCGGACAGGCTTACTACGGATATTTCCTCGCTGCCAAGGACGAAAACGGCAAAAAGGTCATGTCCTTTACAGCAGTCGGCAGCAACAACCAGACTATATGGGGAGCTCAGACAAAACAGTTCAGCGGCAGCGACCGTTCCGGTACAGCCGACTTCACAGACCAAAACTCTCAGCTCATCAACAAAGCCGATACTGTCTCGAGAAGCAGCAAGGCTGAATATCTCAGCAAAACCGAGCTTCTCAGCGGCGTACCTTATTATATTATCAATCATAACAGCGGCAAAGCTATAGACTTGCCAAACGGAAAACTGGATATCGGTACGAATATCCAGCAGTGGGAGCGCAACGGCAGCTGGGCACAGCAGTGGCGCTTTATATCTGTTGATGAGGACTATTTCCGCATTGTTTCCATTGGTGACGAGTCCAGGTGTATAGCAGTTGCTCAGGATTCCGCTGACGACGGCGTGAATGTGGAGCTTCAGCAGTACACAGGCGCAGACAATCAGCTCTTTAAGCTAAAGAAGTTCGGCACTGAGTACGGTATAGTATCCAAATGCTCAAAGGATACAGGCGGTCTTGATGTTTACGAATGGTCAAAAGAAAACGGCGGCAATGTTAATCAGTGGAATTACTGGGAGGGCGGCTGTCAGATATGGAGCATCACTCCCGTTCATTCATTTGTAAGCAACGGTAACTATACTGTACGCTGCACTGACAGCGGTCAGTCCATAGGCAGCCACAACGGTCAGCTCACACAGAACAGCAGCACCCTCAACGATAATATCTGGAACTTTACAAAGCTTGACGACGGCAGCTATTCAATAAAAAATATGTCCGGAAAAGCTCTTACTGTCGGTAACAATGAGCTTTCACTCTCTGAGTTCACAGGCTCAGAACAACAGAGCTTCCGTATCATTTGCAACAAGGACGGCTCCTACTCTGTACTTAATGCCGAAAATTGCATAGAGCTGAATACAGAAAAGCTCGGCATGGAAGCTTTCACAGGTGCAAACACACAGAAATTCGTGCTCGAACCAATTATCGCTGAGGAAGAAAAGCTTATCGTCGGAGATGTTAACGCTGACGGAGCTCTTAACACTGCCGACCTCGTAATGCTCCAGAAGTATCTTCTCGGCACAGCAGCTCTCACAGAGCCTTCGGCAGCAGACATAAACGGCGACGGAACAATAGATGTTTTCGATAATATCGCGCTCCGCAAACTGATTTTAAAGCAATAAAAATATATAACGCACAGTGTTGTCTAAGGCAGCGGCACTGTGCTTTTTTTTTACAAAATCCATTTCTGATCTGCTATTTTCCTTGACATTCCATGTGAAAATGTGTAAAATATATGTGTGTGAGCATTTTTCCACACTAAAGAGTAAAACACACGGAGGTAAATATGGATCCTAATCAGAACAGACCGCAGGGCAGACGCAAAAACGTCACTTCAGGCGGTAATGGAGCACATAGACGAGGCGAAGGACTCGGAACAGGACCTGTCGGCTCAGGAAGTTATACAGGCAGTTCAACAAGCGGAGGCGGCGGAATGAAAAGAGCTGCGGCTGGCGGTGGCGGACTTGCTTCTCTCCTTGTCATAGGCTTACTTATATTCAAATTCTTAGGCGGCAGCGGTGCAGGCGATCTTATGGGCTCCCTCACAGGCGGAAGCGGTTCTGCTCCTGCAGGATTTGATTTCAGCTCATCAAACACATCAGCAGGAAGCTCTACCAGTGATACTGCTGTTGATACAAGCGTTGCAACAGGCTCACGCGACAAGAGAACTGTCATCAAAGGAAATAATCAGGACGTTGTTACTATAATGGTATATATGTGCGGCACTGACCTTGAATCAAAGTACGGCATGGCATCGTCTGATATGGAAGAAATGAAAAACGCTTCATACGGCGACAATGTAAATGTCATTGTATTCACAGGCGGCTGCTCAAAGTGGAAAACAAACGGTGTCAGCAACAAGGTCAACCAGATCTACCAGATCAAGAACGGTCAGATCGACAGACTTGTTGATGATGCTGGAAATAAGGCTATGACCGACCCGAATAATCTTTCTTCATTCATTCAGTTCTGCGCCGAGCACTTCCCTGCTAACAGAAATGAACTCATTCTCTGGGATCACGGCGGCGGATCTGTAACAGGCTACGGCTACGATGAAAAGAACAAAAGCAGCGGTTCTATGAGCCTTGCAGGAGTAGATCAGGCGCTCAGAGCAAGCAAGGTAAAGTTCGACTTTATCGGCTTTGACGCTTGCCTCATGGCAACAGCCGAAACAGCTCTCATGCTCAATGAACACGCAGACTACCTCATCGCATCTGAGGAAACAGAACCCGGTATCGGCTGGTATTACACAAACTGGCTCACAAAGCTTGGCAAGAACACCTCAATGCCTACACTTGACATCGGAAAGAATATCGTAGACGATTTCGTTTCAGAGTGTGCAAAGAAGTGCCGCGGTCAGAAGACCACTCTTTCCGTTATCGACCTTGCCGAGTTCTCAAATACCGTCCCCAATGACCTTAACGCTTTCGCAAAATCTATAAGCACAAAGATATCCAAGGACGAATACAAGGATATTTCCAACGCAAGATACTCCACAAGAGAATTTGCCGAAAGCAGCCGAATAGATCAGGTAGATCTTGTAAACCTTGCTGAGAATGTCGGAACTTCCGAAGGAAAAGCTCTCACAAAAGCACTCAAGAATGCAGTAAAGTACAACAAAACATCATCAAACATGACCAATGCTTACGGTGTTTCGATATACTTCCCATATCAGCGCACATCTTACGTTGACAGCGCCTGCAAAACTTACGACAAGATCGGAATGGATTCCGAGTACTCAAAGTGCATCAAGCAGTTCGCAAAGCTTGAAACAGGCGGACAGATCGCAGCAGGCGGCACCGGTTCGCCTCTTGGCTCACTGTTCGGACTCGGCGGTTCATCAGGCTCATCAGGCAGCGCAGACATGATAGGCTCGCTCCTTTCAAGCTTCCTTGGCGGCGGAAGAAGCATAGACGGTCTTGACAGCACAAATACAGAGTTCATGCAAGATACAGACATTGATGATGAAGCAGAGTACCTCTCGACCCACTATTTTGACGCTTCTAAGCTCACATGGGAGAAGAATAACAATTCATACACCATGAAGCTCTCCGAATCACAGTGGGAAATGGTCCACAAGCTCGATCTTAATATGTTCTACGACGACGGTACGGGATATATCGACCTCGGACTTGACAACATCTACTCGTTTACAGATGACGGTGACCTTATTGCCGACACCGAAAAGAACTGGCTCTCGATCAACGGAAATGTAGTTGCTTACTATCACACCGATACAACAAATAACGGCTCAGAACAGATCACCAGAGGCTATGTGCCCGCACTTCTCAACGGCGAAAGAGTTAATCTCATTATCGTTTTTGACGATTCTCACCCCGACGGATATATCGCAGGTGCTTCAACAGATTACGTTAACGGTGAAACAAATGCAGTTGCTAAGAACCTCACTGAGCTCAATGTCGGCGACAAGTTGGACTTCATCTGCGATTACTACAGCTATGATATGGAGTATCAGGACAGCTACTTCATCGGCGACCAGATAACATATTCCGAAAATATGGCCATCAGCAATACCAATGTCGGAAACGGTGCGTGTCATATCCTCTACCGCTTCTCGGATATATACAATCAGGACTATTGGTCCGAACCCATTGTGATAAAATAATACACTTCAAAAGGCAGTCTTTAATACAGATACTTATATAGAAGTTTTGCCCCGAAGCAGTTGAAATGCTTCGGGGCATTGCATTATCATTTTACACGGCTGATAAAATATATCAGGATTTGTTTATTTCAAGAATACTTTTCCTTCACTCCAAGCCTTGCCAACTTTCTCGCCAAGTTTGTAATAGCTGTTACTGAAGGATTCGCAGAAGATCATTCCGATTTTTCCTGTGTCGATCTTACCGTCTTCGCCAAGCACGGTTTCATCTGCCGCCATATTTACTACTCTCGCAAGCACAGCTGTGAAATTGCCTTTTTCAATAAATTCGATAAGCTCGCACTCAATGACCACAGGACTGCCGACGATGATCGGTGCGTCTACAAATTTGCTTTTTACCGCTTTCAGACCTGTTCTTTCAAACTTGTCGGGAACTCTGTATCCTGATACTGTACCGAGATAGTCGCTTTCCTTCATTAAGGCTTCATTGGCGAGAGTAAGGGTAAAAGCTTTTCTCTTTTCGATGTTCGCATGACTCTTTTTCGGCTTGCCGATACAGCATACCAGATCTCCGGCATTTGTTCTGGTCACTTCGTGAAGATTCATCACATTAACTGTATTGTCATCGTTGTATGTCGCTGCCATCAATACGGGTGATGCATATCCGTAAGAAAACGCTTTTGCTCCTAAGTCTTTCATTTAGTATTCCTCCATTCCATTTTTGTAACTCATGAAATTCCGATTTACTTGAACAATCTTGTCTTATACCGCATAACAAAGCCACATAAGAGTCCTTTTGCATTACTGAATATGCATTTGGTCAACAAAAGGGCAACTTTTGTAGCTTTTGGTCAACTGCGGTAACTTGTTTTATGCTCCCTTGATTTCAGGTTTATCAGGAAGTATTTTGGTTACGGCTTCACAGGAATGTCTGTCATTCTCGGTCATCGAATGAGCATAATACATTAATGTTGTATCAGATCTCGAATGTCCTGCACGCCTGGCAACATCAGTAAGATACCTGCTTTGAGCTGTAAACTGATTGCTGTATGTCTCAGCTGATGCGGATAGAAATGCGGAAGGCCGTGAGTCTCATTAAAATAGGTGAGCCAGCTTCTTGCTGCATCTACCTTGAGATGTTCTCCTAGGTATAGTTTGTTCCTTCTGAATAAAGAGCTTTGAAAAAATTCTGAAGTTCTTCTGTCAGAGCCTTTATCTCCACCTTTTCCTTTTTGGGCGGTGTAGCATAAGCTGCATAATTTTTCGGAATAATACCTTCTTTTGTTGCAAATGCAAGAATTATGCGTATTACACTATGGATATATCTCACATGTTTCTTGCTTTTACCACATTCAAGGAGTTCGGAGTATAGCTTGTTCAGTACATTCGGTACGAGATTTTTAAGCTGAATGTGACCGATATGCTTCTCTATACTTTTGAGCACTTGTCGGTAGGCTATAGCTGTACCTTCAGTAATGTCGGACTTCTCTTTAATACCGATAACATACTCTGCATATTCTGCAAAAGTAATTCGTGAATCTGTTAAAGTTTGTTCCTCTATACCTTTCTCGAATATTGCAGCTTGCTTCTCGGCATTTTTCCTGTTCCAGCTCTCGCTCTAGCTGTTGTCATATTTAATAGAGAGATTTCTGAAAACTTGTTTACCCGTTTTCGGTATCGCGGTGATCGAAAACTCTGATACGATATGAAGTTATCTTGCCGTCTTTGTTTCTGCGTTCCTGAATGTTCATAAGCTCACCTCCGTTACTTTAGAGGTGATGATTTTAAATGACTGTCTGTACATAAAACTTTCCTTTCCGACAGTCGAATACTATGCTGAAATTATGCCACAGATTTTCCGACTTGTCACTACTTTTTTTTATGTATCAAACATTTTTTGTGACAGAGCTTACTGGAAATCCTGTGCCTTTATTGTATCATAACTCCGACAATAATGCAAATTAAAGTATACCGAGAAATAAATGCTGTAATTTGAAGTATTCTTTGGTGACTTATAATTATCTGAGATAAGATTTTCCCTGTTTATACAATGCGCTGAATTTCTCGAAAACTACTGTAAAATACCAAAAGGAAATTGTTCATTTCGTAGAAAGTTGTTCTGAAGAAAAAACTGTGTTCAAATATAATATTTTTCGTCGAAAAGCAAGCTGAGCTTATACTAATTTCAGCATAAAGACAAAGGGACTGGGAATATCTCAGTAAAGCAAGCCGCAAGTGTTTCGATTTTTCAAAAAATCGAAAGTGTACGTACACTTGATATGCTTGCTCCCCGCTGAAAAAGCAAATACAGCTTTTGAGTGAAATGCCAAAGTGTACTGGCACTGGCGATGCTTGCTATTCTCCCAAGCGCTCTGAATGAGCCAAAAACTCTTTCAGTTTTTCTCTGTATCGCAGGAGACGCTTTCACTGAAAATCATCATATTCCGAAATCCATTTGAAATCAAAAATGTAATCCGTTAATGCTTTTGTAGGAATCATTTTTCTGTACTACTACAATAAAAAACAAGCACTTCTGTCTTCATAAGCACTGTACTTTTCATGAATTCCCAGTAGTGATATTTCTCTTGTTAAGACCAAGGGCGCACTTATATACAACTGACATGGTATGTGCGCTCTGCAATGCATAAGAAATAATCCCACAAATGATTTTCAAACTTGCAATTCACTAAAATAAATGATATAATAAATGCTATAATAAAAATGTTTCGAGGTGAACTATGTCCCACATTCTTATTTTCGACGATGACGAACATATCAGCGGAATGCTCTCAGAAGCCCTGACTGCCGAGGGCTACACGATTTCCGCGGCATATTCGGGCACTGAGGCTCTTATGCTGCTCTCAAAAGAAAAGCCAGACCTGATACTCCTTGACCTTATGCTCCCCGGACTCAGCGGAGAAAAGCTCCTTCCTCAGATAAAGGATATCCCTGTTATTATAGTAAGCGCTAAAGCTGATGTTGCAGACAAGGTGGAGCTTCTCCTCGGCGGCGCGGCGGATTACATCACCAAGCCATTCGATATGCAGGAGCTTCTTGCCCGTATCGCTGTACAGCTCAGAAAAAACAGTGGCAATACGGACAAGGCAGCTTTGAGCTTCTGCGGTATAACGCTGAATACAGACACTCATACCGTTGATGTTAATGGTACAGAGATAAAGCTCACAAGGACGGAATATGCCATACTGAAGCTTCTGATGCAGAATCCCGAGCAGGTGGTGGCAAAGCTGACCATACTGGAGCGTATCAGCGATGATACTCCCGATTGTACCGAGGATTCACTGAAAATACATATCCATAATCTGCGCCGTAAGCTGAAAGCGGTAACAGGAAAAGAATATATCTCAGCGGTCTGGGGCATTGGCTTTATGATGACGAAAAAAACTTAACCCTATCTTAACTGTTTCCTTAACCGATTTCTTAACTTTTGTGTGATATACTGTTTTCAGAAACAAAAGGAGGTCATAATATGGACTATGTTCTGAAAACTAATGCTCTTTGCAAGCAATATAAGGATTTCAAAGCTCTCAGCGGCGTGACCATGAGTGTGCCAAAGGGCTCTGTTTACGGATTTGTAGGCAGGAACGGCGCAGGCAAGACCACGCTGATACGCCTCATATGCGGTATGCAGTTCCCGACGGATGGCGAGTTTGAGATATACGGCGTAAAAAACACGGATGCTGCGATATCAGACTCACGCAAGCGTATCGGCGCTGTTGTGGAAACTCCGTCACTTTTCCCCGAAATGACTGCACAGGATAACCTGAAATACCAGTACAGACTGCTCGGGCTTCCAAGCTTTGAAGGGATAACGGAGCTGCTGAAGCTTGTAGGACTTGAAAATACTGGCAAGAAGAAAGCTAAGGATTTCTCCCTCGGTATGAGACAGCGCCTCGGTATCGCAGTTGCTCTCTGCGGGAATCCTGATTTTCTCATTCTCGACGAGCCCATAAACGGACTTGATCCGCAGGGCATCATTGAGATACGCGAGCTTATACTAAAGCTCAACCGTGAGCGCAATATCACTGTCCTTATCTCATCACATATCCTTGATGAACTTGCAAGGCTTGCAACACATTACGGCTTTATCGACAAGGGTTCTATTGTCCGCGAAATGAGCGCAGAGGATCTCGAAGCTGCCTGCCGAAAATGCATAAGAGTCACGGTAACGGATACCTCTGCGGCTGTAAGAGCTCTGGACGATATGAAGCTTGAATACAGGGTCATCGGCGACAACTACATTGATATCTATGCAAAGCCGAATATATCCAAACTTTCGGCTGCCTTAGAAAAGGAAAACTGTGAGATACTGAGTTGTACAGAACACGATGAAACTCTGGAAGGCTTCTTTATTTCTCTTGTAGGGGGGGGCAGTGATGAGTAAGCTTCTTAACGCTGATATGTCAAGGATATTAAAGGCAAAGTCATTATATTACGGAATGATAATCACGGCATTGCTTTCTGTGATATTCGTACTTCTCAACAAGGAGGACAACGCTTTCACATCAATTCCCGAGGGCGGTGCATTACTGATACTTCCCATATTTATCGGGGCGGTCATCGCTCTTAACATATCCACTGAATTTACCAGCGGAGCTATCAGAAACAAGCTGATAATCGGTCACAGCAGAGTCAATATAATCCTTTCATGGGCAATATGCTTTACACTGGTAACTATTCTTTTCTTTGCAGTTTACGAAACGGCTGCTTTTGTTTCAGCTTCGCTCCTTTCCTATGATCTTTCAGCAGTTCATGGAGACAACGTTGTAAAAAACCTTCTTCTTGTATTTATACTTGTTCTCAGCAATATATTCATGAGTATGCTCGTATGCGTTATTATCGAGGATGTCCGCAGCGTTGCCGTAATGTTCCTGATACAGTTCTCACTTATGCTTTTTTCCACGCTTGGATATGAAGCGCTCGCGGGAAATGAGACTGCGGAGCTCATATTCCGTTTCTTCCCACAGGGACAGCTTGAAAGCCTCAGCGTACTGACCGCTCCCGACAAACCGCTTCTGACTGTGGTATGCGCTGTTATATCAGGCGCTGCCATGCTCATACTCACTATAGTTTATTTCAGAAAACACGATATGAAATGAGGTAATTGAGTTGATTTATGTGATCTTTTTTGTCATGGCTGCTGTGATTATATTTCTTACAGTCAAGGTCTGCCTTTTGAAAAAATCAGCAAAAGAGATCACAGCTGCAATGCCTGATATAATAAAAAAGGATACCAACGCCCTTATCGGTATTTCCTGCCGCGACAGGGATATGTGCAAGCTTGCCGACAGCCTCAACAAGCAGCTGAAAGAAATACGTGAACAGCAGCTTCGCTATGAGCTTGGCAATACTGAGCTGAAAAATGCCATTACCAATATATCCCACGACCTGAGGACTCCGCTTACGGCGATATGCGGCTATCTGGATATGTTCGGCAAGACCGGCGATACTGAGAAGCAGCAGCGCTATCTTGACATAATGCACGAGCGTGCCGACATGATGAAGCAGCTTACCGAGGAACTCTTCCGCTACTCGGTCATAGTTACCGACGACACCGAAATGGAGTGTGAAAACGTCTTTGTAAATCAGCTTCTTGCGGAGAGTATCAGCAGCTTTTATCCTGCATTGAAAAGCCGCGGCATAGAGCCGAAAATAGAGCTGACGGAGCAACGCGTGGAACGATTTGTCAACAAGGCGGCACTGTCAAGGGTTTTCTCAAATCTGCTTAACAACGCTGTTAAATACAGCGGCGGCGACCTTGAAATTTTCCTTTTCCATACGGGTGATATAACATTTTCAAACACGACAAAGGAGCTCTCCGCTGTTGATGTGGAGCAGCTCTTTGACCGTTTCTACACAGTCGAAGCTGCACATCATTCCACAGGTCTTGGACTCTCCATAGCGCGTACTCTGGTGGAGCGCATGGGCGGCACTATTACCGCTGAATATAACAAGGAACGACTCAATATAATACTGAAGCTTTGAAAGTGTAAGATTTCTGAAGAAAAAAGTCAGCTTGTACGGATTGTACAAGCTGCAGCCTGTCAAAAAAGTCCAGCTTTCGGCTGGACTTTTTCTGTGTACTATGGTAAGATAGAAAATAAGGCGGTGAAAATAATGCTGAAACAAGAAGCTGAAAACAGAAGACAGATGGAATTTTTCTGCATAGATCAATT